>CAZIXQ010000056.1:0-17390 GCA_964543155.1 uncultured Enterobacteriaceae bacterium
GGTGCGGGCGAGTCTCGGGGACATGCGCGCCGAGGTGCGGGGCACGCTCGCGCGCGACGGGACGGGCGATGCGCGAATCGACCTCTCCGGCGCGCGGCTCGACCGGCTGGGCAAGCTCGCCGGCGTGGACCTGCCCGAAATCGGGCCCTATGCGGTGCGCGGAACGGTGGTCGTCGCCGCCGACGCCGTGCGCGCGTCGGACCTGGACGTGCGCTTCGGGAAGAGCCGCGTGCTCGGCCGGGCCGAGTTCCAGATCCGGCGCACGGGCCGCGCGTCGCATTCCGCCGCGCTGCGCGCCCCGACGCTGCACCTCGAGGATCTCGGCGCGTCCCGGTGGATCGGCGGACCGGCGAGGGCGAGCCCGGGCGCCGGCGGGGAGGCCCCCGCGGCGCAGCGCCGCGAGGCGGAGATCGCACGTGCGCTCGACGTTTTGCGCGCGACCGACGTCGACGCCGCGATCGACGTCGACGCGCTGCACGGCGGCGCGGAGCGCTTCGCGAGCGGGCGTCTGCGCGCGATCCTCGCTTCCGGCCGGCTCGCGGTCGAGCTGCAGGACGTAAAGGCCGCGAGCGGACGCATCGACGCGAACGTCCGCATCGACGCGAGCGGCGCGCAGCCGAGACTCGCCGTGCGCGCCCGCGTCGACGGATTCGAGTTCGGGCCGCTCGCCCGGACCCTCGACCCCGCCACGAAGCTGGGCGGTCGCGTGGATTTCGTCGCCGACCTGGCTGCGCAGGGACCGCCGGGGCGGCTCCTGCCGGCCCTGTCGGGCACGATCGACGTGGCGATGTTTCCCCACGACCTGAGCGCGGAGGCGCTCGAGTTCTGGGGCACGGGCCTGCTGAGCGCGATGCTCCGTTCCCTCGATCCGAGTTCGCGCTCGCAGGTCGAATGCGCGGCGGCGAGCCTCGACCTCGCCGGCGGGGTGGCGAGCACCTCGGCCCTCTTCGTCGACACGACGCGAGTGCGGATCGTCGGCCAGTTGGACGCAGATCTGACGACGCACGCGCTCTCGGGGCGGCTGCGGCCGGTGTCCAAGCAGCCCGAGCTCTTCACCGTCGCCCCGACCATGCTGCTCGGCGGCACCATGGAGAACCCGCGGGTGACCGTCGCACCCGAGAACGTCGTGCTCGCGCCGCTGCGCTTCGCGACGCCGCTCGCCAGCCTCGCGCTCGACTTCGTGGGCGCGAAGGGCAGGCTGCGCGAGGGCGCGGTCGGCTGCCGCGAGGCGTACGAGCGCGCGCGGGCGCTGCGCGCGAGCGGCGGCTCGCCGCGCTGATCAGCGGGCCGGCGGCGGCGGGACCTGCGAGGCCCGGGCCTTGTCGAGCTCGCCGAGCACGCACTGCACGCCCGGGTCGCCGGCGCGGCCCTGGATGAAGGCGGTGACCGCGGCGGTCCAGTTTTCGCGCGAGATCTTCCCGAAGTAGAGGCGGGAGGTCTCGTCGATGAAGTAGCCCGATTGCGAGTTGCCGGGATTGGCCAGCATGTCGCCGACGTTGATCAGGCCGATGCGCTGGTAATAGCAGGCATTCTGCACCTGGCTGAGAAACGCGTCGTAGCCGGGCGACGGCTTCCAGGCATCGGGGGCGCACGCGGTGAGGGCGGCGGCGGAGACGGCGGCGAACAGCGCAGCGCGAGGATTCATCTTTTCGTACCGCCTTCGTTGCACCGCGCGAATTGTCGCACGCATCCCCGCGGTGGGCTTCGGCCGGCGATAATCGGGTGCGAAAGGCGCGATCGCCATGACCGACATGCTTCGCCCGGATCCCCTCTCTGCGCGACGCCGCCGGATCGTCGCGGCGCTGGGTGCGCTCGGCGCCGGCGGGCTGCTCGGCGCCTGCGCCACGGCGCTGCCGCCGCGCCCGGCCGATCCTGCGCGCGCGCCGCGCGTCGGGGACAGCTGGCGCTACGCGTACCGGAGCGGTTGGAAGCAGGATCCGCCCCGCATGCTCGACTGCGCGGTCGTCTCGGTCACCGATCAGGGCATCGCCGACCGGCTCACGCTCGACGGCGCGACGAGCCCCTCCGACGAGCGGACGTTCGGCGCCGGGTTCGCGCTCACCCCGCGCGTCTTTCCCGGGCTCGTGGTCCGGGAGTTCGCGCCCTACGCGTTCGCGTTCGGCGACCTGGCGCCCGGGGTCTACGCCGTGTCGATGCCGCGCGAGCAGTTCGGCAGCGCGTGGTCGGGGACGGCGCGCGTGCTCGGCACCGAGCAGGTGATCACCGCCGCGGGGGCGTTCGCAGCGACACGGGTCCAGTTCGACGGCGGCCGGCCGTTCCTGTCCGGCATGGACGACGCCGCGGACGCAACCCGGATCTTCGCGACCGCCTGGTACGCCCCGGTGGTGCGGCGCATCGTCAAGCTCGATTTCCTGAGCCAGGCGGCGCGCCTCAACCCGCTCGTGCGGGACCACTACGAGCTCGCAACCTACCGGGTCGGCTGAAGCGGCCTCGCGCGGCGGCATAATGCGGCGATCCATGGAGGCGGCGTGATCGAGGCCCGGCTGTTTCGCGAGGAAGGCATCGTCGAGGTGTTCCCGTCCGGGACGCTCAAGGCGGTCGACTTCGAGCAGCTCGCCGCGCTGGTCGACCCGTTCATCGAGTCGAACGGCGTGCTCAAGGGCCTGATGATCGTGGCCGACCGCTTCCCCGGCTGGGACGGCTTCGGGGCCCTCGCCCGCCACATCCGCTTCGTGCGCGAGCACCACCGCCTGATCCGCCGGATCGCGGTAGTGAGCGACGGGGTGACGCTCGCCCTGCTCCCGCAGCTGGCGAAGCACTTCGTCCGGGCGGAGGTCCGGCACTTCGCCTTCGCCGAGCGGGCTGCGGCGATGGCATGGCTGCAGCAGGCACCCGGGCAGGCGCCATGACGTCGGTCACCGCGCGAGCCGCGTGGAAGGCCCTGCAGGCGCACCACGGCGGGATCCGCGGCGTCCATCTGCGCGAGCTCTTCGCCGCCGACCCGCGGCGCGGGGAGCGCCTCGCCGCGGAGGCCGCGGGGGTCTACCTCGACTACTCGAAGAACCGCGTCACCGACGAGACGCTGCGGCTCCTCGTGCAGCTCGCCGACGAATGCGGCCTGCGCGGCCGCATCGACGCGATGTTCCGCGGCGAGAAGGTCAACGTCACCGAAGGCCGCGCCGCCCTGCACGTCGCCCTGCGCGCCCCGCGCGGCGCGTCGATCGTCGTCGACGGCGAGAACGTGGTGCCGCAGGTGCACGCGGTGCTCGACCGGATGGCGGACTTCGCGAACCGCGTGCGCAGCGGGACGTGGACCGGGCACACCGGCAGGCGCATCCGCGCGGTGGTCAACATCGGCATCGGCGGCTCCGACCTCGGGCCGGTGATGGCGCACCGCGCGCTCGCGCACTATAGCGACCGCGCGCTCGCGTTGCGCTTCGTGTCCAACGTCGACGCCGCCGACCTCGTCGAGGCCACCCGCGATCTCGACCCGGCCGAGACCCTCTTCATCGTGTCCTCGAAGACCTTTACGACGCTCGAGACGATGGCGAACGCGCGCAGCGCGCGCGAGTGGCTCGTGCGCGCGCTCGGCGCCGAGGCCGCGGTCGCGAAGCACTTCGTCGCGGTGTCGACCAACGCCGCCGAGGTGGCGCGGTTCGGGATCGATCCGGCCAACATGTTCGAGTTCTGGGACTGGGTCGGCGGCCGCTACTCGATGGATTCGGCGATCGGCCTCTCCACGATGATCGCGGTCGGTGCGGATCACTTCCGGGCGATGCTCGGCGGGTTCCGGGAAATGGACGAGCACTTCCGCACCGCGCCCTTCGTGCGGAACCTGCCGGTGCTGATGGGGCTGCTCACCGTCTGGTACGCGGACTTCTTCGGCGCGCAGACGGTCGCGGTCCTGCCCTACGAGCAGTACCTCGAGCGCTTTCCCGCCTACCTCCAGCAGCTCGCGATGGAGAGCAACGGCAAGCGCGTGACCGTCGCCGGCGAGCCGGTGGGGGCCGACACCTCGCCGATCTACTGGGGCGAGCCCGGGACGAACGGCCAGCACTCCTTCTTCCAGCTGCTGCACCAGGGGACGCGGCTCGTGCCGTGCGACTTCATCGCGTTCGCGCAGCCGCTCAACCCGCTCGGCGCGCATCACGACCTGCTGATCGCCAACGTGTTCGCGCAGGGCGAGGCGCTCGCCTTCGGGAAGACCGCGGACGAGGTGCGCGCCGAGGGCGTGCCGGAGGCGCTGGTGCCGCACCGGACGTTCGCGGGCAACCGGCCGTCGAACACGCTGCTCCTCGAGCGGCTGACGCCGGCCGCGCTCGGCAAGCTCGTCGCGCTGTACGAGCACAGCGTCTTCACCCAGGCGGCGATCTGGGACATCAATCCCTTCGATCAGTGGGGCGTCGAGCTCGGAAAGACGCTCGCGCAGCGCATCGTCCCCGAGCTCGCGGCCGCGCCGGCGCCGGCGCTCGGTCACGACAGCTCGACGAACGCGCTCGTCCGGCGCTACCGGCAGCTCAACGGGCGATAGGAGCCTTCATGCAGCTCGGAATGATCGGCCTCGGCCGGATGGGCGCGAACATGGCGCGGCGACTGATGCGCGCCGGGCACGAGTGCGTCGTGTTCGACCGCTCGCCGGTGGCGGTCGCGGCGCTCGGGAAGGAGGGCGCGACCGGCGCGGCGTCGGCCGCGGACCTCGTCGCGAAGCTCCGCGCGCCGCGGGCGGTGTGGCTGATGGTGCCGGCCGCGGCCGTCGACGCCGCGATCGCCGAGCTCCAGCCCCTGCTTGCGCCGGGCGACTGCCTCGTCGACGGCGGCAACTCCCGCCACGTGGACGACCTCCGCCGCGCGAAGGCGCTCGCGAACGGCGGCATCCAGTACGTCGACGTCGGCACGAGCGGGGGCGTCTGGGGCCTCGAGCGCGGGTTCTGCCTGATGGTCGGCGGCGAGGCGGCGGCGGTGCAGCGGCTCGACCCGGTCTTCCGCGCGCTCGCGCCCGGCGGCGGGCAGGGAAGCGGCACCGCGAGCCAGGGGTATCTCCACTGCGGGCCGAGCGGCGCCGGCCACTTCGTGAAGATGGTCCACAACGGCATCGAGTACGGGATGATGGCGGCGTATGCCGAGGGCTTCGGCATCCTGCGCGCGGCGAACGCCGGGAAGGCGCGTCGCGACGCGGACGCGGAGACGGCGCCGCTCGGCGCGCCCGAGCACTACCCGTACGACCTCAGCCTTCCCGACATCGCCGAGGTCTGGCGGCACGGGAGCGTCATCTCATCGTGGCTGCTCGACCTGGCCGCCGCGGCGCTCGCCGCGGACCCGCAGCTGGCGAAGTTTGCCGGGCGTGTGTCGGATTCCGGTGAGGGGCGCTGGACCGTGCAGGCCGCAATTGACGAGGGGGTGCCGGCGCCGGTGCTCACCGCCGCGCTCTACGCGCGCTTCAGCTCGCGGGGCGAGGCGGCGTTCCAGAACAAGCTGCTGTCAGCGATGCGCCACGCGTTCGGCGGGCACGAGGAGAAGCCGGGCGCGAAGTGACCCCGGGCGCGCTCGGCCTAGGCCCGGCGCTCCTTTCGGCGCCGCCCGGCGCGTCCCGCCGGCGGCACGAACGCCTTCACTGCCTTCGGCACCACCGCCTTTGCGGCGAGCCGCTTCTCGACCGCCGAGCACGCCTCGCCGTCCTCGTGGATCAGCCGCTCCAGGTCGCGGAAGGGCAGCAGGAACTCGCCCGACAGGCCCCAGCCATCGCCCCAGGAGTTCGCGCAGCGCGCGAGCGCGCGGCGCGTGTCGACGCCGCGCAGCAGGTAAGCATGGCCGCCGACGACCCTGGCCTTCGCCTCGATGCGGACGATGCCCTCGCGGTCCGGCCGAGCGAAGCTCGAGTACCAGTTCGTCCCGAGGACCACCGGCCCCGCGGTGAGCACCCATTCGAGCACCGCCTGCAGCTCGAACGCCCAGACGTAGGACTTCAGGCGGCCGAAGGCCGTGACCGCTTTCGCTCCGGCACGCACCGACGTGCCGTAGTCCATGCCGCGATCTCGGTCGGGGAGGCGCGCCTCGTCGTTGTTCGCGCGCCATTCGTCCTTCAGCACCGCCGAGCGGTAGATGTCGAAGGGCGAGGGGCCGCCGCGCTCGGTGCGGATCGGCGCGCAACGCAGGAAGTTCCGCCACGCGTGGCCGACGCAGGTCCCGGTATCGCCCTGGTCGAGCGCGGTGCCGTGGATGGCCCACGTCCTGCGCACCGGCAGGCTCACCGCGCGCACGTCGGCGAGCATCCGCGGCATGAGGAAGCCGCGGTCGCGGCGGTCGGGGGCGTAGCGTCGTCCGAAGCCGGGCATGTGAGGGGTCTCCGTTCTGCGGCGTCTCGAGGTGACCGGAGGCGCCTGATGATACGACCGCCGCGCGCAGCGCGCGGGCTGGAAGTCGAGCTCGCGGCCGAGGATGCCGGGTTGGCAGGGCTTGCGCGCGAGCGCTGGTGCGGCGGGGTAGAGTCGCCGCTTCGCGGCATCCACCAGGAGGAAGCCATGACAGGATCCAAGAAGATCGGCGTTCACGCGCTGCTGGCGTTCGCGGCAGCGGTGACTCTGGCCGGCTGCGCCGGCGGCGGCAAGGGCGGGATGGGCGCGCACCGCGGCGGCGAGCCCGCGCTCGGCGAGAGCGAGGTCCGCTACGGCCGCATCGAGCGCATCGATCCGGTCTCGCTCGAGGGCGACCATCAGCTCGGCGTCGGGCACGTCCTCGGCGCCGTCGCCGGCGGCGTCATCGGCCACCAGTTCGGTCACGGCAGCGGCCAGCTGCTCGCCCAGGTGCTCGGCAGCGTCGGCGGCGGCTATCTCGGCGGGCAGATCCAGAACAAGTACGTCGAGCGCCGCCCGGGGCAGCACATCACGGTGACGCTCAACAGCGGGATCGCGGTGGGCGTCACGCAGCCGGCGGACGCGGGCCTGCGCGTCGGGGACTGCGTGCGCGTCGACGGATCCGGGCAAAACGCCCGGGTCGTCCGCGCGGACTGCGTGCCGGGGGGCGTCGCCGCCGGCGCGCGGCCCGTGGGCGAGCGGCTCGCCGCCGAGTTCGGGCCCCAGGGCGAGACCGTGCGCCAGCGCCTGCAGGCGCGCCTGCGGCAGGCGGATCCGGCCCCGCTGCCCGCCGCGGGCGCGGCACGGCCGCTCGGCGAGTCGCCGGTGCGGTTCGGGCGCATCGTGAGCATCGAGGCGATCCAGGTGCGGGACGAGACGCTGTTCGGACTCCACCACGTCGCGAACGGCGTCGCCGGCCAGGCCCTCGGCTACGGCTTGCCCGGCGGCGGGGGGCGCGAGTTCGCCGAGACTGCGAATGCCCTGGGCGGCGGGAGCGCGTCCGCCCCGGCGCGTGCAGCGGGCCAGCCCCGTGCCGGCCAGTACGTGATGGTGAAGCTCGACAACGGCATCGTCATCGGCATCTCGCAGCTTCCCAACGACACGCTGCGCGTCGGGGACCGCGTGCGGATCGAGGGCTCCGGCGCGGACGCGCGCGTCGTGCGCGTCTGACTCACTCCCCCGCGCCCGCCGCGCTCGCGCGCTCCGGCAGCGCCCCGACCGCCGGTTGCGGCGCGAGCCCGTCGGCCTGGTCGACCCACCCGCCGCCGAGCGCCTTGTAGAGGTTGACGAGCGAGCCGTAGAGCTGCGCGCGGATCGTCGCGAGGTTGAGCTCGGAGGGAAAGAGCTGCTGCTCGGCCTGCAGCACGGTGGTGTAGGAGGTGTAGCCGCCGTTGAACTGCAGTCGCGCGAGCCGCGCGTACTCCGAGAGCGCGCGTACCAGGCGCGTTTGCGCCGCGAGCTGGTCGGCGAGGTTCGCGTTCGCGGCGAGCGCGTTCTCGACGTCCGCGAACGCGTTCTGGATCGCCAGTTCGTAGTTCGCGAGCGCAGCCCGCTGCTGAGCCTCGGCCTGCGCGACCTGCCCGGCGATCGCCCCGCCGGTGAAGATCGGCCCGACGATCGCGCCGCCGTAGCTCCACACGCCCGCCGGGCCCTTGAAGAGGTCGCTCAACTGCGTGCTCGCCGAGCCGAGCGCGCCGGTGAGCGAGATGGTCGGGAAGTACTGCGCCTTCGCCGCGCCGATCTGCGCGTTGGCCGCGACGAGCTGCTGCTCGGCCTGCATGAGGTCGGGGCGGCGCTCGAGGAGCTCGGAGGGCAGCCCGGGAGGCACTAGCGGCAGCGCGAGGGTCTCGAGCGGCTTCCCGCGCGCGATCGGGCCGGGGTTGCGGCCGAGGAGGATCGCGAGCGCATTCTCCGTCTGCGCGATCTGGGTCCTGATCGCGGGGATCTGCGCCGCCGCGGTCTCGTACTGCGAGCGCGCCTGCTCGACCTGCATCTTCGAGACCTGGCCGTACCGGTTCTGCATCTCGTACAGCTTCACCGACTGCCCGTAGGTCGCGAGCGTGCGGTTGGCGATCTCGAGCTGCTCGTCCAGGCCGAGGAGCTGGAGGTACGTGGTGGCGACCGAGGCGACGAGCGACAGCACCACGCCGCGGCGCGCGTCGTCGGTGGCGAGCAGGCTCGCGCGCGCCGACTCGGTGAGCCGGCGGACGCGGCCCCAGAGGTCGAGCTCCCAGCTCGCGCCGGCGAGCACCTGGTAGCTCGTCTGCGGGTTGTCGATGAAGTTCGAGACGACGGTGCCGCCGCGCTCGCTGTAGCGCTGGCGCGCGCCCTGGCCCTGGTAGCTCAGCTGCGGGAAGAGCGGCGAGCGCGTGGTCGTGAGGACGCCGGCGGCCTGCTCGACACTGGCCACCGCCACCTGGAGGTTCCTGTTGTGCGCGAGCGCCTCCACGATGTAGCCGTCCAGCACCGGGTCGCCGAACCGCTTCCACCATTCGACGTCGGGCGACTGCGCCACCGCCTGCGGCGCGTAGCGGAACGACGCCGGCACTGCCACCTCGGGCCGCTGGTAGTCGGGGCCGACCGTGCAGCCCGCGAGCAGTGCGAGCGCGGCGACTGCCATGCGTCGCATCAATCGCCCTCCCGCCGCGCGTGCGGCGCGGCGCTCGCCGCTGCGCCGGCGGCCTGCGAGCCGGCCCTCGTCTCGCGGCGCTCCTTGATGCGGTCGAAGAGGTAGAAGAAGAGCGGCACGTACAGCATCGCGAGCGTGGTCTCGCCGAGCATGCCGCCGATGATGCCGGTGCCGATCGAGTGCCGCGCGTTCGCGCCGGCGCCGACGGCCAGCGCGAGCGGCAGGACGCCGACCGCGAAGGCGAGCGAGGTCATGATGATCGGCCGCAGCCGCTGCTCGCCGGCGAGCACCGTCGCCTCCATGATCGACTTGCCCTGGCGCCGGAACTCGACCGCGGCGGTCACGCGCAGCACCGCGTTCTTCGCCCCGAGGCCGATGAGGACGAGCAGGCCGATCTGGAAGTAGACGTCGTTCTCGAGGCCGCGCAAGGCAATCGCGGTCAGCGCCCCGAGCACGCCGAACGGCACCGCCGTCATCACCGCGCCGGGCAGCGTCCACGACTCGTACTGCGCGGCGAGGACGAGGAACACCACGATCAGCCCGAACACGAACGCGAGCGCCGAGGTGCCGCCGGCCTTCTTCTCCTCGAATGCGAGGCCCGACCAGCCGAACGCGTAGCCGTCGGGGAGCACCTCGCGCGCGACCGCCTCCATCGCGGCGATCGCCTGCCCCGAGCTGTACCCCGGTGCCGCGTTGCCGTTGATCTTCGCGGCCGGGAAGCCGTTGAAGTGGGGCAGCACGTCGGGGCCGGTCACCCAGCTCGTCTTCACGAGCGCCGAGAGCGGCACCATGGTGCCCTGGCGGTTGCGCACGTAGAGGCGGGTGAGGTCGTCGGGCGCCTGGCGGTACTTCGCGTCCGACTGCAGGATGACCCACCACACGCGGCTGAACTGGTTGAACTGGCTCACCGTGAGCGAGCCGAACTGCGCCTGGATCGCGCTGTACACGTCCTCCACCGGCACGCCGAGCAGCGTGGCCTTCTCGCGGTCGACGTCGACCTTCAGCTGCTGGGTGGTGGCGCGGAAGGTCGTGTGCAGGGCCGCGAGCTCGGGCCGCGCGGCGGCGCGCCGGAGGACTTCCTGGGTGAGGTCGTCGAGGCGGGCCGGCTCGCCCGCGGTCGTGTCCTGCACCCAGAACTCGAATCCGCCGGTGGTGCCGATGCCGGGAATCGGCGGCGGCGGCACCGGGAACACCGTCGCGCCGTCGATCGCCTGCGCCTCCCTGTAGAGCGTCACCAGGATCGTGCGCGCGTTCTGCTCGCGCGCGGTGGCGATGGAGTCGTAGCGCTCCTTGAAGTCCCGGAAGGTCACGAAGAACGTCCCGGCGTTCGGCTTGAATCCGAGGTCGAGCAGGCTGTAGCCGGTGATCATGTTGCGCTTCTCGACCCCGGGGATCTTCTCCAGCATCGCGTCCACCCGCTCGGCGATGGCCTGCGTGCGCTCGAGGCTCGCCGAGTCCGGCATCACGATCGCCACGAACCCGTAGCCCTGGTCCTCGTTCGGCACGAAGCTCGTCGGCAGCGCGTGGAAGAGGTGCCAGATCGCGTACAGGAACACCGCGAGCAGCACGAACGCGACCGCCATGCGCCTGATCGTGAGATCGACCGCGTGGCCGAAGCCGCGCGTCACGCGGTCGACCTGGCGGTTGAACCAGGCGAAGAAGCCGCGCCGCGGCGCGCCGCCGTGCTTCAGCAGCACGCCGCACATCGCCGGCGTGACGGTCAGCGCGACGAAGCCGGAGACGGTGACCGACACGACGATCGTGATCGCGAACTGCTTGTAGAGCTGGCCGGTGGTGCCGGGCAGGAACGCCGCCGGGATGAACACCGAGGCCATGACCAGCACCACCGCGACGAGCGAACTGGCGATCTCGCCCATGCTCTTGATCGTCGCCTCCTTTGCCGACAGGTGCTCCTGCGCCATGATGCGCTCGACGTTCTCGACCACGACGATCGCGTCGTCCACCACCATCCCGATCGCGAGCACCAGCCCGAAGAGCGTCAGGAGGTTGATCGAGAACCCGAGCGCGAGCATCCCCGCGAACGTGCTCACCAGCGCCACGACGATCGCGACCGCGCAGATGAGCGTGGTGCGCACGCTCTGCAGGAAGAGATAGACGACCAGCACCACGAGCACGATCGCCTCGAAGAGCGTGTGGATCACCTCCTCGATCGAGAGCCGCACGAAGTCGTTCGTGTCGAGCGCGATCGCGTACTCGATTCCCGCCGGGAAGCGCGCCTTCGCGTCCTCGAGCGTCTTGCGCACCGCCCGGGACACCACCAGCCCGTTCGCGCCGGCCTGCTGGTACACGGCGATGAAGGTCGCCGGCTGGTTGTTGATCCGGCTGTCCACGATGTACTGGCGCAGCCCGACCTCGGCGCGCGCGACGTCCCCGAGGCGCACGATCGCGCTCCCGTCCTGGTTTGCGCGCAGGATGATCCGCTCGTACTGCTTCGGGTCGGTGGCGGGCCGCTGGGTGACCACCGGGAAGGTGAGCTCGACCGGGCCGGCGTTCGGCTGCTGCCCGATCTGGCCCGCGCCGAAGAGCGCGTTCTGCGCCGCGACCGCGTTCTGGATGTCGCTCGTGGTGATCTGGAGCGAGGCCATGCGGTCGGGGTTCATCCAGAGGCGCATCGCCTGGTCGGCGACGCCCATCACCTGCGCCTGGCCGGCGCCGGGCACGCGCTTGAGCGCGTCGAGCACGTAGACGTTCGCGTAGTTGGCGACGTACTCGGGGCTGTAGCGGCCCTCCTGCGCGAACACCGCCACCAGCATCATGATCGACGAGGACTTCTTCTGCACCGACACGCCGAGCTGCGTTACCGCGGAGGGGAGCTGCGGCATCGCCAGGTTCACGCGGTTCTGCACCTGCACCTGCGCGATGTCCGGGTCGGTGTCGAGCGAGAAGAACACGGTGAGCGTGAGCTGGCCGGAGGACGAGCTCGTCGAGCTCATGTAGAGCATGTTGTCGACGCCGTTGATCTGCGCCTCGATCGGCGCGGCGACCGAGTCGGCGAGCGTCTGCGCGTCGGCGCCCGGATAGGTGGCCTGTACCGTGACCTGCACCGGCGTGATGCCGGGGTACTGCTGCACCGGCAGCGCGGTGAGGGAGACCGCGCCGGCGAGGGTGATGAGGATCGCGACGACCGCCGCGAAGACCGGCCGCTCGATGAAGAAGCGGGAGAACACGCGGGCGCGCGCCTATTTCGTCGCCGCCGCCGGCTTCGTCGCGGGCGTGGACGGCGTTGCGGTGGCGCTCGCCGCGAGCGGTTTCACGTTGAGCGGCGTGCCCGCGGCGAGCTTGAGGCCGCCGTCGACCACGACGCGGTCGCCCGCGTGGAGGCCCTCGACGATGTGCCACGCGTCGCCGACCCAGTCGCCGACCTTCACCGGCCGGTTTTCCGCCTTGCCGCCCTTGTCGACCACCCAGACGAAGTGGCCGCGCGAGCCCTGCTGCACTGCGCGCTGCGGGACGAGGATCGCGTTCGGCCGCGTCGCGCCCCGGACGCGCACGCGCACGTACTGGTTCGGGCGCAGCAGCCCCTGCGGGTTGTCCAGCGTCGCGCGAATGAGGAAGGTCCCGGTCTGGGGGTTGAACGCCGGATCGGTGAACGTCACCCGCCCGGTGTGCGGGAAGACCGTGCCGTCCACGAGCACGACCTCCACCACGTAGCTGTTCCCCTCGGGCCGGGCGAGCAGTCCCTTCGCGACCTGGTCGCGGAAGGCCTGCACCTCGTTCTCCGACAGGCTGAAGTTCACCCACATCGGGGAGAGCACCGCCACGGTGGTGAGCTGGCTGTTGGTCGCGTTGAGGTAGGTGCCGTCGGCCTGCGCCGCGGCGCCGCTGATGCCGGCGACGGGCGAGGTGATCGTGCAGTAGGAGAGGTTGAGCTGCGCGCTCTCGAGCTGCGCCTTCGCGCCCTCGACCGACGCGGCAGCGCTCTGGAAGTTGCCGGTCGCGTCGTCGAGGTCCTTCTGCGACAGCGCCTCGGCCGCCGCGAGCGGCTTGACGCGCTCGAGGTTCGCCTTGGCGACCTCGAGCGCGGCCTGCGCCTTGGAGAGCTGCGCCTGCGCCGCGTCCACCTGCGCCTGGAACGGCTTCCTGTCCATGAGGAAGAGCACCTGCCCCTCCTTCACGATCGCGCCCTCGGTGTAGACGCGCTTGTCGAGGAAGCCCGACACGCGCGCCTGGATGTTCACCTGCCGCGAGCTCTGCGTCGTGCCGATGTACTCGAAGACGGCCGGCACGTCGCGCGGCGCGACGGTCACGACGGTGACCTCGACCGGTCCTTGCGTGACGGGCGGAGGCTCCTTCCTGCCGCAGCCGGCAAGCAGCACGAGCGCGATCGCGCACGCGAGGCGCGCGCAGGTGGCGACAGGCATCGGACTCCTCCTGGAGGCGGCGCCCTCCGGCTTCTTGTCCGGGCCGGGGTGCGGGGACTATAGGGGAAGCGCCGCGGCCGGGCAAACGCGTGCGCAATCGCGGCCGGCGAGGTCAGCGGGTCGATCGAGGGGAACGACAGGGAATGTGCGCGCGGCGCGTCTTCGTCGCGGACTTCGCGCTCGACGCCGAGACGACCGCGCCGCGCAACGGGCTGGTCGGCCGACCGCGGCTCTTCCGCGAGCAGGTCCGGTGCGGCCAGGTCACGCTGCCGGCGACGCGCCGACGCGGCGGCTCAGGTCTCGATCGGAAACACCCGGTTCGCGAGCTCGGCGCCGTAGAAGCGCGCGGCGATCCGCCGCCTGCACTCCCGGTCGCTGAGGCCGGGCGGCAGGCTCGACTCGACGAGGACCTGCGCGGCGTCGAACATCTCGGTGCAGAGGCGCACGCGTTCGGCCGGCGTCAGGCGCCGGTACTGCGCTGCGACGAATCGCTCGAACTCAGGGGTCGTATCTCTCATCCATACGAGCTGAAGAAGGGCGGGGCCGGTATCCGCGTGCGCGATCCGAACCAGCTCAAGCGGGTGAAGGTGGGCGATCAGGTGCAGGCGACGTTCACCGACGCGGTTGCGATCTCCGTGGAACCCGCGCCGAGCAGGAAATAGTGGCGGATCTGCAGTACATTCGCGATTCGACCAGGTCGGTCGATCAGCTCGGGATGAAGCGATGACGAGGCGCATCCACCGGGCGCTGCGGCTCGCCTTTGCCGTCGGAACCTGCATCGAACCGGGACGGGCCAGTCGCAGCACATCCACAATGGGAGCCTGAGAATGAAGATACGACGCGCTATTGCAGCCACGTCGGTCGGCCTGGCCCTGGTCACGCCGATGACCGCCGCGGCGCAGGCGCCGTCCGACCGCTGGACCTTCTCGGTGATGCCGTACTTCTGGCTGCCGAGCGTCGACGGCACGCTCGATTACGGGCCGCCGCCGCCGAACGGCGGATCCGCGAACGTCGACGTCAGCGAGAGCTCGGTCCTCGACAACCTCGATTTCGCCTTCATGATCAACGGCGAGGCGCGCAAGGGCCGCTGGCTGGTCGCGACCGACGTCATCTACCTCGACTTCGGCAAGAACGACAGCTCGGTGCAGAGCGTGGACTTCGACCTCGGGCCGCGCGGGCGGATCAACGTCGCCGCGGGCGCGAACTCGGGCACGCAGAGCAAGCTCACCGGCTGGCTGTGGACGCTCGTGGGCGGCTACGCGGCCGTCCAGGACCCGCGCTGGCATCTCGACGTGATCGGCGGCTTGCGCTTCCTCAACCTCGAGGCGCGGACGGACTGGCAGCTCAGCGGCACGGTCACGGTCACCGATCCGGTCGGCGGCGGCACCCTGAGCTTCGCGCGCCAGGGGAGCGTCGAGAAGTCCGAGGACGTCTGGGCGGGGATCGTGGGCGCGAAGGGGCGCGTGAAGATCGGCGCGACGCCGTGGTTCGTCAACTACTACCTGGACGCCGGCGGCGCATCGAACCTCTTCACCTGGCAGGGCGCGGCCGGCGTGGGCTACGCCTTCAAGTGGGGCGAGATCGTCTTCGATTACCGCTACCTCTCATACGACCAGAGCGGCGAGGACAAGCTGATCCAGGACATGAGCTTCGGCGGCTTCGCGCTCGGCGCGAACTTCCGCTTCTGAGCCGCCGCGGCGCTTTCGGGTAGGCTCGTCGGCGATGCCGACGCGCCCCGCCGATGACGAAGCGCCGCCCGCAGCGGTCTAGCGGTCAGTCCCCGTCGCCGCCGCCCGCGCCGCCGCGCGGCCGGCGCGCCGCCTGGCTCGCGCTCGCCGGGGCGGTTGCATTGAGCGCGGCCGGCGCATGGTGGCTCGGCGCGGATCGCAACGCGCCGGCACCGTCCCGGGCCGCCGCGCCGCCTCCGGCTGCCGCGCCGTCGCCCGTCGCCCCTACTTACGTCGGCACGGCAGCGTGCAGCGCGTGCCACGCGAAGGAGCACGCGGCCTGGCAGGGTTCCCAGCACGATCGCGCGATGCAGCCCGCGACCGAG
This sequence comes from uncultured Enterobacteriaceae bacterium, assembly GCA_964543155.1. Taxonomy (GTDB): domain Bacteria; phylum Pseudomonadota; class Gammaproteobacteria; order Burkholderiales; family SG8-39; genus JAGVSZ01. The sequence goes on from CAZIXQ010000056.1 coordinate 15,376, forward strand.
AAGACCGTTCTCGGCGACTTCGCGAAAGCGAAGTTCGCCTTCGCCGGCACGACGTCAACGTTCTTCCGGCGGGACGGAAAGTACTTCGTCAATACCGACGGCCCCGACGGCAAGCCCGCCGACTTCGAGATCAAGTACACGTTCGGCGTCGAGCCGCTGCAGCAGTACCTGATCGAGCTGCCGGGCGGACGACTGCAGGCACTGGGGCTGGCGTGGGACACGCGTCCGAAGGCCGCGGGCGGGCAGCGCTGGTTCCACCTCTATCCCGACCGCAAGCTCAGGGCGGGCGACCCGCTGCACTGGACCGGGATCGACCAGAACTGGAACTATCAGTGCGCGGACTGCCACTCGACGAACCTGCGCAAAGGCTACGACGAGAAGGCCGGGGCCTTCAAGACGACCTGGGCCGATTTGAACGTCGGCTGCGAGGCCTGCCACGGGCCCGGCTCGAACCACGTCGCGTGGGCGAGGAAGGAGGGCGACTGGAAGCGCTTCGAGGCGGGCAAGGGCCTCGCGGTCGCGCTCGACGAGCGCCGGGGCGCGGCGTGGGCGATCGACGCCGCGACCGGCAACGCCGCGCGCTCGCAGCCGCGCGAGTCGAACCGCGAGATCGAGACGTGCGCGCGCTGCCACGCGCGGCGCGGGCAGTTCTCCGACGACTGGCGCCCGGGGCAGCCCTTCGCCGACGCGTTTCGCGCCGCGCTGATCGAGCCCGGCCTCTACCACGTCGATGGCCAGCAGCGCGACGAGGTGTACACCTACGGCTCGTTCCTGCAGAGCCGGATGCACGCGCGGGGCGTCACCTGCTCGGACTGCCACGACCCGCATTCGGGCAAGGTGCGCGCGAGCGGCAACGCCGCGTGCGCGCAGTGCCACGCGCCGGCGAAGTACGACGCTCCAACGCACACGCATCACGGCGCGGGCTCGAAGGGCGTCGAGTGCGCGGCGTGCCACATGCCGACGACGACGTACATGGTCGTCGACCCGCGCCACGATCACAGCTTCCGGATTCCGCGCCCCGACCGCACGGTCGCGCTCGGCGTGCCGAACGCGTGCAACGCGTGCCACGCCAAGCAGTCGGCGCAGTGGGCCGCTGACGCGATCGCGAAATGGTTCCCGCAGGCGAGGCCCGGCTTCCAGACGTTCGCCGAGGGATTTCACGCCGCCGACCGCGGCGCGCCGGGCGCGCAGCGCGCGCTGATCGGCATCGCGGCGGACCGCGCGCAGCCGGCGATCGTCCGCGCGTCGGCCCTGCAGCGCCTCGGCCGGTTCCCGGGCCCGGCGACCCTGCCGACGCTGCGCAACGCGCTGAACGATACCGATCCGATGGTCCGGTCGGCGGCGGTGAACGCGCTCGCCGGCGCGGACGCCGCGACGCGCGTGCAGCTTCTCGCGCGCCTGCTCGGCGACCCGGTGCGCCTGGTGCGCATGGACGCGGCGCGCGCGCTCGCGGGGGATTCGGAGGCGCGCCTCGCGCCGGAGGACCGCAAGCGCTTCGAATCCGCGCTGGACGAGTACGTCGCGGCGCAACGCTTCAACGCCGACCGGCCGGAGGCCCAGACCGCGCTCGGCACGCTCGAGGCGACGCGCGGCCGCGACGCGGAGGCGGTGGCCGCCTACCGCCGGGCGCTCGCGCTCGACCCGACCTATGTCCAGGCGGCGCTCAACCTCGCCGACCTCTACCGCGCCGTGGCGCGCGAGGACGAGGCGGAGCGCACGCTGCGCGAAGCGCTGAAGCGCTCGCCGCGCTCGGCCCCGCTGCACCACGCGCTCGGGCTCGCCCTGGTGCGGCAGAAGCGGACGGACGCGGCGCTCGCGGAACTCGCGACGGCTGCGAAGCTCGCGCCCGAGGACCCCCGGTTCGCCTACGTGTACGGGGTAGCCCTGTACGACACGGGCAAGCGCGCCGAGGCGATGCGGGTGCTTCGGTCGGCGCTCGCGCGCCACCCCTACGACCGCGAGATCCTGTTCGCGCTCGCGGCCTACGAGCGCGCCAGCGGCGACGTGGCTCGTGC
>CAZIXQ010000057.1:0-5508 GCA_964543155.1 uncultured Enterobacteriaceae bacterium
ACATCTGGACCGAGGAGATGGCGCGCTTCCTCTTCATCTGGATGATCATGATCGGGGCGACGGTCGGGATCCGCGAGAGCACGCACTTCGAGGTGGACGTCTGGCCGCGGCTGGGCGAGCGCGCGAACGCCGCGCTCAAGCTCGTCGCGGCCCTCGCAGTGCTCGTGATGGCGTTCGTGTTCGTCTGGTCGGGGATCGAGTTCACGCGCTTCGCCTGGAACCGGATCTCCGAGCTCGCCGAGCTGCCCCTGTGGCTGATTCACGTCGCCTGGCCGTTCGCGGGCCTCACCTGGCTCGTGTTCCTCGGCGAGCAGGTGTGGGACGCCGCCGCGGTGCTCGCCGGGCGGACCGCATGAGCGCCGCGACCGCGCTCACCCCGGGACTCGCCGGCACGATCCTGTTCGGGGTTTTCTTCCTGCTGCTCGCCTTGCGCGTGCCGGTCGCATTCGCGCTCGGGCTCGCCTGCCTGCCGATCCTGCTCGTCGAGCCGCATCTCACCGCGATGAGCCTGGTGCAGGAGACCTTCAACGCCTACAACTCGTTCATCCTGCTCGCGGTTCCGTTCTACCTCCTCGCCGCGAACCTGATGAACGTCGGCGGGATCACCGACCGGCTCGTGCGCCTCTCGCGCGCGCTCGTCGGGCACTTCCCCGGCGCGCTCGCCCAGGTGAACGTGGTGCTGTCGATCTTCTTCGCCGGCATCTCCGGCTCTTCGACCGCGGACGCCGCGAGCCAGGGCAAGATCTTCATCGAGGCGCAGCGCAAGGAAGGCTACGACGACAGCTTCAACGCCGCGATCACCGCGGTATCGGCAGTGCTGGCGGTGATCGTCCCGCCCTCTATCCTCATGATCGTCTGGGGCGGGGTCCTCACCGTCTCGATCGGCGGGCTCTTTCTCGCGGGCGTGCTGCCGGGGCTCGCGATCGGCCTGGTCCAGATGGGTACGGTGCACGTCTACGCCAAGCTGCGCGGCTATCCGACCTACCCGCGCGCGACCCTGATCGAGGGCATCAAGGCCTTCGCGGTCTCGGTGCCGGCGCTCATGACGCCGGTGATCATCATCGGCGGCAAGATCTTCGGCTGGTTCACCCCCACCGAAGCGGCCTGCATCGCGGTGCTCTATGCGATCGCGCTCGCGCTCTTCATCTATCGCGAGATGACGGCCCGGGGACTGCACCACGCGCTGCTCGACACCGGGCGGTTCGCCGCGGTGACCCTCTTCTGCGTGGGAACCGCCTCGGCGTTCGGCTGGCTGCTCGCCTACTACCAGATCCCGAAGGCGATCCTGGAGGGCGTGATGGGCTGGCAGATGGGCCCGGTCGGCACCGGGTTCTTCATCGCCGCCGCGTTCCTCGTGGTCGGCTGCTTCCTCGACGCGATCCCGGCGATCATCATCGTCGGGACGATCCTCGAGCCGCTCGCCAAGTCGGTCGGGATGCACCCGATCCACTTCGCGATGATCGGCATCGTGTCGCTCGCGTTCGGGCTCGTGACCCCGCCCTACGGCCTGTGCCTGCTGATCTCGTGCTCGATCGCGAACATCCGCGTCATCGACGCGCTCAAGGACACGCTGATCATGCTCGCGCCGATGTTCGGGGTGCTCATCCTGGTGATCGTGTGGCCGGAGTTCGTGCTGATCCTGCCGAAGCTGATCTCGCCGGAGTTCCTCAAGTAGCCGCCCGCATGATCACCGGAAAGACCCGCCTGCTCGCGATCGTCGGCGATCCGATCGAGAAAGCCCGCTCGCCGGAGGGCTTCTGCCGCCTCCTCGCGCTGAATGGTCACGACGCGATCATGATCCCGGTGCACGTGACGAGCGCGGACCTCGCGCCGGTCCTGGCGGGGCTCAAGGCGATGCGCAACCTCGACGGCATCGTCGCCACGATGCCGCACAAGGTGGCGATGGCGGCGTTCGCGGACGAGGTGCTCGAGACCGGCCGTCTCGTCGGCGCGGTGAACGCGCTGCGGCGGCGGGCAGACGGCCGCTGGGAGGCCGACATGTTCGACGGCCGCGGGTTCGTCGCGGGCCTGCGCGCGCACGGCCACGATCCCGCCGGCCGGCGCGTCGCGCTCCTCGGCGCGGGCGGCGCGGGGAGCGCGATCGCCGTGTCGCTGTGCCAGGCCGGGATTGCGTCGATCTCGGTGCACGAGCTCGATCGCGAGAAAGCCGAGCGGCTCGCGGCGACGCTGCGCGGCGCGTTCCCGCGCGTGACGGTGCGCGTCGATGCGCCCGATCTCGCCACGACGGATCTCCTCGTCAACGCCACCCCGATCGGGATGCAGCCGGGCGATCCGCTGCCGTGGGATCTCGCGACGCTCCGCCCGGACACGATCGTGGGCGACGTCACCACCAAGCCCGAAGTCACGCCCTTCGTCGAAGCGGCGCGGGCGCGGGGCGCGGCCACGGTCACCGGCCGCGACATGTACGAGGGGCAGGTGCGCGAGCTCGGGGCCTACTTCGGCTACCCCTTCGAGAGGACCGCATGAGCCCGCCCGACCCGAGCCTGCTCTCGCTCAACACCGCCACGGTGCGCGACAAGTGCAACCTGCGCCAGGCGGCCGAGGCGTGCCGCCGGCACAACATCCGCGGCATCAGCCCGTGGCGCGACAAGGTGGCGGAAGTGGGCGCGAAGGAGGCGGCGCGCATCATCCGCGACAACGGCCTGACGGTGACGGGGCTCTGCCGCGGCGGGTTCTTCCCCGCGCCCGACCGCAAGGGCCGGCAGGCCGCGATCGACGACAACCTGCGCGCGATCGACGAGGCGGCGACGATCGAGGCGCGCTGCCTGGTGATCGTCGCCGGCGGGCTGGCCAAGGGGTCGAAGGACCTCGGCGGGGCGCGCGAGATGATCCGCGACGGGCTGGGCGCGGTCTTCGACCACGCGCGCTCGTGCGGCGTGCCGATCGCGATCGAGCCGATGCACCCGATGTACGCCGCCGACCGCGGCTGCGTCAACACCCTCGCGCACGCGCTCGACCTGTGCGACGAGCTGGAGGGGAAGAACGGCGCGGCGATGGGCGTTGCGGTCGACCTCTACCACGTGTGGTGGGACCCCGAACTCAAGGCGCAGATCGAGCGCGCGGGAGAGAAGCGGCTCATGGGTTTCCACCTCTGCGACTGGCTCGTGCCCACCACCGACATGCTGCTCGACCGCGGAATGATGGGCGACGGCGTGATCGACATCCCGCTCGTGCGCTCCTGGATGGAGGCGGCGGGCTACCACGGCATGCACGAGGTCGAGATCTTCTCGAAGGACAACTGGTGGAAGAAGGAGCCGGACGAGGTGCTGCTCACCTGCAAGCTGCGCCACGAGACGGTGTGCTGAAGTGACGCGGCACCGCATCGGCGTCGTCGGGCTCGGCATGGCGCTCAAGCCGCATGCCTTGAGCCTCAAGGACCTGGCGGATCGCGTCGAGGTCGCCGCGGCGTACGCGCCCTCGGCTGCGCGGCGGGAGGAGGCGGCGAAGGGGTGGGGATTCCCGGTCGTGGACTCGCTCGACCGGATCATGGACGACCGCTCGATCGACACGGTGCTGGTGCTCACGCCCCCGTGGACGCACACCGATCTCGTGCAGCAGGCCGCGGCGGCGGGCAAGCACGTGCTGCTCGAAAAGCCCGTCGACGTGAATGCGGCGCGGGCCGCCGCGATCGTGGAGGCGTGCGAGCGCGCCGGCGTGTGCCTCGCGATCGTCTTCCAGCACCGGTTCCGCCCGGCAGCGCTCGAGCTCGCGAAGCTCGTGCGCGAGGGGCGGCTCGGCAAGCTGCTCTCGGCCTCGGCCTCGATCCGCTGGTGGCGCGCGCCGGAGTACTTCGCCCAGCCCGGGCGCGGGACGATGGCCCGCGACGGCGGCGGCGTGCTGCTCACGCAGGCGATCCACACGCTCGACCTCCTGCTCCACCTCGTCGGCCCCGCGCAGGAGGTCATGGCCTACGTGGACACGAGCCCGCTGCGCAGGATCGACACCGAGGACATCGTGGCCGGGGCGGTGCGCTACGCCAGCGGCGCCTCGGGCGTGATCGACGCGACGACGGTGACCTACCCCGGCTACGCAGAGAGAATCGAGATCGCGGGCACTGCCGGCTCCGCCGCGCTCGAGGTTGAGACGCTCACGGTCAACTACATGAACGGCGAGCGCTTCCGGCTCGACGGCGCCGCGGCGGGCGGCGGCGGCGCCGACCCGATGGCGTTCTCGCACGAGCACCATCGGCGCGTGCTGGCCGAATTCCTGGACGCGATCGACCAGAGGCGCGAGCCGTCCAACTCGGGGCGATCGGCGCTCCACGTGCAGCGGCTGATCGACGCGCTGCTCGGCTCGGGTCGCGAGCGTCGCGCGGTGCCAGTCAGCCGGGATTGAGCGGCCGCAGCGCGTCGCGGCGCCTAAACCGGGACGATCGCGACGATCCGCTCGAGGCCGGCAAAGTCCGCAGCGTTTCTCGTATAGAGCGGCAAGCCGTTCGCCGCGGCAGTCGAGGCGATGAGCAGTTCCGCCACGCGGAAGCGGCTGGATCGCCCCGCGGCCTTCGAGGCCGCAAACACGCGGCCGTACATCCGGGCGGCTTCAGCATCGAACGGCACCGGGTCCCATGTCGCCGCAGCCCACTGCAGCCGGTCCTGGCGCCGGGCTCGCTCTTCCTCGTCGGCCGTGGCATGTGGCCCGGCCGCCAGTTCGGCGAGCGTGACCGCCGAGATTGCCGATTCGTCCGGCAGCGACCCGGCGTCGAGCAGGTCGTGATCGACGACGACGGATGTGTCGAGAAGGCCGCGCTCAGCCATCGAGGGACGGGTCCGCCACCGCGTCGAGGTCGGCGCGCAGCCGGTCCGCATCGACGCGGGGCGCGCGGCGGGCCGCATCGGCGATCACCGCCCGCGGAACGAACCTGCGAGGCGGCACCGGGCGAAGCTCGGCAACCGGCACGCCGTTGCGGCTGATGATGAGCGTCTGGCCCGCCTGCACCTCCCGGAGGACGGCCGCGGAGTCGTTGCGTAGCTCGCGTTGCGTGATGGTCCGACTCATGCGTCCGAATGTAGCATTTGTAGCACATAGTAGCAACACGCCGTTCCCCAAGCTCGCCGCGCGACCATCGCGCCGTCCGTTCCCGGTCGGTCGTGTCCGGCCGGGTGTGCCCGGGCCAGCCGTCGCCCCGGCGGGTAAAATTCCGCTCCCTCGCACCGCGTCATCCCGCAGATTCAAGGAAAGGAGTTCCCCATGAGCGAGCTCGCCAAAGTCGCCCACGCCATGGTTGCCCCCGGCAAAGGCATCCTGGCCGCCGACGAGTCCACCGGCACGATCGAGAAGCGCTTCAAGTCGATCGCCGTCGAGTCCACCGAAGAGAACCGCCGCGCGTACCGCGACATGCTGTTCACCACCCGCGGCCTCGGCGACCACATCAGCGGCGTCATCCTGTACGACGAGACGCTGCGCCAGAAGTCCGCCGACGGCACGCCGTTCGCCCAGCTCCTTGCCCGGCAGGGCGTGCTGCCGGGGATCAAGGTGGACGCCGGCACC
>CAZIXQ010000057.1:5608-16971 GCA_964543155.1 uncultured Enterobacteriaceae bacterium
GAGCCCGAGGTGCTGATGGACGGCGACCACACGATCGAGCGCTGCGAGGAGGTGACCGAGTGGACGCTGAACGCCGTCTACGAGGCGCTCTACGTCAACCGCGTGACGCTCGAGGAGACGGTGCTGAAGCCCTCGATGGTCATTTCCGGCAAGGACTGCGCACGCCAGGCACCGACCGAGGAGGTGGCCGAGCGGACCGTGCGCATCCTCAAGCGTTGCGTCCCGGCCGCGGTGGCGGGCATCGCCTTTCTCTCCGGCGGCCAAAGCGACGAGCAGGCGACCGAGAACCTCGGTGCGATGAACCGCATGTTCAAGGGCAAGCTGCCGTGGCCGCTCACGTTCTCGTACGGGCGCGCGCTGCAGTCGCCGTCGCTGAAGGCGTGGAAGGGCGCCGCGGCGAACGTCGCGCAGGCCCAGGCCCTGCTCGCGCACCGCGCGCGCATGAACGGCCTCGCCGCGACGGGCGACTACCGGCCCGACCTCGAGAAGAAGGCGGCCTGACGTGGCCAAGCGCATGGTCGGCGTCGTCATGGGCAGCGCGTCCGACTGGGACGTGATGAAGGCGGCGGCCGAGCAGCTGAAGGCGTTCGGCGTGCCCTACGAGGCGCGCGCGCTGTCGGCGCACCGCACGCCCGCCGCGCTGGAGGCGTGGATCAGTGAAATGGAGGGCCGCGGCGCGGCGTGCTTCATCGCCGCGGCCGGCGGCGCCGCGCACCTCGCCGGCGTCGTGGCTGCGCAAACCACCCGCCCTGTGCTCGCGGTGCCGATGCCATCCAAGCACCTCGGCGGCCTGGATTCGCTTCTCTCCATGGTGCAGATGCCGAAGGGCATCCCGGTGGCGACCTTCGCGATCGGCGACGCGGGCGCGGCGAACGCGGCGCTCTTCGCGGTCGCGCTCCTCGCGCTCGAGGACGCCGACCTCGCCACGCGGTTGAAGACGTTCCGCAAGACCCAGGCGGACAAGGTGATCGCGACGAAGCTTCCCGAATGACGATGAGAACGCTGTTCGAATCCAGCCTGAAGAGCCTGCCGTTCCTGCACCGCGGCAAGGTGCGCGACCTCTACGCGGTCGGGGACGACAAGCTGCTCGTGATCCAGACGGATCGTCTGTCGGCGTTCGACGTGATCCTGCCCACGCCCGTGCCCGGCAAGGGGCGGGTGTTGACCGCGCTCTCCCACTTCTGGTTCGAGAAGCTGGCGCACGTCATTCCCAACCACCTGACCGGGATCGAGCCCGAGACCGTCGTCGCCGCGAACGAGCGCGACCAGGTGGCCGGGCGCGCGATGGTGGTGCGGCGCTTGAAGCCGGTTCTGGTCGAGGCGATCGCGCGCGGCTACATCATCGGCTCGGGGTGGAAGGACTACCAGAAGACCGGGGCCATCTGCGGCATCCCGCTGCCGGCGGGCCTGCGCGAGGCGCAGCAGCTCCCGCAACCGATCTTCACCCCCTCGACCAAGGCGGCGCTCGGCGCGCACGACGAGAACATCCCGTACGCCGAGGTCGAGAAGCTGATCGGCGCCGACCGTGCACGCGCGGTGCGCGACGCGACGCTGCGCCTCTACACGGAGGCGGCCGAGTTTGCGCGCGGGAAGGGAATCATCATCGCCGACACCAAGTTCGAGTTCGGCACCGACGCCGCGGGCACGCTCTACCTGATCGACGAGGCGCTGACGCCTGATTCCTCGCGCTTCTGGCCGGCCGACCAGTATCGCGTGGGCATGAGCCCGCCGTCGTTCGACAAGCAGTTCGTCCGCGACTGGCTCGAGACGCAGAAGTGGAACAAGCAGCCGCCCGCGCCGCAGTTGCCCGCGGACGTGCTCGCGCGCACCGCCGAGAAGTACGCCGAGGCCTTGCGTCTCCTCACCGGACGCACGCTCGCCGGGCTCGGCTGACGCGAGGACCCATGGAGCAGCAGACGCCCCCGGCCCCCGAGGCGGTGCCGGCGCCGCCCGCGCCCGTCAACGTCGTCGCCGCCGACGAGGCGGGCATCGCGCGCGCGGTCGAGCTCCTCCGGGCGGGCGAGGTCGTCGCGTTCCCGACCGAGACGGTGTACGGGCTCGGCGCCGACGCGTCGAATCCCGATGCCGTCGCGAAGATCTACGCGCTGAAGGGGCGCCCGAGCACCCATCCGGTGATCGTGCACCTCGCCGGCGCCGAGCGGCTCGACGACTGGGCGAGTGACGTCCCGGAGGGCGCCCGCCGGCTCGCGCACGCCTTCTGGCCCGGTCCGCTCACGCTCGTCCTCAAGCGCGCGCCGCACGTACCGGACGCGGTGACGGGCGGTCAGGCGACGGTGGGCCTGCGCGTCCCGTCGCACCCGGTCGCGCAAGCCCTGCTCGCCGCGTTCGGTGGCGAAGCCGAGGGACGCCGCTTCGGCGGGGTGGCGGCGCCGTCGGCCAACAAGTTCGGGCGCGTCAGCCCGACGCTGGCCGAGCACGTCTTCGCGGACTTCCAGCTCGCGGTGCCGCTCATCCTCGACGGCGGCGCCACGGCGGTCGGGATCGAGTCCACGATCGTCGATCTCTCGGGCGAGCGGCCGCGCCTGCTGCGGCCCGGCGGCGTCGCGGTCGCCGCGATCGAGGAGGTGCTCGGCGCGCCGCTCGCGGCCGCCGACGAATCGGCCCCGCGCGCCCCGGGAACGCTGCCCGCGCATTACGCGCCGAAGGCGCACGTGCGGCTGGTGAAGCGGGTCGAGATGCTGGAGGCGATCGCCTCCCACAAGGGCCGCCGGCTCGGCGTGCTCGCACTCGAGGTGAAGGTGCCGCGGCTGAGCCCGGCGCTGCAGCGCGTCGTGCCCGCGATTGCCGCGCAGTACGCGCACGAGCTCTACGCGGCGATGCGCGCCCTCGACGCCCAGAACGTGGACCTGATCCTGGTCGAGACGCCGCCCGGCTCGCCGGCCTGGGCGGCGGTGCACGATCGCCTCGGGCGCGCGGCCCGGGGCGTCACCGAGAGCGGCGCGACCTGATCGCGCCGGCCGCAGCCCGCCCTAGCGCGGACCGTACGACGTCAGCTCGTAGGTCGCGCGCTCGCCCGGCATGAACGAGCCCATCGGGCAGCCGTAGCGGCGCTCGCAGAACTCCTCGAACACCACGACCTTCGCTGCGCCCCGGATGTCCGGGGCGTACCACTCGGTCTCGGTGCGCTGCGTGATGCCGCGGAAGCTGTCGTAGTCGCCGAGATACATCGTGCGCTCGACCTTCAGCGCCTTGAACTCGCCGGCGGGCACCTTCACGGTCTCCCAGCCTCGCACCCGGCCCGTGACCAGCATCTCGCGCCGTTCCCCGGTGGCGGGATCCGTCCGGACCACCTTCTGCGACCACGACTTGCCCTCGGCGAGCGGGAACGGCATCAGCTGGTAGGCGGGCTCCATCGTGCCGCGCGCCCGGTCACCGAGCACGCCGGAGGTCATCTCACCCGGCGCGCGGAAGAGCGCCTCGGTGGCTTCAACGCCATCGCGCGTCACGACGCGAATGCCGCCCGGGGCAGCGGCCGTGACCTCGCGCGTCCACGTGCCCGTCACCCGCTTGCTGTAGTGGTCGAGCCCGCGGTAGGTCCAGGTGTCGCCGGCCTTCAGCGCCGGCGCAGCCACTTGCGCGGTGACAGGTAGCGCCACGCCGACCAGCGCGGCGGCCAGGACGCCCCGCAATGACGACGATCCGATCAGGGACATGCTCGTTCTCCTCGCGCGCGGACGCCGAGCGCGAGTGCGCCGGCTTCCCGCCTGCTACGGACGATTATGGGGTCCGGATGCGAACAGCGCCACGGGGCGGATTGCTCCGCCCGGGTGGCGCTGCGGGGAGTGCCTGGACTAGGCGCGCTTGGCGGTCCTGGCGGCGGGCGCGGGCTTCGCCGCCTGGGCCGGCGCGGCGCTGTTCGCCGCCGGCGCGAGCTTCGCCCGGCGGGCGAGCAGCGGCCCGAAGTTCTCGAGCGAGAGGAGGTGCGCGTAGATCCGTCCGACGATGCCCTTCTTGAAGAGGTTCTTGTGCTGCGCGGCGTTGAGGTGCTCGAGCTTCGCCTCCTGCACGCGGTACATCCCGGCGAGATTGATCGGCTGCGCGCCGCTCGCCGGGGTCGCCTGCATGGTGAAGGGCTCGAAGAGTTCGTAGTCGGCGAGGATCGCGCACAGCTCGCGCGTGCGCTCGAGGTCGGCCTCGTACTCGCGCAGGAGCTGCTCGATCTGCGTCCAGCGCTGGGTCGGCTTGCCCTCGGCGTCGAACATCTTCTCGCCCGCGTCGGAGAGGAAGGACTTCTCGACGCAGATGAGGCGGTTCTCCTGCGGCGCGCTGCCCATCGTGACGCGCGCCATGCAGAACGGGTAGCGGCGCACGTACGCGGGCACGTACACGCCCTGCTCCCAGGCGCCGCCGCGGACGAAGAGGTTCTCGTTCTGCGCGAGGCCGAGCACCGCGACCGCGGCGTAGCTCTTGCCCTGGTCGTTGGAGGCGAACACGATCGGGAAATCGCGCGCCGCCGGCGCGAACTCGATGTAGCTCACCGGCATGGCGTTCGTCTGCGCGCAGAACTCGGGCAGGCTGCCGGGCCCGGGCAGCGCGACGGCCTGGGTCTTCTGCAGCGGAACGATTTCACGGTAGCCGAACGGCGCATTGATCTGCATGCCTTCTCTCCGGGCGGTGGCGGTCAGCGTGCAGTAGGCCACGGGGCGCGGCGGCGGGCAACCGGCGGGCGGCGGCTCCTGTGGACATTCTGGCGTTCGGGACCCTGTTTCGGTAGAATCGCCCCCTCTCCGTGGGGTGGTAGCTCAGCTGGGAGAGCGCCGCGTTCGCAATGCGGAGGTCGGGAGTTCGATCCTCCTCCACTCCACCAACATCCCCTTCTCGCCCCAGATCGAATCGCAGGCGCTCCCCGGCCCGAGGCGTCCCATGCCCATCGCAGCGACGACGAAGCGCAACTTCTACAAGGACTCGGTTGCGCTCATGCGCATCGCGCAGGCGATCGGCGCGCGCGACGGCGTGAGCCGCGTGTCGCTCCTGATGGGCACGCCGGCGAACAAGGACATCCTCGCGCAGGCCCGCCTGCTCCCGCCGGAGCTCGCCGACGCGGCGCCCGCCGACCTCATGCTCCTGGTCGAGGGTGACGAGGACGCGCTCGCCCCGGCGCTCGCCGCCATCGAGGGCGAGCTCGCCGGGCGCGAGACCGCGGCCGCGGGGCGTCGCACCGAGATCGCCGCGCGCTCGATCGCGATGGGCCTCGAGCGCCTCGAGCGCGCGACGCTCGCGCAGATCTCGGTGCCCGGCCCGTACGCCGCCGGCGAAGCGCTGAAGGCGCTCAAGCGCGGCCTGCACGTTTTCCTCTTCAGCGACAACGTCCCGCTCGCGGAGGAGCAGGCGCTGAAGCGCCTCGCCGCGAAAAAGGGGCTGCTCGTGATGGGGCCCGACTGCGGCACGGCCATCATCGGCGGCGTGCCGCTCGGCTTCGCGAACGCGGTGCGGCGCGGCGCCATCGGGATCGTCGGCGCATCGGGCACCGGCATGCAGGAGGTGAGCTGTCGCATCCACGCCCTGGGCGAGGGGGTGTCGCACGCCCTCGGCACCGGGAGCCGTGACGTGTCCGAGGAGATCGGCGGGACCACGCTGCTCGCCGGGCTCGACCTGCTCGCACGCGACCCCGACACGCGCGTGATCGTGATCGTGTCGAAGCCGCCGTCGCCCGCGGTGGCCGACCGCGCGCTCTCGGCGGCGCGCGCCGCCGGCAAGCCGGTCGTGGTGCTGTTTCTCGGTGCGCAGGTGACCGGCGGCGGCAATCTCCATCCGGTCGCGACGCTCGAGGATGCGGCGGCCACCGCGGTCGCAGTGGCGCGCGGCGACCGGGTCGTCGCTCGCTCCGGCGCGCCCGAGCCTCCCGCGGTCCGGCTCGCCGCCGGCCAGCGCTTCCTGCGCGGCCTGTTCTCCGGGGGCACCTACTGCACCGAGGCGCAGGTCGTCTGGAAGGACGCCGGCATCGCGACCTGGTCGAACGCGCCGGCGGACAAGAAGTACGCGCTGCCGCACGGTGCGCCGAGCCGCGACCACACCGCGATCGACCTCGGCGCGGACGAGTTCACCGTGGGGCGACCGCACCCGATGATCGATTTCACCGCGCGGACGGAGCGCCTGCTCGCCGAGGCGCGCGACCGGTCGGTCGCGGCGATCGTCCTCGACGTCGTGCTCGGTTACGGCGCGAACGCGGATCCGGCGGGAGAGCTCGCGCCGGCCGTGCGCGCCGCGCGCGCGCTCGCCGCGCGCGACGGCCGGGAGCTCCTCGTCCTCGGCTTCGTCTGCGGCACGGAGGAGGATCCGCAAGGACTCGCGTCGCAGGCCGAGGCCCTGCGCGCGGCTGGAATGGTTCTCGCGCCCGGCTCGACCGCCGCGGCGCGCCTGGCAGCGCGAATCGTCGCCGGCCGCTGAGGCGCGCGCCGTGCCGTTCGATCCGAAACTGGTCGTCGTCGCCTTCGGCGGCAACGCGGTCTATCCCCCGACGATCAAGGGCACGGCCGAGGAGCAGCTCGAAATCATGGAGGCGGCGTGCGAGCACCTGGTGCCGGTGTTCCGCGCCGGCTACCGCGCGGTGCTCACGCACGGCAACGGCCCGGTGGTGGGCAACATCCTCTTCCGCATGGCGCGCACCTCGCGCGAGCTCGTCCCGATGCCGATGGACGTGTGCGTCGCGCACTCGCAGGGCGGCATGGGCTACATGCTGCAGCAGAGCCTCGCGAACGTGCTCGCGAAGCACGGCATGGACGTGTCGGTGTCGTCGATCGTGACCGAGGTCGAGGTGGCGCCGGACGATCCCGCCTTCACGCAGCCCACCAAGCCGATCGGCAGGTTCTTCTCGCGCGAGGAGGCCGACCGCATCGCCGCCGAGACCGGCTGGGATTTCGTCGAGGACTCCGGGCGCGGATATCGTCGGGTGGTGCCGTCCCCGGTCCCGCTGAAGATCCTTGACGCTCCAGCGATCGGCGCGCTGCTCGGCGCTGGCGTGATCCCGATCGCGGCTGGCGGCGGCGGCATCCCCGTGGTGCGGGACGGGCCGCGCTACCGCGGCGTCGCGGCGGTCATTGACAAGGACATGACGAGCGCGCTGCTCGCGGCCGACGTCGGGGCCGGTACGCTCGTGATGCTGACCGGCGTGGAGCGCGTCGCGCTCGACTTCGGCAAGCCCACCCAGCGCGCGGTCGACCGCATGACCGCCGCGGAAGCGCGCAGGCACCTCGCGGACGGGCAGTTTCCGCCCGGCAGCATGGGACCGAAGGTCACCGCGGCGCTGCGGTTCATCGAGCGGGGCGGGCCGCGCGCCCTGATCACCTCGCTCGAGCGCCTCGACGCCGCGCTCGAGCGCAAGGCCGGCACGGAGATCGTGCCGTGATGCGCGTGGTGTCGATCGGGAGCAAGGCCCGCGCGGCGTTGGCGGCGAGCGGCGGCGTCGCGCGGCCGCTCGCGGCGTTTCCGGACGCGCCCTATTTCGACGCCGCCGGCGAGATCGTCTGGGTCGGCTCGAAGCTCCCGGCGCGTCATCCGCGCGCGGTGCTCACGGGGCAACCGGTTCCGCGCGGCGCAGCCGTCGAGCTGACCGCGCTGCCGGCCGAGTCCTGGTCCTGCGCGTTGCCCGCGCGCGCGGACCGCGCCGTCATCGTGAACGCGTGCGGGCGTCTCGTTCGCGCCCTCGACCGTCTCGGCGCGCCGCGCGGGTTCGGTGCGCTGCTCGCGGGCGCGGCGCCTGCGTTCCCCCTCGACCTCGCCGCGTCGCGGGTGCATGCGCTCGCGCGCGCCTACCGCGGGGGCGATGTTCAGGCGGTGTACGAGGCCTCGCGCGCGCTGCTCGGGCTCGGCACCGGGCTCACACCGTCGGGCGACGACCTCGCCGGCGCGGCGCTGTTCGGCCGCATGCTGGTGGACCGCGGCGCGCCCTGGCGAACGATCGGCGCGAGGCTCGCGGCGGACGCCCGCGCCGCGAGTCATGCGATCAGCGCCGCGCTCTTCGCCGACCTCGTGGCGGGGGAGACGTTCGAGCCGCTGCACGCGCTCGCCGACGCGCTCGCCGCGGACGACGCGCCCGCCGCGCTCGGGGCGGCGGGCTCGCTCGTCGCGCTCGGCCACTCGTCGGGCTGGGACATGCTCACCGGGCTCGTGGTTGGGGTGAACGGCGAAGCGGCGCGACTGGTGAACTGAAGGGGGAAGGGTGAAGAACGACCTGCTGCACGACCCGCTCGGCGTGGTGAGCGTCGGCCTGGAGATGTTCACCGGAAGCGTCGCGCGCACGGGCGCGCCGCTCGCGCACCTCGACTGGCGTCCGGCCGGCGACGGCGATCCGAGGCTCGCGTGGATCGCCGCCCAGCTGACGGGGGACGCCGAGGATCCCGAGGCGCCCGGGTCGCGCGTCGACCGGGCGAACGCGGCGGCCGTCGAGCGGATGCTCGCGGCGCGGCCGGTGCTGGTGGACGTCGCCGTGCGCGCGGACGAGATCTGGCCCGAGCTCTGGGCAAACGGGAAGCGGACCCTCACGCACGCGGGGGCGCCGATCCCCTGGGCGAAGATGTGCGATCCGATGAAGGGCACGATGATCGGCGCGATGCTCTACGAGGGGTGGGCCGCGACGCCCGAGGAAGCGGCCGATCGTCTCGCGCGCGGCGAGGTGACCTTCCTGCCGAACCACGACGTGCGCGCGGTGGGCCCGATGTCGGGCGCGATCTCGCCCTCGATGCCGCTGTTCGTGGTGAAGAACGCGACGCACGGCAACATGGCCTACACGAACTTCAGCGAGGGCATCGGCCGCGTGCTGCGCTTCGGCGCCTACGGGCCCGAGGTGATCGAACGGCTGAAGTGGATCGCGAGCGTGATCGCCCCGGCGATCAAGACCGCGCTCGCGGGGCTGCCGGACGGCGTCGACCTCAAGTCGATCCAGTCGCAGGCCCTCCTGATGGGCGACGAGGTGCACAGCCGCAACGCTGCAGCGACCGCGCTCTTCCACATGGCGATCGGCGGCGCGCTCGCGGGCAGCGCGTTCGACCGCGCCCGCGCGCGCGAGGCGCTCGACTTCATCGCCGCCACGAGCCAGTTCTTCCTCAACCTTTCGATGGTCGCTTCGAAGGCGATCATGGACGCGACGCACGGCGTCGAGTCGTCCTCGATCGTCACCGCGATCGCGCGCAACGGCGTGACCACCGCGATTCGCGTGAGCGGGCTCGGCGCGCGCTGGTTCGAGGCGCCCTCCGACATGCCGATCGGCCTCTTCTTCCCCGGCTTCAGGCAGGAGGACGCCAACGCCGATCTCGGCGACAGCGCGATCTGCGAGACGGCCGGCTACGGCGGCCAGGCACTCGCGGCCTCGCCCGCGCTGGTGCAGCTGGTCGGCGGCAGCGTCGCGCAGGCGGTGGACTACTCGCGCGAGATGTACCACGTGACCTGGGCCCGAAACCCGGTGATGTCGCTGCCGAACCTGGAGTTCGCCGGCGGCCCGGCGGGCATCGACGTGCGCAAGGTCGTCGACACCGGCATTCGCCCGGTCGTGACGACCGGCATCGCGCACAAGCAGGCGGGCATCGGCCAGATCGGCGCGGGCATCGTGCGCGTGCCGATGGCGTGCTTCACGCAGGCGACGCTCGCGCTCGCGGAGCGCCTCGGCGTCGCGGCATAGCCCTTCCCGCAGCATCGGGTTCCCGGGCTTGCGGAAATAGGTGCATATGCACTAACCTTGCCGTCCATGCCCGCTGCCGAACCCCGCATCACCGGCTGCACCTGCGACCGCCTGCGCAAGCTCGCGCGGCGGCTCACGCAGCGCTACGACGACCATCTGGCGCCGACCGGGCTGCGCCTCACCCAGTTCTCGCTGCTCGCGCACCTCGTCCGCGGCGGCGCCGCCACGATGTCCGCGCTCGCCGAACGGCTCGAGATGGACCGTACGACCCTGACCCGCAACCTGAAGCCGCTGGCCGATGCCGGCCTGGTCGAGCTGGGATCCGGTCGCGACGCGCGCGAGCGCATCGTGAGCATCTCGGCGCGGGGCCGCACCACCTGGCAGGCCGCGCGCGAGCAATGGCGCCGCGCGCAGCACGAGGTGAACGAGACGCTCGGGCCCGAGCGCGTGGCCGAGCTGCACGCCGTGCTCGAGCGCTCGCTCGACTCGCTCAAGAGCCGGGCGCACGGGGTCGGCGCAAGAGGGAAGCGCGCATGAACCGCAGCAGCATCGTCCTCGTCCTCGCCGCCGCCGCCGCGATCACGGCGGCCACCTTCGGCATCCGGATGGCGACCGGCCTCTTCGTCGGCCCGATCAACACCCAGACCGGCCTGGGGCTGGTGGCGGTCAGCTTCGCCTTCGGCGTCGGTCAGCTCATGTGGGGTCTTGCGCAGCCGGTCGCCGGTGCCCTCGCCGACCGGCATGGAACGGGCCGCGTCGTCGCGGGCGGAATCGTGCTGGTTGCCGCAGGCGTCGCGCTCGTGCCGTTGGCCCAGACGACCGTCGTTCTCGTCATCGCGATCGCGGTGCTGCTCGCCGCCGGCGCCGGGGCCGCCGGGCTCTCGGTCCTTTTCGGCGCGATCGGACGGCTGCTGCCGGTCGAGAAGCGCGCGATGGCGAGCGCCATCGTGAACGCCGGGGGATCGCTCGGGCAGTTCACCATCGTGCCCCTCGCGCAGGCCCTGATCGGGTGGGGCGGCTGGATGCCGGCGCTGTGGTGGCTCGCGATGCTGATGCTGGCGACGCTCCCCCTCGCGTGGTTCCTGCGGGGCACGCACGGTCCGGCGCCGGCACACGGAAAGGAAGAACGGATGGGCGCCACGGTCGGGCGCGCATTCGGCGACCGGAACTACCTGCTGCTCAACGCCGGATTCTTCACCTGCGGCTTTCACGTGGCGTTCATCATGACCCACCTGCCGGGCGTGGTCGCGTCCTGCCAGCTCCCGCCGTCGGTGGCCGCCTGGTCGCTCGGCGTGATCGGGCTCTTCAACCTCGCGGGCAGCCTCGGGATCGGCTGGGCAATGGGGCGCTGGCGCTCGCGCTCGCTGCTCGCGATCGTCTATGCCACGCGCGCGGTGGCGGTGCTCGTCTTTCTGGCTGCGCCGAAGACCGAGACGACGTTCGTGCTCTTCTCGGCCGTGCTCGGGCTCACCTGGCTCTCCACCGTGCCGCCCACTGCAGGCCTCGTCGCGAAGTTCTACGGCCCGCGCTACATGGCGACCCTGTTCGGGATCGTCATGCTCTCGCACCAGATCGGCGGCTTTCTCGGCGCGTACCTGGGCGGCCGGGCCTTCACCGCGTCGGGGTCCTACGACTGGATGTGGTGGGCCGACATCGCGCTTGCGCTCTTCGCCGCGGCAGTGCATCTGCCGATCCGGGAAAAGCCGGTGCGCGTCGTGCCCGTGCCGGC
>CAZIXQ010000058.1:0-16701 GCA_964543155.1 uncultured Enterobacteriaceae bacterium
GCGCTCGCCACCTTGTCGACCGGCATCCCGAGCAGGAGCTTGCGCACCGGCAGCTCCATCTTCTTCCCGGTGAGCGTGCGCGGCACCTCGTCGATCGCGTACACCTCGTCCGGGACGTGGCGCGCGGAGGCCGCGGTCCGGACGCGCGCCTTGATCCGCGCCTTGAGCGCGTCGTCCAGCGCGTAGCCGGGCCGCAGGACGACGAAGAGGGCGAGGTGCGACTTCCGTCCGAGGTACTCGCAGTCGACCACGAGGCTGTCCAGCACCTCGGGCAGGTCCTCGACCACGCGGTAGATCTCCGCGGTGCCCATGCGGATGCCGTACCGGTTGATCGTCGTGTCGGAGCGCCCGTAGATCACGCTCGTGCCGCGGTCGGTGAACCGGATCCAGTCGCCGTGGCGCCATTTCCCCGGATAGAGCTCGAAGTAGCTCTCGCGATAGCGGCGGTCCTCCGGGTCGTTCCAGAACCGGAGCGGCATCGTGGGCATCGGCTCGGTGACCACGAGCTCGCCGACCTCCCCGACGAGCGGACGGCCCGCCTCGTCGAACGCCTCCACCGCGACGCCGAGGCACTTCGCCTGCATCTCCCCCGCCGTCACCGGCAGGATCGGGCACCCGGCGACGAAGCCGCAGGCGATGTCGGTCCCGCCGCTGATCGGCGCCACCCACCAGTCGCGCTTCACCTTTGCGTACAGCCACTCGAAGGCGTCGACGCTCAGCGGCGATCCGGTGACGCTGATCGCGTCGAGCGCCGCGAGGTCGGCGATCCCGCTCGGCTCGACCCCCGCCTTCATCGATCCGGCGACGAGCGCCGCGCCGCAGCCGAAGTGCCGCGTGCGCGTCGCGCCGATGACGCGCCAGATCTCGCCCGCATCCGGCCAGGCCGGATTGCCGTCGAAGGTCACCAGCGTGCAGCCCGCGAGCAGCCCGCTCGCGAGCAGGTTCCACACGATCCACCCGGTGCTCGACATCCAGAAGAAGCGATCGCCCGGTCGCATGTCCTGGTGCAGCAGCAGCGTCTTCAGGTGCTCGATCACGACCCCGCCGTGCCCGTGCACGATCGCCTTGGGCACGCCGGTCGTCCCCGACGAGTAGACGATCCAGAGGGGGTGGTCGAACGGCACCTGCTCGAACGCGAGCGGTGCGGGCGCCTCGAGCAGGCTCGAGTAGGTCACCGCGCCGGGCAGGCGCGCGGCCGGATCGAGGTAGGGCAGGACGACGACGCGCTCGAGGGTCGGCAGCCGGGCGACGATCTCGGCCAGCACCGCGCGGCGATCGAAGTCCTTGCCGCCGTAGCGGTACCCGTCGACTGCGAACAGCACCTTGGGCTCGATCTGGCGGAAGCGGTCGAGCACCGCCCCGCTGCCCATGTCGGGCGAGCAGCTCGACCAGATCGCGCCGATGCTCGCCGTCGCGAGGAACGCGGCGATCGTCTCCGGGACGTTGGGCATGTAGGACGCCACGCGATCCCCCGGGCCGACGCCGATCGCGCGGAGGCCCGCCGCGATGGACGCGACCTCGCGCTCCAGCGCCGCCCACGAGACCTCGCGCGCAGGCCACCCCTCCGACCGCGCGACGATCGCCGGATGCCGTGCCGTCGAGTGCCGGAACGCGTGCTCGGCGTAGTTGAGGCGGGCGCCCTCGAACCACCGCGCCCCCGGCATGCGCCGCGCGTCGAGCACCCGCGTGTACGGCGCGGACGACCGGAGCGCGAAGAACTCCCACAGCGACGCCCAGAAGTCCTCGAGGCGCTCCACCGACCACCGGTGCAGGCCGGCGTATTCGCTGAAGCGCAGCCCCTTGCGCTCCGCCAGCCAGCGCATGTAGCGGGCGAGCTCCGAGCCCTCCGCGCGTGCGCGCGGCGGCATCCAGAGCACGCTTCCTTCGGTCAACGCCACTCGCGTCACGCCTCCCCTCTCGGCGGCGAGAGCTTACCGCGGAGCCGATCATGGACACCACCGGGCGGCGCGGCGATACTCGCCGCCGCCATGACGCCGATCACCCCCGACTTCGAGACCGGCCGGCCCGTCAGCATGGCGCCGCACGGCATGGTCGTCGCCCCCCCCACGCGCTCGCCTCGCTCGCGTTCCGCGACGGCAAGCCCTGGCAGGTGCTCGGGTGCATGGGCGCAGACGGGCAGCCGCAGATCCACCTGCAGGCGTACGTCGGGCTGATCGACTCCGGGCTGAGCGCCCAGCAGGCGGTCGAGGCGCCGCGCTGGCTGTCGGGCCGCTTCGGGCTCGGCGAGGTGCGCGACCTCCTGCACATCGAGGCGCGCTTCGCGCCGGCGACGATCGCCGAGCTCGAGCGCCGCGGCCACAAGGTGCAGCGCCTGCCCGAGCGCGACGAGATGGCCGGCCACGCCCACTGCATCACGATCGACCCCGAGAGCGGCCTCCACCTCGGGGGCGCCGACCCGTGCAGCGACGGCGCGGCGATCGGCTACTAGCGCGCCCGGCGTCCACAAACGAAAACGGCCCGGGTCAGGAGCCCGGGCCGTTCGCGTCTCAAGACGCTGGCGTGGCGCTTAGCGCTTCTTCGCCTTCTTCTTTGCGGCTTTCTTCTTCGCAGCCATGCAAATCTCCTTGAAGTAACGCGCCCAGTGCGGCGCGCGTTCGTTCTATATCACCGTTTTTTGAAAAAGACAACGACTAATTGCGCCATTCCGGGTCAGATCGTGGCGCGCGCGCAACGACCCCGGCGCGCCCGACCGCGCGCCGACGCGCCGTTCTCGGCGCGCGCAACCGCGCATCAACGTCCCGCCTGCGCCTCGTCGATGCGCGCGCGCAGCTTCTGCGCCCACGCGTCGAGCCCCGCCTTCACCTGGCCCCACGTCGCGCCGCCCGCGTCTCTCCGCGCCGGGCTCGCGCGCGAGCTGTCGCGGAACGCGCCGAGAAGCTCGTTCGTCGTGCTGTCGAAGAAGCCGACCTCGATCGAGGCGGCGATGATGTAGCTGTTCCCGGCCGCGACGCGCTCGCGCGTGATGTCGTCCAGCCCGGTCGCCTCCTTCACGCCGGTCAGGACGATGCCGACCGGCGTGAACTGGTACAGGTGAATCGGGTTCTCGCGGTGCATGTCGACGATCGCGGCGCGGATGCGCACGACGTCCGGGCCGGGCTCGGCGACGACCGGGTACCGGTCCTGGAGGTGGGCGACGGTAGTCGTGCGGAAGTAGTCGGTGATCGCCTTCAGCTCGTCCGGGTAGATGCCCTTGTAGTTGGACTGCGGGCTGTACCAGACGAGGACCGGGTCGATCATGAAGCGCTTGTAGCGCGCGCCGTCGCCGGGCTTGAACCCGGGCTTGCGGTAGATGAGCGCGCCGCTCCCGTCGGGGGCGCTCTGGTAGTCGAGCGTGCGGCCGAGGAACGCCGAGTGCTCGGTCGTCGGGGCGGCGGCGCAGCCGGCGAGGCCGGCGGCGAGTGCAAGCACGAGCGTGCGGATCACGGTCATTGCGCAGGTTCTCCTTTGCGAAAGGCGTGCGGCTTCGTTCAGCGCTCGTAGAGCTTGAGCACCGCGCCGGTGTCGAGCTCCGCATGACCCAGGTGGATCAGCATCCGATAGAGGGACAGCGCCTCGCCCATCATCGGCGTGGGCGCCTTGAGGCCGCCCGCGAAATCGTTGACCATCTCCAGATCCTTCAGGAGCTGGCGCGCGTACCCGAGGGGCGCGAAGTCGCGCTGCACCATGCGCGGGTACAGCTTCTGCAGGAGCGATCCGTCGGCGTGCCCGCCGGCGAGGCACTCCGGCAGCTTCGCCGCGTCGATGCCGGCCGATTCGGCGAGGACGACCGCCTCCGCCATCACCGCGTGCCCGCACCCGACGATCAGCTGGTTCAGCATTTTCGCGACCATGCCGGCGCCGGTCGGGCCCATGTGGGTGAACCGCGCCGCGACGTCGGCGAAGAGCGCTCGTGCCCGCTCGATGTCCGCCGGGTCGCCGCCCGCCATGACCGTGAGCGTCCCGGACCCCGACGCCGGTGGGCCGCCGGAGACCGGCGCATCGATCCAGCCGCAGCCGGTCTCGCCCTTCAGTTTGGCGGCCCAGGCCCTGCACTTGTCGACCTTGATCGTGGAGAAATCGATCAGGAGCTGCGGCGGACGGACCCGCGACGCGACCCCGTCGGTCCCGAACACCGCCTGCTCGACCGCCTCGTTGGTCGGCAGGTTGAGCAGCACGAAGTCCGCGCCGGTCGCGGCGTCGGCGGGTGAGCGGGCGGGCTGCGCCCCCGCGGCGCGCGCGGCCTCGATCTGCGCCGCGACGATGTCGTAGGCCCTGATCGCGTAGCCGCGCGGCAGCAGGTGCTTCACCATCGGCAGGCCCATCAGGCCGACGCCGACGTAACCGAGTCGGGGTTTGGTGGTCATGGGTTCAGTCGATCCCGTAGATGCGAGTCGCGTTGTCGTGGAAGAGCTTGCGCTGCTCGTCCGCGCGGAAATCGCGCACGATGGCCCGGAAGCCGGAATAGATCTCGTCGAACGTGGCGCACAGTCCGTCCACCGGGAAGTTGCTCGCGAACATGCAGCGGTCGGCGCCGAAGAGCTCGATCGTCGTCAGCACGATCTCGCGGTTCGCTGCGACCGTCCACGGCTGCCCCGGCACCCCGATCCCGGAGATCTTGACCGCGGCGTTCGGGCAGCGCGCGAGCGTGGCCATCGCGGCGCGCCAGCCGGCGATGCCCTCGGGGCTGCGGTCGGCGGGGAGCCCGGTGTGATTGAGGACGAGCTGCGTGCCGGGAAAGTCGCGCGCGAGCTGCGCCGCCTCCCCGAGATGCCACCAGGGCGTCTGCAGGTCGAACCGCAGCCCGATGCGCGCGAGCGCCGCGAACCCGGCCCGCCACTTCGGGTCGGTCATGCCGCCCGGCGTGGCGTCGCCGGGCGAGCGGTTCGCGCGCGGCTTGTGGCGGATGCCGCGCACGAAGTCGAACGCGGCCTGCTGCTCGAGCACCGCCGCGGCGTCCGCGCGATCGAGGAACGCCCCGGCGACCGCCACGGTCGGAAATCCGGTGTCGCGCCGCAGGCGCTCCACGTAGCGCATCTCGCCGACGAAGTCCCGCGGGTCCCACTCCGTCTCCACGTACACCGTCTTGACGACGCGGTGCGGACGCGCGTCGGCGAAGTAGTCCGCGGGAAGGTAGGGGCGCCGGAGGGCCCGGTAGTCGCCGTAGCGGAAGGGGATCGGCGGCTCGTCGCACAGCCACGGGTGGTAGTTGGCCCGCGGATCCCAGAAATGCTGGTGCGCGTCGACGATGGGCGCAGCGCCCGACGCAGTCACGCGGCGGCCCCCGCGGCGGTCCGCCCGTTCACGCCAGGGCGTACTCGCGGGCCGGGGAAGAGTAGCCGAGCAGGAGCTCGGCCGGGCGCGCGCCCACGCAGCGGATGGTGTGCACGACGCCGCGCGGCACGACCGCGCAGGCGCCGGGGGACATGCGCAGGTGCCGGTCGCCGATCGCGCACTCCACCTCGCCGGCGACGACGTAGATCGACTCCTCGCAGTTGCGGTGCACGTGCGTGTCGCCCGCCTTGCCCGGCTCCACGCGCAGGCGCGCGAGGGCGAGCTCCGTGCTGTTGCCGACCTCGGCGCCGGCGAGCCACTCGATCGCGCCCCACGGAAACTCGTGCCTGACGATGCGGTGCGGACCGAGCATTGGACGGCTCCCTTGCGGCGACGGACCGTGGCGAGGTTAGCATCATTTGTGCTACAACCGGCCGCGCGTCCGCGCCACCTCGGAGAAGACGGGCGCGACCACTCCAGGAGGACCGTATGGCGCCCGTTGCCCGCTCCCTGCTCGTGCTCGCCGCCTCTGCACTCGTCGCGCTGCCCGCCTGGGCCCAGACCTATCCCACCAAACCGGTGCGGATCATCAGCCCGTTCTCGGCCGGCGGGCCGGCCGACATCTATGCCCGCTACCTCGGCCAGCGGCTCGAGAAGCCGATGGGCCAGTCGTTCGTGATCGAGAACCGCGTCGGCGGCGGCGGCATCATCGGCGCCGACGCGGTGGCGAAGTCGGCGCCCGACGGCTACACGCTGCTCGTGATGTCGAACACCCACACGGTGAACGAGTCGCTGGTGGCGAAGAAGCCGTACAAGCTGATGACCGACCTCGTGCCGGTCGCCCCGCTCAACTACTCCGACCTGCTCCTGGTCGTGAACCCGGCGGTGCCGGCGAAGAACCTGAAGGAGCTGCTCGATCTCGCCCGGGCGAACCCCGGCAAGCTCAACTACGCCTCCTCCGGCCCGGGGACGCCGTATCACATGGCCGGGGAGCTCTTCAAGGCGATGGCCGGCGTGAACATCGTGCACGTGCCGCACAAGGAGAGCTCGGGCGCGCGCACGAGCGTGATGGGCGGCCAGGTGGAGATGATGTTCGACGCGATCACCGTGATGGCGAAGCTCGCGGAGGCCGGCAAGGTGCGCGCGATCGCCTCGAGCGGCAAGACGCGCTCGGCGATCACCCCGGACCTCCCGACGGTATCGGAGGCGGGCGTCCCCGGCTATGACGCGGTCATCTGGCTCGGCATCATGGCGCCGGCGGGGACGCCGAAGGCGATCGTCGACCAGCTCAACGCCGAGATCACGAAGATCGTCTCGAGCCCCGAGGTCAAGGCGGACTGGGCAAAGCAGGGCGCGGTGCCGATGACGATGAGCCCGGCGGAGTTCGACAAGTACATGCGCGACGACATCGAGAAGTGGGCGCAGGTCGTGAAGGTCTCGGGCGCAAAGGTGGACTGACGGAGTGGCGGTCGGTCTCAACGTCAACGGTACGGACCACGAGGTCGACGCCGCCGAGGACACGCCGCTCCTCTATTGCCTCCGCAACGACCTCGGCCTGAAGGCCGCGCGCTTCGGCTGCGGGACGGGCCAGTGCGGGGCGTGCTTCGTCCTCGTCGACGGGCGCGCGGTCGCCTCGTGCGACATGCCGCTCTGGGCCGCGGTCGGCAAGACGATCGTCACTCTGGAAGGCCTCGGCACGCCCGAGCGGCCCCATCCCTTGCAGTGCGCGGTGATCGATGAGCAGGCCGCGCAGTGCGGCTACTGCCTGTCCGGGATCCTGATCAGCGCCGCCGCGCTGCTCGCCGCGAACGCGAGGCCGGCGGAGGCCGACGTGCGCGCCGCGCTCGACCGCAACCTCTGCCGCTGCGGCGCGCACAACCGGCTCGTGCGTGCGGTGCTGCGCGCCGCGGGCGGCGCGGCGAAATGAGCGCCGCCTTCCGCCCCGCGGCGGGCGGTGACGCCGCGAAGCTGCCCGGCAGCCTGCACGCCAACCGGCGGCTCGGCCAATGGCTGCGCATCCTGCCGGAGGGGCTCGTCGAGGCGCGCTCCGGCAAGGTCGAGCTCGGGCAGGGCATCGCGACCGCGCTCGCGCAGATCGTGGCCGACGAACTCGACGTCGCCCCGGCGCGCGTGCGGATGGTCCCGGCGAGCACCGCGTCGAGCCCGAACGAGGCGGTCACCTCCGGCAGCCTGTCCGTCCAGGAGTCGGGAACCGCGCTGCGCTACGCGTGCGCCGAAGCGCGCGCGATCTATCTGCAGGCCGCCGCGGCGCGCCTCGGGAAGCCGATCGATCGTCTCCAGGTGATCGACGGCGAGATCGTGGCGGTGGGCGGGGCGCACACCAGCTACTGGGCGCTTGCCGACGACGCGCTGCTCGATCGGGAAGCGACCGCCAGCGTGGCGCCGAAATCCGTGCACCGCGTCGTCGGAACGCCGCTGCTCCGGCTCGACCTCCCGGACAAGGCGTTCGGCCGGCCGCGCTTCGTGCACGACCTCGAGCTGCCGGGAATGCTGCACGCTCGCGTGTTGCGCCCGCCCTCCCCGGCCGCGGTGCTGCTGTCGCTCGACGACGCAAAGGCGCGTGCGCTCGGCGCGGTGGTCGTGCGCGACGGGAGCTTCCTCGGGGTGCTCGCCGAGCGCGAGGAGGTCGCGCTCGAGGCGCTCGATCGCCTGCGCGACGGCGCCGCCTGGAACGAACCCGAGACGCTGCCCGACGCGTCGGCGCTCGCGGATTGGCTGCGGGCGCAGCCGGTCGAGTCGAAGCTCGCCAGCGAACGCGCGTCCGCCGGGACCACCGCTCCCGCGCGCACCTTCCGTGCGCGCTTCTCGCGTCCGTACCTCGCGCACGCCTCGCTCGGGCCATCGTGCGCGCTCGCCCGGTGGCAGGACGGCGGCCTGCAGGTCTGGTGCCACAGCCAGGGCATCTACAACCTGCGCGCCGATCTCGCGCTGACGCTCGGCCTCGCGCCGGAGCGCATCGTCGTGGCCCACGTCGAGGGCGCCGGCTGCTACGGCCACAACGGCGCGGACGACGTCGCGCTCGACGCCGCGCTCCTCGCGCGCGCGGCCGGCGGACGGCCGGTGCGGGTCGTGTGGTCGCGCGCCGACGAGCTCGGCTGGGCGCCGTTCGGACCGGCGATGGCGATCGAGCTGGAGGCCGACGTCGACGCCGCCGGCGAGGTGCTCGCGTGGCGGCACGACCTCTGGAGCAACGGCCACAGCACCCGCCCCGGCCGGGCGGCGACGCCGACGCTGCTCGCGGCCTCCCACCTCGAGCGAGCGTTCGACCGGGTCCTCGCGATCAATCCGCCACTGCCGGCCGGCGGTGCCGACCGCAACGCGATCCCGCTCTACGACTTCCCGGCGCAGCGCATCGTCAACCACCGCCTCCTCTCGATGCCCCTGCGCGTCTCCGCGCTGCGCTCGCTCGGCGCGTTCGCCAACGTGTTCGCGATCGAGTCGTTCGTCGACGAGCTCGCCCACGCCCGCGCCGAGGATCCGGTGGCGTGGCGCCTGCGCCATCTGTCGGATCCGCGGGCGCGCGCCGTCGTCGAGACGGTCGCGCGGCGTGCCGGCTGGACGGCCTGGCAGCGGCGCGAGAACCGCGGCCACGGCATCGGCTTCGCGAAGTACAAGAACCTCGGCGCGTACTGCGCCGTCATCGCCGAGCTCGAGGCCGAGCGCGAGATCCGCGTCCGCCGCCTCGTCGTCGCGGTCGACGTCGGCCGGGTGATCAACCCCGACGGCGTGGCGAACCAGATCGAGGGCGGTGCGATCCAGGCGACGAGCTGGACGCTCAAGGAGGCGGTGCGATTCGACCGCCTCCGCGTGACGAGCGGCGCGTGGGAGGACTACCCCATCCTCAGGTTCACCGAAGTGCCCGCGGTCGAGGTCGAGATCGTCCCGCGCACGGACGCGCCCTGGGTCGGGGCCGGCGAGGCGGCGCAGGGGCCGACCGCGGCGGCGATCGCGAATGCGGTGTACGACGCGCTCGGCGCGCGCGTGCGCGACCTGCCGATCACGCCCGAGCGCGTCGCGGCGGCGGACTGATGCGGCTGCACGTGCTGAGCGGCGGTGCCGCGCAAGGGCTCGTGACTGCGCTCGCCGGCGAGTTCCGGGCCGCCACGGGTTACGAGATCGACGGCACCTTCGGGGCGGTCGGCGCGATGAAGGAGAAGCTCCTCGGCGGCGCGCCGGCCGACGTCCTCATCCTCACGCGCGCGCTGATCGACGAGCTCGCGGATGCGGGTCAGGTCGCCCCGGGCACCGCGGCCGATCTCGGGCGGGTGCGCACCGGCGTCGCGGTGCGCGCGGGCGATCCGGTGCCGGAAGTCGGGAGCGCCGACGGACTGCGCACCGCGCTGCGAGGTGCCGACAGGATCTTCTTCCCCGATCCGCAGCGCGCCACGGCAGGCATCCATTTCGCCCGGGTCCTCGAGCAGCTCGGGATCGCCGTCGAAGTCGCAGCGCGGCTGAGCACGCATCCGAATGGCGCGACGGCGATGCGCGAGCTCGCAAGCGCGGGCGGCGCGCGACCGATCGGCGTCACCCAGATCACCGAGATCCTCAACACCCCCGGGGTCGCGCTCGTCGGTCCGCTGCCGCGGGAGTTCGAGCTCGCGACGGTCTACGCCGCCGCGGTGTGCGCACGCGCCGCGGCACCCGAGGTGGCGAAACGGCTCGTCGCGCTGCTCGGCGGTGGAGCGCAGCGCGACCTGCGGGCGCGCGCGGGATTCGAGCTGTAGCCGGTCGGGCGCTCAGCCGGTGCTCCAGGCGTGCGGGCGCCGCATGCCCGCGATCTTGCACGCCTGCTTCACGTAGCCGTACGCGAAGAGCTCGAAGCGCCGTTTGCGCGCGACGTTCCGAACGACCCGGATCGCTCCTGCGTCAGGTCGCGCAATCTCCGCAGGAGATCCCGCCAGCGCGTGCCGTGACCGTCGCGTCACTGCGGGTCCGTGCGGGCGCCTGCGACGAGCTTCACGAGCACCGGCCAGTAGTCGGCGCCGAACCCGGCCGCGACGGTCTCCTGCAGGCGTTCGGCGGTCAGCCGCGCGCCGCGCGCGTCCACGCCGCATTCGTCCGCGAGCTCGAGCGCGAGGCGGATGTCCTTGAGCGCGTAGTCGGTCGGGAACGCCTTCTGCGGAAACTCGCCGGGCACCATCGCCTGCATGCCGTGATTGCGCAGCGCGAAGCTGTCCGCCGAGCCGCGCGCGAGCGCCGCGGCGAGCTGCGCACGCCCGACCCCCGCGCGCTCGCCGATCGCGAACGCCTCGGCGAG
Source organism: uncultured Enterobacteriaceae bacterium (assembly GCA_964543155.1). GTDB lineage: Bacteria > Pseudomonadota > Gammaproteobacteria > Burkholderiales > SG8-39 > JAGVSZ01. The sequence goes on from CAZIXQ010000058.1 coordinate 10,550, forward strand.
GGCCTGGCCGGTCATGAAGAGCACCATGTTGTTGAGGATCTTGACCGCCTGGCCGCTGCCGACCGGCCCGCAGTGGACCACGTCGCTGCCCATGCAGGCGAGCAGCGGCTCGATCGCGCGGAACCGCGCCTCGGCACCGCCGGCCATGATGAGCAGCGTGCCGGCCTGCGCCGCGGCGCGCGTGCGCGCCACCGGCGCGTCCACGAGCTCGATGCCGGTGCGCGCGAGCTCGGCGGCGATGCGGCGCGTGGCCGCGACGGCGCTCGTGCTCATGTCCACGATCGTGCGCGCGCGCCCGTGCGCTGCCGCCAGCTCGCGACAGACGGCCTCCACCTGGACGGCGCCCGGAAGCGAGAGAAAGACGACCTCGGCATGCGCGGCGACCTCGGCGGCCGACGCACACGCGCGCACCGCGAGCCCGCGCAGGCGGGCGAGCGGTGCAGCGTCGAGATCGAATGCGGCGACCGGCCGGCCGCTCTTGCGCGCGAGGTTCGCGCACATCGGCTCGCCCATCACGCCGAGCCCGATGAAGCCGAGCGCGCCGGGGGGCGTCATCGACGACGCTAGCGCCGGCGATACGGCGGCGGCGGGACCGGAGGTCCCGCCCGCTCGTCCTTGTGGCGGAAGTTGATGCGCCCCTTGGTGAGGTCGTACGGCGACATCTCGAGGGTCACCTTGTCGCCGGCGAGGATGCGGATGCGGTGCTTGCGGATCTTGCCCGAGGCGTACGCGATCACCTCGCTGCCGTTGGAGAGCGTGACGCGGAAGCGGGTGTCCGGAAATACCTCGGTCACCGTTCCCTCCATCTCGATCAGCTCTTCCTTCGGCATCAAGACCCTCGCGCGCGCGTGCCAGTGCCGCGCGCGCCCGTCGGCGGGCGGCGGAATCGAGGACGCGGGACGGCGCCCGCCGTCCCCGCCGGGCTCAAACCGGCTTCAGGTTCACCGCCGAGACGCGGCCGTCGCGCCCCGTCTGGAGCTCGAACGAGACCTTCTGCTTCTCGGACAGCGTGCCCATCCCGGCGCGCTCGACGGCAGAGATGTGGACGAACACGTCCTTGGAGCCGTCGTCGGGCTGGATGAAGCCGAAGCCCTTGGTGGCGTTGAAGAACTTTACAGTGCCAGTAGCCATGGAGTTCCTCCTGATCTGGCGTTGCCGGGCGCGGGAGTACGCACGGCCTCGAAATCACGCACGGGAACAGACCAGAAGTTCACCCGGAGGGGTGCAGTGGACGACCCAGCCAATTCGATGGGCGCAAATATGCGGCGGGTCGGGGAATTTTGCAAGCCCGCTGGGGCGCGCTTCCTCCTCACTATATATATAAGTGCCGCGACGCGGACCTGCCGGCGGGGCAGTCCGGGCTGCCCGGCCACCCGGACTCGGGTCACTCCCCCTCGGGGGCGCCCTGCCAGAGCATGTCGTAGCCGAGCTCCCTGCTGTCGGTGCACATCGTCGCGAGTGCCGCGAACTTGTTGTTGAAGACCTCGTCGGCGTGCGAGCGCTCGTGCGCCTCGAAGGAGCGCCAGTAGGTCACGATCGCGTAGTGGTCCTCGGCGGTCCGCACCGGGTCGAGCGAGCCCTCGTCCGAGACGAAGCCGGAGAACCTGAACACCTGGCCGGCGATGAAGCCGCCCTTGTCGCCGCCGTAGGTCTCCTTCACGACGTTGCACATCTCGCCCACGGCGAGCTCGACCTCGTCGAAGCTCACGCCGGGCTTCAGCTTCACGGTGTTGAACAGCATCTTGGCTCCGAACGGGAGCGTGATCGGGTGGAACATCGGTACTGCCTCCTCGGGTTGCAGGCCGCCGTGCGCAGCGCGGCGCACGCGGATGCTAACCCGCGCGCCCGGCACGCGCTAACATCGCCGCCCATGGGACCGCTTGCCGGCATCAAGGTGCTCGAGCTCGAAGCGATCGGGCCGGGCCCGTTCTGCGCCATGATGCTCGCCGACATGGGCGCCGACGTGCTGCTCGTCGACCGGCCGAACGATCCGCGGCTCGGCTTCGGGCGCGACCGGTGGTCGGACGTGATGCTGCGCGGCCGCCGCTCGGTGACGCTCGATCTCAAGTCGCCGGACGGCGTCGCCGCGGCGCTCGCGCTCGCCGAGCGCGCCGACGCGCTGATCGAGGGCTTCCGGCCGGGCGTGATGGAGCGGCTCGGGCTCGGCCCCGAGCCGCTCCTCGCGCGCAATCCGAAGCTCGTCTACGGGCGCATGACCGGCTGGGGACAGGACGGGCCGCTCGCCGCGCGCGCCGGCCACGACATCAACTACATCGCCCTCTCGGGGGTGCTGCACGCCATCGGACGCGCAGGGAGCCCACCGGTCCCGCCGCTCAACCTGGTCGGCGACTTCGGCGGCGGCGGCATGCTGCTCGCCTTCGGCATCGCCTGCGCGCTCGTCGAGGCGCGGCGGTCGGGCAAGGGGCAGGTCGTGGACGCGGCGATGGTCGAGGGTGCGTCGCTCCTCGCCACTATGTTCGCGGGCATGTCCGCCGCGGGCACCTGGAGCGAGACGCGGGGCGAGAACGTGCTCGATTCCGGCGCGCCGTGGTACGACAGCTACGAGACCCGGGACGGACGCTTCGTGGCGATCGGCGCAATCGAGCCGAAGTTCTACGCGGAGCTGCTGGAGCGCATGGGCCTTGCGGGCGAGCCGCTCCCGCCGCAGCACGATCGCGCCGGCTGGCCGACCCTCCGGAAGCGCTTCGCGGAGGTCTTCCGCACCCGGACGCGCGACGAGTGGTGCGCCGAATTCGAGGGATCGGATGCCTGCTTCGCGCCGGTGCTCACGTTCGCGGAGGCACGCGCGCATCCGCACAACGTCGCGCGCCGGGCCTATGTCATGTTCGGCGACGTGCCGCAGCCCGCCCCTGCGCCGCGGTTCTCGCGCACGCCCGGCACGGTGCGCCGCGCGCCTCCGGAGCGCGGCGAAGGCGGCCGGGCCGCCCTCGCCGACTGGGGATTCCCGGAGGCCGAGATCGAGCGACTCGCCTCGCTCGGCCTCGGGCTTCGCGCCTAGCCCCGGCGCGGTCCTTCAGGCTGCCTTCCTCGCCCAGCGCGCGAGCTCCTCCCACCCGCCGATCCGCGTGCCGTTCACGAACACCTGCGGCACCGTCTGCGCGCCGGCGATCGCCCCGACCACGCGCGAACGCACCCTGTGGTCGAGCGGCACCTCGACGTAGTCGAAGCCGAGCTCGGCGAGGAGCGCCTTCGCCTTCGTGCAGTACCCGCAGCCTTCGCGCGTGAGGATTGCGATCTGATCGGGCTTCTTGGCCTTCGGGTTGACGTAGGCGAGCATCGTGTCCGCGTCGGAGACCTCGAACGGGTCGCCGGGCTTCTCGGGCTCGATGAACATCTTCTCGACGACGCCGTCGCGCACGAGCATCGAGTAGCGCCACGAGCGCTTGCCGAAGCCGAGGTCGGCCTTGTCGACCAGCATCCCCATCCCGTCGGTGAACTCGCCGTTGCCGTCGGGGAGCAGGTACACGTTGGCCGATTCCTGGTCCTTCGCCCACTCGTTCATCACGAACGCGTCGTTCACCGACACGCACACGATCGCGTCCACGCCGCTGGCGCGGAACGCCGGCGCGAGCTCGTTGTAGCGCGGCAGGTGCGTGGACGAGCAGGTCGGCGTGAACGCCCCCGGGAGGGAGAAGACCACCACCGTCTTGCCCTTGAAGATGTCGTCGGTCGTGACGGTCTTCCACTCGCCGCCGACGCGCGTGCGAAACGACACCTGGGGGACTTGCTTTCCTTCGCGGCTCTTCAGCACGGGTTGCTCCATGAGGTTCGAAATTCGATGCGGCGGACTTTAGCGACCCCGACCCGTGCCGGCCAATACCCAATTGGTATCCTTGCAATAGGCGCAGACTATCGAACCGTCCCATGACCCTCACAGAGATGAAGTACTTGGTGGCGCTCGCCGAGGAGCGCCACTTCGGCCGTGCCGCCGCGCGCGCGTTCGTCAGCCAGCCGAGCCTGTCGGCGGCGATCCGCAACGTCGAGGAGGAGCTCGGCGTGCGCCTCTTCGAGCGCGGGCCGCAGGGCGTGCTGGTCACCGAGATCGGCGCCGAGGTGGTCGCCCAGGCCCGCCGCGCGCTGGAGGAGGCCGCGCGCGTCAAGACGGTGGCCAGGCAGCGGTCCGACCCGCTCAAGGGCGTGTTTCGCCTCGGCGTCATCCACACGATCGCGCCGTACCTCCTGCCGGAGCTGGTCGCGGCGCTGCGCCACCGCGCAGCCGCGATGCCGCTCGACATCGAGGAGAACACGACCGCGAACCTCGACCGGCTGCTGCGCGCCGGGGAGATCGACGCGGCGATCCTCGCCCTGCCCTACGAGGCGCCGGGCATCGAGGTGCAGCCGCTCTACGACGAGGCGTTCCGCGTCGTCGTCCCGACCCGGCATCGCCTCGCCCGCAAGAAGGCGGTGGAATCCTCCGCCCTGGACACCGACGAGCTGCTCCTCCTGCCGGTCGGCCACTGCCTGCGCGACCAGGTGATCGACACCTGCCGGGATTTCTCGCGTCCGCCGCCGCCCGGCCGACAGGGCAACTCGCTCGAGACGCTGCGCAGCATGGTGGCCTCGGGCTTGGGCATCACGGTGCTCCCCGCCACGGCGCTCACCCGCCGGTACGCGACGCCGCTTGTCAAGGCGATCGATTTCGTCGCCCCCCACCCGAAGCGCCGGGTGGCGATCGCCTGGCGCACGGGCTTCGCGCGCGCTGCGGCGGTGCGCCGGATCGCCGAGACCGTTCGCGGCCTTGCGCTGCCGGTGACGCCGCTCGGAGAGGTCGCCGGGACCGAGTCCCCCTGACCCGCCGCCCGCGCGTCGTGCTACCGTTCGCGGCGTGAAGAGAGCCACGCTGTACAGCCGCTCCGCTCGCCCGCCGGCGCCGCCCGCACCGGTAGCGGCAACGCAGGCGCCCGCGGCGCTGCCCGCTGCGACGAAACCCTCGCGGCTCCGCGGGTTTTTCGCCCGGCACGACCGGATCCTGCTCGTCGTGATCGGTGCGCTCCTCGCCGCGCTGGTCCTCGGCCTCTACAGCGGCCGCGTCGCGCCGCCGCGGGAGCTCACGCAGAAGGACATCGACGCCGCAGTGCTGCACACGCTGCAGACGAAGCCGCTGCCGTCCTGGGCGGCGAAGGCTGCGGAGATCATCCGGCCCTCGGTCGTGCGCGTCCAGGGGCTGACGCTCGACGAGATCGGCGGCGAGGAAATCGAGCACGGCATCGGCAGCGGGGTGGTGATCGTCGACAAGGGCGTGATCCTCACCAATCTCCACGTCGTCGCCGGGGCCAAGCGCGTGAAGGTCGTGTTCTACGACGGCATGGAGGCCGAGGCCGAGATCGTCGGCCTGCACCCGGAGCACGACCTCGCGGTGCTGCAGGCCAAATCGATCCCGGACGATCTCTTCGCGGCGACGATGCGCTCCACCGGCGATCTCATGCCGGGCGACCACGTCGTCGCCGTCGGCTTCCCGTTCGGCATCGGGCCGTCGGTGTCGGCGGGGGTCGTGTCGGGCCTGAAGCGCGAATTCCGCTCGCCGGAGGGCAAGCGCGTGCTGACGAACCTCATCCAGTTCGACGCGGCGGCGAACCCCGGCAGCTCGGGCGGCCCGCTCGTCACCGCCGACGGCGAGGTGGTGGGCATCGTGACCGCGATCCTGAACCCGACGGAGAGCCGCGTGTTCATCGGCATCGGCTTCGCGGTGCCGATCGAGAACGCGGCCTCGGCCGCCGGAATGCACCCCTTCTAACGCACGAGGAACCGGGACGCCCGCATGGAAAAACTGACCGACGCCGGCCGCGCCGAGATGGCGCCGCTGATGGAGCGCATCCTGTACGAGGTGAAGAAGGTGGTGGTCGGGCAGGACCACTTCCTCGAACGCGTGCTCGTCGCAATCCTGGCGCAGGGCCACCTGCTCGTCGAAGGCGTACCCGGACTGGCGAAGACGCTCACGGTCAAGACGCTCGCGCGGACGATCCGCGGGACGTTCAAGCGCATCCAGTTCACGCCGGACCTCGTCCCCGCCGACCTGGTGGGCACGCGCATCTACAACCAGAAGACCGGCGACTTCGCCACCTCGCTCGGCCCGGTCTTCACCAACCTGCTGCTCGCCGACGAGATCAACCGCGCGCCGGCGAAGGTGCAGA
>CAZIXQ010000059.1:0-16588 GCA_964543155.1 uncultured Enterobacteriaceae bacterium
CGCGGCCGCCTCGAGCGCCGCATGAACCGTGCGCGACCAGGTGACGAGCGTGAGGTCGGTGCCGGACCGGCGCACCGCCGCCTCGCCGAGCGCGGCGCGCTGCCCTTCGGGCACCTCGCCCTGCAGGCCCCACAGCTCCTTGTGCTCCATGTACACGACCGGGTCGCCGCTCGCGAGCGCGGCGTGCAGGAGTGCATAGTTGTCGGCCGGGGTCGCGGGCGTCACCACCACGAGGCCGGGCACGTGCGCGAACCACGCCTCGAGCGACTGCGAGTGCTGGGCGGCGGAGGCGGCCCACAGGCCGATCGGCATGCGGGCCACGAGCGGCACGCGGCCCTGGCCGCCGAACATGTAGCGCGCCTTCGCCGCCTGGTTCACCACCTCGTCCATCGCGCAGAGCGCGAAGTCGATGACGCGCATCTCGACCACGGGCTTGAGCCCGTTGAGCGCCATCCCGACGGCGGCGCCGAAGATCGTCGACTCGGAGATCGGCGTGTCGATCACGCGCTGGGGTCCGAAGGCCTCGCGCAGCCCGCGGTACTGGGCGAACACCCCGCCGCGCCCGACGTCCTCGCCGAGCACGACGACACGCGGGTCCGCGCGCATCGCCTCCGCGAGCGCGTTGCAGGCTGCCTGGGCGTACGAGAGCTGTCCCATCTAGATCCAGCGACCCGCGCCGACGTCCTGCACGTCGCGATAGGCCTCGGCCACCTCGGGCCATGCCGCCGCGTGCGCTGCGGCCACCGCGCGCGCGATCTCCGCGTCGGCTTCGGTGCGGATCTGCGCGAGCACGCCCTCACCGATCCCGCGCGCGGCGAGCCGCTCCTCGGCAGTGCGCAGAGGGTCCTGCTCGAGGGCGCGCGTCACCTCGTCCGCATCGCGGTACGCGGCGGCATCGACCGAGACGTGCCCTTTCACGCGATAGGTGATCGCGTGCAGGAAGCGCGCGCCCGCGCCGGCACGGATCTCGGCGCCGAGCGCTCGCGCGGCCGCATCGACCGCCTCGACGTCGTTGCCATCCACGGTGCGCGCGGGAACGCCGATCGCGGCAGCACGCGCGGCCGCGCCCTCAGCGCTGGTCATCTCGCCGGTCGGCGTGGTCGCCGAATAGCGGTTGTCTTCGCAGACGAACAGCACCGGCAGGCGGTAGATCGCCGCCCAGTTGAGCCCCTCGAGGAACGGCCCGCGGTTCACCGCACCGTCGCCGAAGAAGCACGCCACGATCGCCCCGCCGCCGCGCAGCTTGATCGCCTGCGCGGCACCGACCGCGATCGGGATGCCCGCCGCAACGACGCCGTTCGCGCCCAGCATCCCGACCGAGAAGTCGGCGATGTGCATCGAGCCACCCTTGCCCCGGTTGCAGCCCGACGCGCGCCCGAACAGCTCGCACATCATCGCGGTCGTGTCCGCGCCCTTGGCAATGGTGTGGCCGTGCCCGCGGTGCGTCGATGTGAGGAGGTCGGTACGGGCGAGGTTCGCGCACACGCCAGCGGGGACGGCCTCCTGGCCGGTAGAGAGATGAAGCGGTCCGCGCACGTGCGCAGTGCCGAGCGAGGCGCCGAACGCGGCGACGCCGCCCCTGCTCGCCTCCTCCGCGGCGTTCTCGAACGCGCGAATGCGTGTCATGACCCGGTAGAGGTCGAGGAGCCGGCGGGGCTCGCCGGAGGCGGCGCTGGACACGGGTGATGCGGCGGGGGCGGAGACGGAAGGCGCGTAGTCTACGGACGCGTCCCGGGGGCGTCAAACCGGCTCGAAAAACACGAACGCCCGCGCTGGGCGGGCGTCGTCGCAGCGGCGCGGGCGTCAGCCGATCCGGCCGCGCCGGGCGATCAGCCGAAGCGCCCGGTGATGTAGTCCTCGGTCTCCTTCTTCTTGGGCTTGATGAAGATGGTGTCGGTCACGTCGAACTCGATCAGTTCGCCGAGGTACATGTAAGCGGTGTAGTCCGACACGCGCGCCGCCTGCTGCATGTTGTGGGTGACGATCAGGATCGTCACGCGGTGCTTCAGGTCGGAGATCAGCTCCTCGATGCTCGCGGTGGCGATCGGATCGAGCGCCGAGGTCGGCTCGTCGAAGAGCAGGATCTCGGGGTCGGTCGCGAGCGCGCGCGCGATGCACAGGCGCTGCTGCTGGCCGCCGGACAGATTGAACGCGAGTTCGTCCAGGCGGTCCTTCACCTCCTCCCACAGGGCGGCGCCGCGCAGCGCCTGCTCGACCCGCTCCTCGAGCCGCCGGTTGTTGCGCTCGCCCCGCACGCGCAGCCCGTACGCGACGTTCTCGAAGATCGACTTCGGAAAGGGATTCGGCTTCTGGAACACCATGCTGATGCGCATCCGGACCTCGATCGGATCGATCGAGGGCGCGAGCAGGTTCGTGTTGTCCGGAAACAGCCTGATCTCTCCCTCGTACCGGTTGCCCGGATACAGGTCGTGCATCCGGTTGAACGACCGCAAGAACGTCGACTTCCCGCACCCGGAGGGTCCGATCAACGCGGTGATCCGCCGTTCGTGGATCGGCATGCTGATCGCCTTCAGCGCATGGAAGGCGCCGTAGTAGAAGTTGAAGTTCCGTACCTCGGCCTTCAGCGCCACGTGCTCGTCCTGCGGCAACGTCGGTTTCATCACGGCAGCCATGAATTGCTCTCCCTCACCACTTGATGCGCTGGCGAATCCGGTACCGCAGCCAGATTGCGAGGCCGTTCATCGCAAGCGTCAGCACGATGATCACGACTCCGGTGGCCGCGGCGTTGTAGTGGAAGGCCGGATCGGGGCGCGAGATCCAGTTGAACATCTGGATCGGCAGCACGGTGAACGGCGACATCAGCCACTCGAACGAGATGAACGGTGGCTGGGTGGATATCGGGGCGGGCGGCAGGAAGGCGATGAAGGTGAGCGCCCCGATGGTGATGATCGGCGCGGTTTCGCCGATCGCGCGCGCGAGGCCGATGATCACCCCGGTCATGACCCCGCCGATCGAGTAAGGCAGCACGTGATCCGAGGTCACCTGCCACTTGGTCGCTCCCACCGCATAGGCCGCCTCCCGGATCGCGCTCGGGATCGCGCGGATCGACTCCCGCGTAGCCACGATGATTACCGGCAGGATCAGCAACGCGAGCGTCAGTCCGGCCGACAGGATGCTCTGGCCGAAATCCAGCATGTAGACGAAGAGCCCGAGCGCGAGCAGACCGTAGACGATCGAAGGCACCCCCGCGAGGTTGGTCACGTTCACTTCGATCAGATCGGTCACCCAGTTCTTGCGCGCATATTCCTCGAGGTAGATGCCGGCGGCGACGCCGAGCGGGACCGCGGCGACCATCGTCACGAGCATCACGAGGAACGTGCCCACCAGGGCCGAGAGGATCCCCGCCTGCTCGGCTCGCCGTGACGGGAAGTTGCTGAAGAATTCCCAGGTGAAGCGCCCGTGGCCGTCGATCATCAGGTCGATGAACAGCACCACCAGCGTGACGACGCCGACCATCATGCAGCACAGCCCGACCACGCCGAAGATCACGTCCTTGCGCTTGTGGTTGGCGATCAGCTCCCGCAGCGCGGCGAGATTCTGATCGTTCGTGACTGCGGCCATCTCAGTAGACCTCGCGGAAGCGCCTGCGCAGCATGTGCCCGAGGATGTTGAACACGAGTGTCATCAGCACCAGCACCAGGCCCACTGCGAAGATGCTCTGGTAGCCGATGCTGTTATGAGGCAGATCGCCGAGCGCGACCTGCACGATGTAGGCGGTGATCGTGGCCGCCGCCTCGGCGGGATTCCAGGTGAGGTTCGGCTGCTGCCCGGCCGCGATCGCCACCACCATCGTCTCGCCGACGGCGCGCGAGATGCCCAGGATGAACGCCGCCACCACGCCCGACATGGCCGCGGGGAACACCACGCTGACCGCGGTCTGGAACCGCGTGGCGCCCATCGCGTAGGCCCCCTCCCGCAGACTCATCGGCACCGCCCGCATCGCGTCCTCCGACACCGAGCTCACGTACGGAATGATCATGATCCCGATCACGATGCCGGCGCTCAGCATGTTGAACCCCGGCAGGTCGGGGTAGAGCTTCTGCAGCAGCGGCGTGACGAAGAGGAGCGCGAAATAGCCGTAGACCACGGTCGGGACGCCCTCGAGCAACTCGAGGAACGGCTTCACCGTCTCCCGCACCCGGTGCGGCGCGAACTCGGAGAGGTAGATCGCGGTCACCAGGCCGAGCGGGATGGCGACGAGCAGACCGACCCCGGCGGTCACCAGGGTGCCCGCAAGCAGCGGCAGCACGCCGTAGCGGGCGTTCTCGAACAGCGGCGTCCACTGCGTGTCAGTGACGAACGTCCAGATCGAGACGTGCTGGAAGAAAGCCCACGATTCGTAGACCAGGATTACCACGATCGCGACGGTCGTCGCCACCGCCGAAAGCGCGGCCAGGAACAGGACGAACTCGATCGCGCGCTCCTTGAGGTCTCGCGACGCCTTGCGCGCGAGCCGAGCCGCCACTGCCTCCCCCGCTGTCTGCCCGATCACCGTCGCCGTCTCGGCGCTTGTTTGAGCCATTGTTCGTGACCCGCAATGTGAAATCTTACTCCCGCGGCCCCTGCACGGCGCGCGCCCTCGCGCTCATGCCGGCCGAATCAGTACAAGACCGCTGGCACCCCGCTCGGGGTCCCAGCGGTCGGATGCTGCACGACTGCGCACGGGGGGACGCTGCCCAGTTCCCCCCGCGCGCGTCCTGCTAATTGACGAGCGGCCGGGAGAACAGGTCGTCGATCTTGACCCCGACGTCTGCGTGACCGGCGAAAACCGTACCTTTCTGCATCTTGCTGAGGCGCTCCAGGCCGGCGGTGTAGATCCGGTCGGGCAGCGGCACGTACTTGACCTCCTTCGCAAGCTTCGCGCCGTGCTTGAGGTAGTAGTCCACGAACTCCTTGACCTCGGGCTTCGCGAGCGACTTCGTGTTCACGTAGATGAAGATCGGGCGCGACAGGGGCTGGTAGCTGCCGTCCAGGACGGACTTCTCCGACGGCTCCACGGCGGGCTTTCCGGCCTTCTCCACGATCGGAACTGCCTTCAGCTTGTCCTTGTTCTCGGCGTAGTACGCATAGCCGAAGTAGCCGAGCGCGTTCGGATCGCGCGAGATGCCCTGCACGAGCACGTTGTCGTCCTCGGACGCGGTGAAGTCCCCGCGGCTCGACTTCGCCTTGCCGACGATCGCCTCGGTGAAGTAGTCGAACGTACCGGAGTCGGCGCCCGCGCCGTAGAGCTTGATCGGCTGATCCGGCCAGGCCGGATTGACCTGGTTCCACCGGGTGATCTTCCCCTGCGCCGCCGGTTCCCAGATCTTCTTCAGCTCCTCGACGGTCATGCTCTTGATGAAGGCGTTCTTCGGATTGACCATCACGGTCAGCGCGTCGAACGCCACCGGCAGCTCGATGTACTCGACGCCGACCTTCTTGCAGTCCTCCATCTCCGACTTGAGGATCGGGCGCGAGGCGTTCGAAATGTCGGTCTCGCCGCGGCAGAATTTCTTGAAGCCGCCGCCGGTACCGGAGATGCCCACCGTGACCTTGGTAGCACCCTTCTTCATCTTCTGGAAGTCTTCGGCGACCGCTTCGGTGACCGGGAAAACGGTGCTGGAGCCGTCGATCTTGACCACCTGGGCCGAGGCGACCTGCGCACCTGCCACGCCGCCCACCAGGGCGGCGACGGCAGCGTAAGCCTTGAGCTGCTTCATCTGGACTCTCCTTTCGGTGAACTTCACCGCGCCGCGGCCCGATGAGCCGTCTGCGGTACCGGGGGAGTCTAGGCGGGGCGTGTTACATCACCATTACAGTCATGTGTCAGGTCAGGCGGCTGCGGCCGCCCGCTCGACCACGCCCGCGAGCTCGGCGGCGACGTCATCCACCAACGCGCCATTTTCGCCCTCGACCATCACCCGAAGGACCGGTTCGGTCCCCGACGCACGCAGCAGCAGGCGCCCGGTATCGCCGAGCCGCCTGCCGGCGGCCGCGCGCGCCCGAGTGATCGCCGGATCGTGCTCCCAGTCGAAGCCGCGCGCGACGCGCACGTTGATCAGCCGCTGCGGATACAGGTGCAGCGCCCCGGCGACCGCAGCGAGGTCTGCGCCCTCCTCGCGCATCGCCGCGAGCACCTGCAGCGCCGAGACGATCGCATCGCCGGTGGTGTGCTTGTCGAGGCAGATGATGTGCCCGGAGTTCTCGCCGCCGAGCACCCAGCCCCGTGACTGCATCATCTCGAGGACGTAGCGGTCGCCGACCTTGGCGCGCGCGAAGCCCACCCCGAGCTCGGCGAGGGCACGCTCGAGCGCGAGGTTGGTCATCAGGGTCCCGACGACGCCGGCGAGCTGGCCGTGCTTCGCCCGCCGGCGCGCGATCACGTAGAGCAGCTCGTCGCCGTCGTAGGTCCGCCCGGCCGCGTCGGCCATCAGCAGCCGGTCGCCGTCGCCGTCCAGCGCGATGCCCACGTCCGCGCGATGCTCGTGCACGGCGGCCGCGAGCGCCTGCGGGTGGGTGGCGCCCACGCCGTCGTTGATGTTGAATCCGTTCGGCTCGTCGCCGACGGCGGTCACATCCGCGCCGAGCTCGTGGAAGACGTGCGGCGCGACGTGGTAGCCCGCGCCATGCGCGCAGTCCACGACGATGCGCATTGCCTTCAGGTCGAGCGCGTTGGGGAACGTGCTCTTGCAGAACTCGATGTACCGGCCCGGCGCGTCGTCGACGCGGCGCGCCTTCCCGAGCTCCGCTGATGGTCGGCATGCGAGCGGGCGTTCGAGCGCGGCCTCGATCTCGTGCTCGACCGCGTCGGGGAGCTTCCCGCCGTCCGCCGAGAAGAACTTGATGCCGTTGTCGGCGTACGGGTTGTGCGAAGCGCTGATCACGATCCCGGCCGAGAGCCGCAGCGCGCGCGTCAGATACGCGACCGCCGGCGTCGGCATCGGACCGCAGAGCATGACGTCCACCCCGGCCGCCGCAAACCCCGACTCGAGCGCCGCCTCGAGCATGTAGCCCGAGACGCGCGTGTCCTTGCCGATGAGGACGGTCGGCCGGACGTGGCCGCCGCGCTGGCGCGCGAGCACCTCGCCGGCCGCGTACCCGAGGCGCAGGACGAACTCGGGCGTGATGGGCGCCTCGCCGACGCGCCCGCGGACGCCGTCGGTACCGAAATATTTTCTGGTCATCGCTTCCCTTGCACGGCGGCGAACACGGCCAGGACGTCCCGCGTCGCCGCGACGTCGTGAACGCGCACGATTTTAGCGCCGTGCTGCACCGCGATCAGCACCGCCGCGAGGCTCCCTGCCAACCTGTCCTCGGCGGCGCGCCCGGTGATGCGCCCCAGGCTCGACTTGCGCGACCAGCCGGCGAGCACCGGGAGGCCCAGCGCAGCGATCGTCCCGAGCTGGCGAAGCAGCTCCAGGTTGTGGTCGAGCGTCTTGCCGAAGCCGAAGCCCGGGTCGATTGCGATGCGGTCGCGCGCGATGCCTGCGGCGACGCAGGCCGCCACCCGGGCGGCGAGGAAATCCCGCACCTCCGCGACGACATCCGCGTAGACGGGGTCCGCCTGCATCGTCTTCGGCTCGCCGCGCATGTGCATCAGGCACACCGCCGCGTCGCTCGCTGCGACCGCCGCGAGCGCGCCCGGGGCAGCGAGCGCGGTGATGTCGTTGACCATGGCTGCGCCGGCTGCGATCGCCGCACGCATCACTTCGGGCTTGGTCGTGTCGACGGAGAGCGGCACTTCGAGATCGCGCAGCCCGTCGAGGACCGGCAGGACGCGCGCCAGCTCCTCGTCGAGCGAGACGGCTTCCGACCCGGGACGGCTGGATTCGCCGCCGACGTCGAGGAGATCGGCGCCCTCCTCCGCCAGCCGCCGGGCGTGCGCGATCGCCGCGGCGGCGGATGCATGACGCCCGCCGTCGTAGAACGAGTCGGGCGTGACGTTGACGATCCCCATGACCAGCGGTCGCTCCAGGGATAGCGTGAAACGCGCACAGCGGAGAAACGCGCTCATCGGGGCCCTGAAACAGAAAGCCCGCAGGCCTGCGCCTGCGGGCTAGGTCCGGGCTCCCGGCTCAGGCCGCGGCGGCGGGCGCCGTGGCGCCCGGCGCGTCGGGCTTGGGCGGCTGCTGCGGCGGCTGCGCAACCGGTTTCGGCGGCCGCGGCGGGAGCCCCGCCATGATGTCGTTGATCTGGTCGGCGTCGATCGTCTCGAACTCGAGCAGCGCCTTCGCCATGGCCTCGACCTTGTCGCGGTTCTCCTCGAGGAGCCGCCGCGCGAGCGAGTACTGCTCGTCGATGATGCGCCGGATCTCGGCGTCGACCTTCTGCATCGTCGTCTCGGACACGTTCTTGTGCGTCGTGATCGAGCGCCCGAGGAAGATCTCCCCCTCGTTCTCGCCGTACACCATCGGCCCGAGGACGTCGGACATGCCCCACTGCGTGACCATGCGCCGCGCAATCTCGGTTGCACGCTCGAAGTCGTTCGAGGCGCCGGTGGTCATCTGGTGCATGAACACCTCCTCGGCGATCCGTCCGCCGAAGAGCACCGCGATCATGTTGAGCAGGCGCTCGCGGTCCTGGCTGTAGCGGTCCTGCTCGGGCAGCTGCATCGTCACGCCGAGCGCGCGGCCGCGCGGAATGATCGTGACCTTGTGCACCGGGTCGGTCTTCGGCAGGAGCTTCGCGACCACGGCGTGTCCGGACTCGTGGTACGCGGTGTTCCTGCGCTCCTCCTCCGGCATGACCATCGAGCGGCGCTCGGCGCCCATGATGATCTTGTCCTTGGCGCGCTCGAAGTCGTCCATGTCGACGAGGCGCTTGTTGCCGCGCGCGGCGAACAGCGCCGCCTCGTTCACCAGATTGGCGAGGTCGGCACCGGAGAAGCCGGGCGTGCCGCGCGCGAGGATGTCGGCCTTCACGTCGGGGGCGAGCGGGACCTTGCGCATGTGCACGAGCAGGATCTGCTCGCGGCCGCGGATGTCGGGCAGCGGCACGACCACCTGGCGGTCGAAGCGGCCGGGCCGGAGCAGCGCCGGGTCGAGCACGTCGGGGCGGTTGGTCGCGGCGATCACGATCACGCCGGTGGTGCCCTCGAAGCCGTCCATCTCGACGAGCAGCTGGTTGAGGGTCTGCTCGCGCTCGTCGTTGCCGCCGCCGAGGCCGGCGCCGCGCTGGCGGCCGACCGCGTCGATCTCGTCGATGAACACGATGCAGGGCGCGTGCTTCTTCGCCTGGTCGAACATGTCGCGCACGCGCGCCGCGCCGACGCCGACGAACATCTCGACGAAGTCGGAGCCGGAGATCGAGAAGAACGGCACCTTCGCCTCGCCCGCGATCGCGCGCGCGAGCAGCGTCTTGCCGGTGCCGGGCGAGCCCACCATCAGTACGCCCTTCGGGATGCGCCCGCCGAGCTTCTGGAACTTGGACGGGTCGCGCAGGAAGTCCACCAGCTCGGCGACGTCCTCCTTCGCCTCGTCGCACCCGGCGACGTCGGCGAAGGTCACGTTGTTGTTCGACTCGTCGAGCATGCGCGCGCGCGACTTGCCGAAGCTGAACGCCCCGCCCCGCCCCCCGCCCTGCATCTGGCGCATGAAGAAGATCCACACGCCGATCAGGAGCAGCATCGGGAACCAGCTGACGAAGATGTTCATCAGCAGCGAGGGCTCCTCCTCGGGCTTCGCCTCGACCTTGACGCCGTACTTGAGGAGGTCGTTGATCAGCCAGATGTCGCCGGGCGAGAAGGTCGTGACGCGCTTGTCCTCGGTCGTGACCGCCTTGAGCATGCGGCCCTCGATCTGGACGCTCTTGATCTTGCCGGCGCGGACCTCGTCCACGAAGGTCGAATACGGAATCGGCGCCTGGGCCGCGCTGCGCGTGTTGAACTGGTTGAAGACCGTCATCAGCACGAGGCCGATCACCAGCCAGATCACCAGATTCTTGATCAGGTTGTTCAAGTGCACTCCTTCGATTCAGCGACGGTCCGCGGCGTCCACTACCGGCGTCGGATTGAGACCGATTCTACGCTCAAATGGGGGCGGCGGACGCAGCCAAAAGCCCCGCGGAAACCGGAAGATGCCTCGAAAATGGCCCTACCGGCGGCGGGCCCGGAGATACATCTCGCTCGATCGGCGCCGCGAGGCGTCGGGTTTGCGCGTCGCCACGGCCGCGAACTCGCGCCGCAGCCGCGCCAGCAGCGCCGGGAACCCCGCGCCCTGAAATCCCTTCATGAGCAGGGTGCCCCCCGGCTTCAGGTGCGCCGCCGCAAAGTCCAGCGCGAGCTCGCAGAGGGCGAGGCTGCGGGCCTGGTCGGTCGCCGCGACGCCCGACAGATTGGGCGACATGTCGGAAAGGACCACGTCGACCGGGCGCGCGTCGAGCGCCGCCTCGAGCGCGGCGAGCGTCGCCTCGGTCGCGAAGTCGCCGCGGAGGACGGTGACGCCCGCGAGCGGCGCCATCTCCAGGACGTCGAGGGCGATCACCCGTCCGCTCGGGCCCACCTTCTCGGCGGCAACCTGCGACCAGCCCCCGGGCGCCGCCCCGAGGTCCACGACCACCTGGCCGCGTGCGAGCAACCGGTCCTGCGCGTCGATCTCGAGCAGCTTGAACGCCGCGCGCGAACGGTAGCCCAGCTTCCGGGCGCGCTGGACGTACGGATCGGTCACGTGGCGCTCGAGCCACGCCCGGCTGGACTTGGTGCGGGTCATGCGGGCGACGCCGGATAGAATCGGGGCGAACGGGGGAGACACGATTGCCCAGGGAGCTTACGCCGGCCGAGCGGCAGGCGCTGAAAGGCCGCGCCCATCGCCTCAAGCCGGTCGTTCTCGTCGGCGAGGCCGGTTTCACGCCGACCGTCGCCGGGGAGATCGAACGCGCGCTCACGGCGCACGAGCTCATCAAGATCCGGGTCATGGGGGCGGAGCGCGCTGCGCGGGAGGCGCTGCTCGGCGCGGTCTGCGCGGCGACCGGCGCCGCGCCGGTCCAGCACATCGGGAAGGTCCTGGTGATCTTCCGGGCGCGCCCGCCGGAAGAGGTGGCGCACGCGCCCGCGGTGCCCCCCCGGCGGGCGGCACGCCCGAAGCGGTCGGCCCCGCGCGGCACCCCGCGTCGCGCCAGGATCCGCTCGCGCTAGCCGTTTAGGAAAGGCCGGCGAACGGGCCACGGGGTGTCGCGAGGCAGCGCAGCTGGACGAGCAAGGACAACCAAAAACAACGTGTTACACCGTCACGAACTCGCGACTCGGGTCGCCGAAAGTCCTTAGCAGAACGCTTAGTCGTAGCGCACGTCGACGATCTCGAACGCGCGCACGCCCCCGGGGGTCTGCACCTCCACCGCGTCGCCGGGATACTTGCCGATCAGGGCGCGCGCGATCGGCGAGGTGATCGAGATCTTGCCCTGCTTGATGTCGGCCTCGTCCTCGCCGACGATCTGGTAGCTGACCGCGTCGCCCGAGGTCCCGTCCTCGAGCGCCACCGTCGCGCCGAACACGCAGCGCCCGTCCGCGTCGATCAGCTTGGGATCGATGATCTGCGCATTGGCGAGCTTGCCCTCGACCTCGAGGATGCGCCCCTCGATGAAACCCTGGCGCTCCTTCGCCGCGGCGTACTCGGCGTTCTCCGACAGGTCGCCGTGCGAGCGCGCCTCCGCGATCGCCTGGATGATCGCCGGACGCTCGACGGTCTTCAGCCGCTGCAGCTCGGCCTTCAGCAATGCGGCGCCGTGAAGGGTCAGAGGGACCTTGCTCATTCGTCGGGATCCGGGAGCCAAAAAGCGCGCCCCGGCGCGGGCCGGGGCGGGGTTGGCGGCCGCGTTCGGGCGGACCGCTCGGGGAATGTTACGCAGCCTTCAGGCGGCGATGCAAGCCCTGCAGTGCGTAAGGCGTCAGGGATTCCAGGTGGCGCATGCCCACGCAGGCGGCGCGCGCGCCCGCCACGGTGGTGAAGTACGGCAGGCGGGCCTGAACCGCCGTCGTCCGGATGGAGCGCGAGTCGGCGACCGCGTTCCGGCTCGCCTCCACCGTGTTGATCACCATCGCGATCTGGCCGTTCTTGATCATGTCGACGATGTGGGGGCGGCCCTCGGTCACCTTGTTGACGATGGTCACCGGCAGCCCCTGGGCGGCAAGCGCCGCCCCGGTTCCGCGGGTGGCGACCAGCTCGAAGCCGAGCTCGTGCAGCTCGCGCCCGATCTCCATCGCCGCGGACTTGTCGGCGTTGCGCACCGAGACGAACACTTTGCCGCGCCGCGGCAAGCGCGCGCCGGCGGCGATCTGGGACTTGACGAACGCCTCGCCGAAGGCGTCCCCGACGCCCATCACCTCGCCGGTGGAGCGCATCTCGGGCCCGAGGATCGTGTCCACGCCGGGGAATTTGTTGAACGGGAACACCGCCTCCTTGACCGAGAAGTACGGCGGGAGCACCTCGCCGCCGACGCCCTGCTCCCGCAGGCTGCGGCCCGCCATGCACCGCGCGGCGACCTTGGCGAGCGCAACGCCGGTGGCCTTCGACACGAACGGGACCGTGCGCGAGGCGCGCGGGTTCACCTCGAGCACGTACACCTCGGCGCGCTGGATCGCGAACTGCACGTTCATCAGGCCGACCACGTTCAGGCCGCGCGCGAGCGCCACGGTCTGCTTGCGCAGCTCGCGCTCGACGTGTGACGGGATGGAGTACGGCGGCAGCGAGCACGCCGAGTCGCCCGAGTGCACCCCGGCCTGCTCGATGTGCTCCATGATCCCGCCGATCAGCACGTCCGTGCCGTCCGACACCGCGTCGACGTCCACCTCGATCGCGTCGTTCAGGAAGCGGTCGAGCAGCACCGGGGACTCGTTGGAGACCTTCACCGCCTCGCGCATGTAGCGCTCGAGCTCCTCCTCGCCCTGGACGATCTCCATGGCGCGCCCGCCGAGCACGTAGCTCGGGCGCACGACCAGGGGGTAGCCGATCTCCTCGGCAAGGCGGATCGCCCCGGCCGGATCGCGCGCGGTGCGGTTCGGCGGCTGCTTGAGGCCGAGGTCGTGCAGGAGCCTCTGGAAGCGCTCGCGGTCCTCGGCGGCATCGATCATGTCCGGCGAGGTGCCGATGATCGGCACGCCATTCGCCTGCAGGTCGCGGGCGAGCTTGAGCGGCGTCTGGCCGCCGAACTGCACGATCACGCCGACCGGCCGCTCGACGTGCACGATCTCGAGCACGTCCTCGAGCGTGAGCGGCTCGAAGTAGAGCCGGTCGGAGGTGTCGTAATCGGTCGAGACCGTCTCCGGGTTGCAGTTGACCATGATGGTCTCGAACCCGTCTTCGCGCAGCGCGAACGCCGCGTGCACGCAGCAGTAGTCGAACTCGATCCCCTGGCCGATCCGGTTCGGCCCGCCGCCGAGCACCATGATCTTCTTCCGGCCGGTCGGCGCCGCCTCGCACTCCTCCTCGTAGGTGGAGTACAGGTACGCCGTGTTCGTGGCGAACTCGGCCGCGCACGTGTCCACGCGCTTGAACACCGGGCGGACGCCGAGCGCGTGGCGCTGCGAGCGCACCGCGTCCTCGGTGGTGGCGAGGAGCTTCGCGAGCCGGCGGTCGGACCAGCCCCTGCGCTTGAGCGCGCGCAGCTCGTCCGTCCCGACGCTGTCGAGCGCGCGATCGTCGAGCGCCATCTCGGTGCGCACGATGTCCTCGATCTGCGCGAGAAACCAGGGGTCGATGCGCGTGAGGCCGTGAATCTCGTCGAGCGTGAACCCGTTCTCGAAGGCGTCGCCGACGTAGAAGATGCGCTCCGGCCCCGGCGCGCCGAGCTCGCGGGCGATCCGCTCGCGGTCCCGGGTCTTCTGGTTCAGGCCATCCACGCCGATCTCGAGGCCGCGCAGCGCCTTCTGGAACGACTCCTGGAAGGTGCGGCCGATCGCCATCACCTCGCCGACCGACTTCATCTGGGTGGTCAGCCGGTCGTTCGCGTGCGGGAACTTCTCGAACGCGAAGCGCGGGATCTTGGTCACGACGTAGTCGATCGTCGGCTCGAACGAGGCCGGCGTGGCGCCGCCGGTGATCTCGTTCTTGAGCTCGTCGAGCGTGTATCCGACCGCGAGCTTCGCCGCGACCTTGGCGATCGGGAAGCCGGTCGCCTTCGAGGCGAGCGCGGACGAGCGCGAGACGCGCGGGTTCATCTCGATCACCAGCATCCGCCCGTCGGCCGGGTTGATCGCGAACTGCACGTTCGACCCGCCGGTGTCCACGCCGATCTCGCGCAGCACCGCGATCGAGGCATCGCGCAGCAGCTGGTATTCCTTGTCGGTGAGGGTCTGCGCCGGTGCCACCGTGATCGAGTCGCCGGTGTGCACGCCCATCGGATCGAGGTTCTCGATCGAGCAGACGATGATGCAGTTGTCCGCGCGGTCGCGCACCACCTCCATCTCGAATTCCTTCCACCCGATCACCGACTCCTCGATGAGGAGCTCGTGGGTGGGCGAGGCGTCGAGGCCACGCTCGCAGATCGCGACGAACTCCTCGCGGTTGTAGGCAATGCCGCCCCCGGAGCCGCCGAGCGTGAACGACGGCCGGATCACCACCGGGAACCCGATGCCGGCCTGGATCTGCATCGCCTCCTCGAGCGAGTGCGCGAGGGCCGAGCGCGGGCAGGCGAGGCCGATCGCCTCCATCGCGCGCTTGAACTTCTCGCGGTCCTCCGCCTTGTCGATCGCCGCGCGCGAGGCGCCGATCAGCTCGACGCCGAACCTCTCGAGCACGCCCTCGCGCGCGAGGTCGAGCGCGCAGTTCAAGCCCGTCTGCCCGCCCATCGTCGGCAGCAGCGCGTCGGGTCGCTCGCGCTCGATGATGCGCGCCACCATCTGCCAGGTGATCGGCTCGACGTAGGTGGCGTCGGCCATCTCCGGGTCGGTCATGATGGTTGCCGGGTTCGAGTTGACCAGGATGACCCTGTAGCCCTCCTGCCGCAGCGCCTTGCATGCCTGCGCGCCCGAGTAGTCGAACTCGCACGCCTGCCCGATCACGATCGGGCCCGCCCCGATGATCAGGATGCTCCCGAGGTCGCTGCGCTTAGGCACGGCGTTCTTCCATCAACTTCACGAAGCGGTCGAAGAGGTAACTGACGTCGTGCGGTCCGGGGCTTGCCTCCGGATGGCCTTGAAAGCAGAACGCCGGCCGGTCGGTGCGGGCGAGCCCCTGCAGGCTGCCGTCGAAGAGCGACACGTGGGTCGGCCGCAGCGTCGACGGGAGCGTCGCGGCATCCACCGCGAAGCCGTGGTTCTGGCTGGTGATGACGACCTTGCCCGTGTCGAGGTCCTTCACCGGGTGGTTCGCGCCGTGGTGGCCGAACTTCATCTTCACCGTGCGCGCGCCGGAGGCAAGGCCCATGAGCTGATGTCCAAGGCAGATCCCGAAGACGGGAATGCGCGTCGTGTCCAGGATCCGCCCGATCGCCTCGATCGCGTACTCGCAGGGCTCCGGATCGCCGGGCCCGTTCGACAGGAACACCCCGTCCGGTTTCGCGGCGAGCAGTTCCGCGGCTGGCGTCTGCGCCGGGTAGACGGTGACGGCGCAGCCCCGGTCGACGAGCATCCGCAGGATGTTCCGCTTCACGCCGTAGTCGTAGGCGGCGACGCGGAAGCGCGGCCGCGCGAGCCTCGCGAAGCCCCTGCCGAGCCGCCAGGACCCCTCGGCCCACTCATAGGCGCGCCGGGCGCTCACCACCTTGGCGAGATCCATCCCGGCGAGGCCCGGAAAGGCTCGGGCCTGCGCGAGTGCCTCCGCGGCCGATACGCGACCAGCCATGACGCAGCCGGCCTGCGCACCCTTCTCCCGCAGGATGCGGGTGAGGCGACGCGTGTCGATGCCGGCGATCGCGACCACCCCGTGCGCCTGCAGGTACTCGGGCAGCGTGCGCTCGGCGCGCCAGCTGGACGCGCGCAGCGGCAAGTCGCGGATCACGAGCCCGGCGGCGTGCGGCCGCGCCGCCTCCTCGTCCTCGGCGTTCACGCCGGTATTGCCGACGTGCGGGTAGGTGAGCGTGACGATCTGCTCGCAGTACGACGGGTCGGTCAGGATCTCCTGGTAGCCGGTGATCGCCGTGTTGAACACGACCTCGCCGACGGTGAGGCCGGCGGCGCCGATGGAGTGACCGGAGAAAACCGAACCGTCGGCGAGCGCGAGCAGGGCAGGCGACGGCGCGGCGGACACTTCCGGGATCGGCCTCTTGGGTAGCGGCGACGGGTCGGACGCTGAAGTCCTGCCCGTGCAGTTGAGCCACGATTATATCGCAGCGCAGCAGGCGTACGCGGTCAGCTCCCCTTCGCCGCCGCTGCGGTGACCCGCCGCGCGCTCCACGTATGCTCCTTCTGGCCGCGCGCCGGGTCGGACACCACGACGGTTCCGCTTGCGCTATCGCCGGCGACCTTGCCGCGGAACCAGTAGCGCGCCGGGCTCTGGGTCGCGCCGATCTCCAGCTGAAACGCGAGCGCGTCGCCGCGGATCGAGGGGCTGCGCAGGCGCGTCGGGCGTCCCGCGACGGCGCTCGCCTGCCCCCCGAGCACCTGGAACTTCTGCTCCAGATCGAACTCCAGGGTCGTCGTTCCGGTGCCGAAGGGGAT
>CAZIXQ010000060.1:0-16478 GCA_964543155.1 uncultured Enterobacteriaceae bacterium
CCATGATCTCGCGCACCTCCTCGGCGACGAAGAAGAAGTAGTTGATGACGTGCTCCGGCTGGCCGCGGAACTTGCGGCGCAGCACCGGGTCCTGCGTGGCCACCCCCACCGGGCAGGTGTTCAGGTGGCACTTGCGCATCATGATGCAGCCGGCGACGACGAGCGGCGCGGTCGCGAAGCCGAACTCGTCGGCGCCGAGCATCGCGCCGATCGCGACGTCGCGGCCGGTCTTCATCTGGCCGTCCACCTGCACCGCGATCCGCCCGCGGAGGCGATTGAGCACCAGGGTCTGCTGCGTCTCGGCGAGCCCGAGCTCCCACGGCGTGCCGGCGTGCTTGATCGACGACCAGGGCGAGGCGCCCGTGCCGCCGTCGTGACCCGAAATGGTGACGTGGTCCGCCTTCGCCTTGGACACGCCGGCGGCGATCGTGCCGACGCCGGTCTCGGACACGAGCTTCACGCTGATCGACGCGTTCGGGTTCGCGTTCTTCAGGTCGTGGATGAGCTGCGCCAGGTCCTCGATCGAGTAGATGTCGTGGTGCGGCGGCGGCGAGATGAGCTCCACGCCCGGGGTCGAGTAGCGCAGCTCCGCGATGTACTCCGACACCTTGCGGCCGGGCAGCTGCCCGCCCTCGCCGGGCTTCGCGCCCTGTGCGATCTTGATCTGGACCTGCTCGGCCGACGCGAGGTACTCGGCGGTCACGCCGAAGCGCCCCGAGGCGACCTGCTTGATCTTCGACTTCAGCGAATCGCCGGGCTGGAGCGCGAGGTCGCGCTCGACGCGCCCCTTGCCGAGGCGCGAGGCGAGCGTCTCGCCCGCCCTGACCGGGGCGAAGCGCTTGCGGTCCTCGCCGCCCTCGCCGGTGTTCGACTTTCCGCCGATGCGGTTCATCGCGACCGCGAGAGTCGTGTGCGCCTCGGTCGAGATCGAGCCGAGCGACATGGCGCCGGTCGCGAAGCGCTTGACGATCTCCGCGGCCGGCTCGACCTCCTCGATCGGGACGGCTTGCGCGGCGTCGAAGCGGAACTCGAACAGCCCGCGCAGCGTCATGTGCCGGCGCGACTGGTCGTTGATGATCTGCGCGTACTCCTTGTACGTCGCGTAGCTCTTCTCGCGCGTCGAGTGCTGGAGCTTGGCGATCGCATCGGGCGTCCACATGTGCTCTTCGCCGCGAACGCGATACGCATACTCGCCGCCGGCGTCGAGCGCGTGGGCGAGGACCGGGTCCTCGCCGAAGGCCGCGGCGTGGATGCGCAGCGCCTCCTCGGCGACCTCGAAGACGCCGATGCCCTCGACCGTCGTGGGCGTGCCCGCGAAGTACTTGTCGACGAAGCTCCGGCGCAGGCCCACCGCCTCGAACTGCTGCGCACCGGTGTACGACATGTAGGTCGAGATGCCCATCTTGGACATCACCTTGCGCAGGCCCTTGCCGACCGCCTTGATGAAGTTCTTGCAGGCCTGCTTTCCGTCCTCGTCCCCGGCCACCAGGCCCTTCAGGTCGAGCAGGGTCTCGAACGCGAGGTACGGGTGCACCGCCTCGGCGCCGTAGCCGCCGAGCAGCGCGAAGTGATGGACCTCGCGCGCCGAGCCGGTCTCGACCACGAGGCCGGTGGAGGTGCGCAGGCCATTGCCGGTGAGATGCTGGTGGATCGCCGAGAGCGCGAGCAGCGCGGGGATCGCGACGCGCTGCCGGTCCGTCTTGCGGTCGGAAATGACGAGGATGCTGTAGCCCGAGCGGACCGCATCCTCGGCCTGGGCGCACAGGCTCGCGAGCCGCGCCTCCACCGCCTCCTTGCCCCAGGCGACCGGGTAGGTGATGTCGAGCTCGCAGCTCCTGAATTTGCCGTCGGTGTACTTCTCGATGTGCCGGATGGTCTCCATCTGGTCGAAGTCGAGCACCGGCTGGCTCACCTCCAGGCGCAGCGGCGGGTTCATCTCGTCGATGCCGAGCAGGTTCGGCTTCGGCCCGATGAAGCTGACCAGCGACATGACCAGCTCCTCGCGGATCGGATCGATCGCGGGGTTGGTCACCTGCGCGAAGAGCTGCTTGAAGTACTGGTAGAGCGGCTTGTTCTTGTTCGACAGCACCGCGAGCGGCGAGTCGTTGCCCATCGAGCCGACCGGCTCCTCGCCGGCGAGCGCCATCGGCGTCATGAGGAACTTGATGTCCTCCTGCGTGTACCCGAACGCCTGCTGGCGGTCGAGGAGCCGCTCGCGCGAGGGCACGCGCTTCTCCTCCGGCGCGGGCAGGTCGTCGAGCTTCACGCGGATGCGCTCGATCCACTCGGCGTACGGCTTGGCCGAGGCGAGCGTGTCCTTGAGCTCCTGGTCGTCGACGATACGGCCCTTCTCCAGGTCGACGAGGAACATCCTGCCGGGCTGGAGGCGCCACTTCTTGACGATGCGCTCCTCGGGAATCGGGAGGCAGCCGCACTCCGAGCCCATGACCACCAGATCGTCGTCGGTGACGATGTAGCGCGCGGGACGCAGGCCGTTGCGGTCGAGCGTCGCGCCGATCTGCCGCCCGTCGGTGAACGCGATGCCCGCGGGGCCGTCCCACGGCTCCTGCATCGCGGCGTGGTACTCGTAGAACGCGCGCCGCTGCGGGTCCATGAGCGCGTGGTTCTCCCACGCCTCCGGGATCATCATCATCATCGCGTGGGCGATCGAGTAGCCGCCCATCACCAGCATCTCGAGGGCGTTGTCGAAGCTCGCCGAGTCCGACTGGCCGGGGTAGATGAGCGGCCAGATTTTCGGGAGGTCGTCGTCGAGGATCGGGCTCGAGATCGCGCCCTGCCGCGCGCGGATCCAGTTGACGTTGCCGCGCAGCGTGTTGATCTCGCCGTTGTGCGCGATCAGGCGGAACGGGTGCGCCAGGTCCCAGGTGGGGAACGTGTTGGTCGAGAAGCGCTGGTGGATCAGCGCGAGCGCCGACACGACGCGCGGGTCCTGCAGGTCCTTGTAGTACTGCCCGACCTGGTAGGCCATCAGCATGCCCTTGTAGACGATCGTCCGGGCGGACATCGAGGGCACGTAGAACTCCTTGCCGTGCGCGAGCTTGAGCGCCTGGATCGCGTGGCCGGAGGACTTGCGGATGATGTAGAGCTTGCGCTCGAGCGCGTCGGTGACGGTGACCCCGGCGCCGCGCCCGATGAAGACCTGCCGGATCACCGGCTCGAGCTTCCTGGCCGGTTCGGCGAGGTCCGAGCTGTCGACCGGCACGTCGCGCCAGCCGAGCAGGACCTGGCCCTCGTTGCGGATCGCGCGCTCGATCTCGAACTCGCACGCGAGGCGCGAGGCGGGCTCGCGCGGCAGGAAGACCATCCCGACGCCGTACTGGCCGAGCGGCGGCAGGGTGACGCCCTGTTTCTTCATTTCCTCGCGGAAGAACTTGTCGGGAACCTGGATCAGGATCCCGGCCCCGTCGGAGAGCTTCGGGTCGTAGCCGACCGCGCCGCGGTGGGTCAGGTTCTTGAGGATCAGGAGCCCGTGCTCGATGATCTCGTGGGACTTCCTGCCCTTGATGTGCGCGACGAACCCGACGCCGCACGCGTCGTGCTCGTGGGCGGGGTCGTAGAGACCCTGGGCAGGGGGCGGAAGGACCGGCTCAGTCACGGTACACCTCGGGCTCACCTCGATTGGTCGGGCCCCGGCGCAGCGCCCAGCGCAGCCTCGCGTGTTCCCGGGGGAGCGCTTGAATATACCCGCGAACCCCTGTGGACTCAACCGGTTACCGCAGCGCGTCAATCTCCCCGGCCGCGGACGGGTGACTGCTATGCGCAACAGGCGCTTAGCGTCGCCCGGAGGGCCTCCGCGGGAACGCTCTCGACGATGCGCGCGGCGCCGAGCCGATCGAGCAGGATGAAGCGGACGCGGCCGGCCTCCGCCTTCTTGTCCACGGCCATGAGGTCGAGGTAGCGCTCGGGCCCGAGCGCGGGACCCGCGACCGGAAGGCCCGCGCGTTCGACGAGCCGCCGCAGCCGCTCGGCCGCGGCGCGGTCGATCGCGCCGAGGCGGGCGGAGAGGTCCGCGGCCATGACCATGCCTGCCGCGACCGCGTGCCCGTGCAGCCACGTGCCGAAGCCGAGTCCCGCCTCGATCGCGTGGCCGAAGGTGTGGCCGAAGTTCAGCAGCGCGCGCGGGCCGGTCTCACGCTCGTCCAGGGCGACGACCTCCGACTTGATCTCGACCGAGCGCTTCACTGCGTACGCAAGCGCGTTGCGGTCCAGGCGGAGCAGCGCGTCGAGGTTCGCCTCCAGCCACTCGAAGAACCCCGCGTCCCGGATCGCGCCGTGCTTGATGACCTCCGCGAGCCCCGCGCGCAGCTCGTCGGGCGGAAGCGTCGCGAGCGTGTCCATGTCGGCGAGCACCGCGAGCGGCTGGTGGAACGCCCCGATCATGTTCTTCCCCAGCGGATGGTTGATCGCGGTCTTTCCGCCGACCGACGAGTCCACCTGCGCGAGCAGCGTCGTCGGCACCTGCACGAACGGCACGCCGCGCTGGTAGGTCGCCGCGGCGAAGCCCGCGAGGTCGCCCACCACCCCGCCGCCGAGCGCGACGATCGCCGTCTTGCGATCGCAGCGCTGCCCGAGGAGCGCGTCGAAGACCTCGTTGAGCGTCGGCCAGTCCTTGTGCGCCTCGCCGTCCGGAAGGACGATCGGCACGCAGGCGACGCCCGCCCCGGCAAGCGCGCGCACGAGCCGGTCCAGATACAGGGGCGCGACCGTTTCGTTGGTCACGACCGCGACGCGCCGCTGCGGCAGCAGCGGCACCAGGAGGTCGGCCCGCTCGAGCAGCCCGGCGCCGATGTGGATCGGATAGCCGCGCTCCGCCAGGGCTACGCGGACAGTCTGCATGCCTCGGGCAGCTGCTTCAGGAGGTGACCCACGAGCGCGGAGACGCTCTGCCGCCCGGTGTCGACGACGAGGTCCGCGACCTCGCGGTAGAGCGGGTCGCGGATGGCGTAGAGCTCCTCCAGCCGCCGCAACGGGTCGTCGGTCCTCAGCAGCGGGCGCGCCCGGTCCTGCCGGGTGCGCAGGAAGAGGTCGCGCGGCTGCGCGCGGAGATAGATCACGAAGCCGCGCGCCTTCAGCCGCGCCCGGTTCTCCGGCCGCAGCACCACCCCGCCGCCGGTCGCGAGCACGACGTCGTCGAGCTGCGTGAGGCTCTCGAGCGCCTGCGCCTCGCGGGTGCGAAAGCCATCCTCGCCCTCGATCTCGAAGATCGTGCTGATCGGCACGCCGGTGCGGCGGACGATCTCCTGGTCGGCGTCGACGAACTGCTTGCGCAGCCGCTGCGCGAGCTGGCGGCCGACGGTGGTCTTGCCGGCGCCCATGAGCCCGACGAGGAAGATGCTGCGGCTCGCTTCCATCCGCGCATTGTAAGCGTCCAGGATCTGCGATTGCTGTCGCAGCAGTCGAGCAGCCGTTCTTCGACAGATGGGCAGCGTAGGCGGTGTACGCAGCCCGCCGCACGGGTGCTTGCGCGGCGGGCGGTCGTTTGAATGAAAAAGGCCGGGCAGCGCCCGGCCTCTGATGGTTGCTGCGGTCCGTTACCGGACGCTCAGCCGCTCGTCGATGATGCGCGGGGTGAGGAAGACCAGGAGCTCGGTCTTGTTGTCCACGCGCAGGTTGTTGCGGAACAGGGGTCCGACCGCGGGCAGGTCGCCGAAGAACGGGACCTTGTTGACCTGGTTGCGCTCGTCCTGCGTGTAGATCCCGCCGATGACCACCGTCCCGCCGTTCTCGACCAGCACCGAAGTCTTGACGTGCTTGGTGTCGATCGACGGGCCGGCGAGCGTCGCGACGCCGACCGCGTCCTTGTTGACGTCGACGTCCATGATCACGTTCCCGTCGGGAGTGATCTGCGGCTTCACCCGCAGGGCGAGTACCGCCTTGCGGAACGCGATGCTGGTCGCGCCGCTCGAGGTCGCCTGCTGGTACGGGATCTCCGTGCCCTGCTCGATCAGCGCCTCGACCTGGTTCGCGGTGACCACGCGCGGGCTGGAGATGATCTTGCCCTTGCCGTCGCTCTCGAGCGCGGTGATCTCGAGGTTCAGGAACTTGGTCGCCGCGCTGTTGAACAGCACGAGCGAGAACTGGCCCGCCTGCGCGCCGGTCTCCACCGGCGAAGCCGGCAGGTTGATCATGTTCGCCGCAGGGAAGGACGGCACCGGGTTGGTCAGCATGCTGGTGTTGGTCGCGCCCGCGACGTTCGCGAGGCCGCCGCTCACGTTGGTCACGTTGTTGAACGTCTGCGCGGTGTACGGCGCGACCGAGTTGAGCGCGCCCCCGGTGACGAACCGCGGCGGACCGCCGAACACGTTGTTGCCGGCGAGGTTGTTGTAGCCGAGCCGGACGCCGAGGGTGCGGCTGAACTTGTCGGTCGCCTCGACGATGCGCGCCTCGATCATGACCTGGCGGACCGGGATGTCGGTGGTGGCGATCATCTTGCGCACCGCCTCCAGCCGCGACGGGATGTCCTGCACGAAGAGCGTGTTGGTGCGGGCGTCGGCCACCACGCTGCCGCGCTTGGAGAGGATCGAGGCCGAGCCTCCGGCCGCACCGGTGCCGCCCCGCAGCAGGATGACGAGCTCGGCGGCCTTGGTGTAGTTGAGCTGGAAGGTCTCGTTGCGCAGCGGCTCGAGCTCCGAGATCGCCTGCGCCGCCTCGAGCTCGAGCTTTTCCTTGGTCGCGAGCTCGTCGCGCGGCGCGATCCACACGACGTTGCCGTTCTTGCGCATGTCGAGGCCGCGCGTCTGCATGATGATGTCGAGCGCCTGGTCCCAGGGCACGTCCTTCAGGCGCAACGTGAGGTTGCCGCCGACCGTATCGCTGGTGATGATGTTGAGGTCGGTGAAGTCGGCGATCACGTTCAGCACGCTGCGGACGTCCACGTTCTGGAAGTTGAGCGAGAGCTTCTCGCCGCGGTAGCCGCCGCGCGTGCCCTGCACGAGCTTGTTCGGGTCGTACTGGACCGGCTTCACCTCGACCACGAACTGCGTGTCGGTCTGGTAGGCGTTGTGCTCCCACAGCCCCTTGGGCTCGATCACCATGCGCACGTTCTCGCCCTGGGCGAAGGTGCTCACCATCGAGACCGGCGTGGCGAAATCCTGCACGTCGAGCCGCTTGCGCAGGTTGTCGGGCAGGGAGGTCTTCAGGAAGTCGACGATCAGCTGCTGGCCCTGCTGGCGGATGTCGATGCCGGTGGTCGTGTCGCCGAGGTCGACGACGATGCGGCCCTCGCCCGCCTTGCCGCGGCGGAAGTCGATGTCGCGGATCGCGTGCTTCGCGTCGGCCACGCCCTCGGCGAACCGTTCGGCGCGGGTGCCCGGCCGCGCGGCGGCCGCAGGCACCGGCGTGAGCACGACGCTCAGGACGTTGCCCTCGACCTGGCTCTCGTAGGTCACCATGTTGCGCAGGTTGAGCACCATGCGCGTGCGGTCGCCGACCTGCACCATGCTCATGCTGCGCAGCTCGCCCTCGTTGATCTCCTGGCTGTTGCGCCCGAGCGCGTTGGCGGTGCCGGGGAAGTCGAACGCGATGCGCGCCGGCTGGTTCACCGTGAAGCTCGCCGGTGCCGCCGCGAGCGGCTGCTTGGTGGTGATGCGGACGATGACCCGGCCGCCCTGCGAGGCGATGTTCAGCGCCTCGATGGCGTTCTGCGGCGCCGCCTGCGCGTGCGCGAGTCCGGCCCACACCCCGGCGGCGAGCGCCAGCAACAGGGTGATGAAAGGCGTCTTGTGGATCCTCATTTCTTCGCCTCCTTGAGGTCGGCTTCCTGCAGCAACAGCGAGCTTTCGCGCTCGGCCCAGTCCCCGCCGGCGTCCTGCACGAGCTCGCGCAGCGCGATCTCGGTGTCGGTGATCTTGGTGATCACCCCGAAGTTCTGTCCGAGGTAGTTCCCGACGCGCACGCGGTACAACCCCGCGTCGGCCTTCACCAGCGCGAACATCTGCTTGGCGCGCTGGAGGGTCCCGACCATCCGCAGCGACTCGAGCGGGAACGCCTCGAGGGGCTCCTTCGGCCGGTTGAGGTCGGGCTGGAGCCCGCCGCCGCCCGTGCCGGCGCCCTTCGCGGAGACGAGCTGGATCTTCGCCGGGCCGAACGGGTCGGCCAGGTCGTACGCGGTGTACGGGACCGGCTCGTAGGGCTTCACGACCGGCAGCGGATCGACCTTCCCGCGCAGGTCCTTGGTCATGCTGGCGAGCTCGGCGCGCAGCTCCTGCTGCTCGCCGCCCTCGCAGCCGGCGAGCGACACGACGACGCCGAGGGCGATCGCGATGCGCTTCATTTCTTCGCCGCCTTCGCGGCCTTGGCGGCGGCGCGCTGCGCGGCGACCTCTTCTTCGTCGAGGTAGCGGAAGGTCTTGGCGACGGTGTCCATGGTCAGGGTCCCGTCCTTGCCGACGTTGAGATTGATGTCGTTGAGCGTCACGATCCGCGGCAGCTGGCCGATGTCGCTCGCGAAGGCGCCCATGTCGTGGTAGTTGCCGGTCACTTTGACCGTGATCGGCAGCTCGGCATAGAAGTCGCGCACCGTCTCGCTCGGCGCCGGACGGAAGAGCTCGAACTGCAGGCCGCGCCCGAGGCCCGCCTGGTTGATGTCGACGAGCAGCGCCTCCATCTGCGACTTGTTCGGAAGCTGCTTGAGGAGCGCGCCGAACGAGGTCTCGATCTCGCGCTTCTGGTTCTCCAGGAGATCGAGGTTGACCGCCTGCTTCTTCTTGTCCACGTACTCCTGCTTGAGCTTCGCTTCCTGGGCGCGTCCGGCCTCGAGCTCCTCGAGCTGACCCTGCCAGTCGAGGAAGTAGGCGACCGCGAGGATCGCGACGAGCAGCAGCAGCAGCAGGCCGAGCTTCGGCAGCGGGGGCCAGGAGCCCGGATCGCGGGTGTTGAGATTGCGGAACTGGTCGAGTACGCCGGCCATGGCCTATCCCTTCTTCGCCGCGCCGGCCTTGCCCGCCTTGGAGGCGTCTTCCTCGGTCACCGGGCGCTTGATCGTGAAGTTCATGTTGAACTCCGAGAGCCGGCGCTTGTTCACGTCGCTCGCCTTGATCTCGACGAGCTGCGGCGAGACCGGGGAGTTCTCCACCAGCGCCGAGCTCTGCAGGTTGCGCATGAACTGGGACACGCGCGCATTCGACTGCGCGTACCCGGTGAGGTTGACCTTCAGCCCTTCCTGCTTGACGGTCTTCAGGTACACCCCGTCGGGGGTCTGGCGCACCAGCTGGTCGAGCAGATCGACGGTGCGGGAGCGGTCGGTCTGCAGCGTCTCGATGATCTGCTTGCGCGAGAGCAGCGCGCGGATGTCGTCGCGCAGCTTGCGGATCTCCGCGATCTGCTTGTCGAGCTTCGCGTTCTCCGACTTGAGGAACTCGTTGCGCTCGTTCTGCGCCGACACGTAGCCGGCGATGACCCCGTGCACGGCCGCGGCGATCGCCAGGCCGAGCACCGCGAAGCCGGCCGCGAGGACCCCCAGCTGCCGCCGGTTCGCCTTGCGCCGCTCCTCGCGGTGCGGCAGTAGGTTGATGCGGATCATTCGTCGAACCTCCGCATCGCCAGCCCGCAGGCGATCATCAGCGCCGGGGCATCCGAGATCAGCTTCTTCAGCTGGATGCGCGGCGAGATCGACATGTTGGCGAACGGGTTCGCCACCATGGCGTTGATGCGCGTGCGCGAGCTCACGATGTCCTCGAAGCCCGGCAGCGTGGAGGTGCCGCCGGTAAGCAGGATGTGCTCGATCGAGTTGTACTGCGTCGAGGTGAAGAAGAACTGCATCGCGCGCTGGATCTCGAGCGCGGCGTTCTCCATGAAGGGCCGCAGCACCTCGGCGTCGAAGCTGTCGGGCAGCCCGCCGGAGCGCTTGGCGTTCTCGGCCTCCTCGCTCGACAGGCCGTAGTGGCGGGCGATGTCCTGGGTGAGCTGGTTGCCGCCGAACTGCTGCTCGCGCGTGTAGACCGCCTGGTCGTTGCGCAGCACCGTGATGTTCATGATGCTCGCGCCGATGTCCACCACCGCGACGTTCTGGTCGCGCCCCTCGTTGGGCAGCTGCTGGCGGATGAGCTCGAAGGCGGTCTGCATCGCGTAGGACTCGACGTCCATCACGATCGCCTTCAGCCCGGCGGCCTCGGCCACCGCGACGCGATCCTCGACCTTCTCCTTGCGCGAGGCGGCGATCAGGACCTCGACCTCCTCGGGGCCCGACGGGGCCTGCCCGAGGACCTGGAAGTCGAGGTTCACCTCGTCGAGCGCGAACGGGATGTACTGGTTGGCCTCGCCCTCGACCTGGAGCTCGAGCTCCTCCTCCCGCAGACCGGCGGGGCAGATGATCTTCTTGGTGATCACCGCCGCGGTGGGCAGGGCGAGCGCGACGTTCTTCGTGCGCGTGGCGAGCTTCTTCCACGCGCGTCGCACGGCTTCGGCGACCGCTTCGAGGTTGGCGATATTGCCGTCGAGCACCGAGTCCTTCGGAAGCGGCTCGATGGCGTAGCGGTCTACGCGATAGGCGCCCTTCCCGGCATCGGCCAGCTCCACCATCTTGACGGCAGAGGAACTGATGTCCATCCCAAAGAGCGGAGGCGCTTTGGGCTTGAAGATGTCAAGCTGCAACCGGATCCCCTTCGGAAGGAAATTTCCCTTAAGTGAAGCCTACTTAGGCCGGGTTTTGATACTTTGCTTGAAATGCTAGCAACAACCCTAGGGGTCGTCTAGTCAATTTTTCACGATTGCCGGGGGTAGGGGGACCCCTATAATGCGCGGGCTGCCCTCCCGAAAGATCCGTCCCTTGAAGTGGTTACGCTGGACCGCCTTCCCCGTGGCCGTGCTCGCCGGGCTCGCCCTCCTCGGCGTGCTCCTGGGCGCGTTCCTGCTGCTCGTCGCGCTGCCTAAAGTCCCCTCGATCGACGCCCTCACCGACTACCAGCCCAAGATCCCCCTGCGGGTCTACACCGCCGACGGGGCGCTGATCGGCGAGTTCGGCGAGGAGCGGCGCGCCATCGTCCGCATCAACGAGGTGCCGGAGGTCATGAAGCAGGCGATCCTCGCGGCCGAGGACGAGCGCTTCTACCAGCACCAGGGCGTCGACTATGTCGGCGTCATAAGAGCAGCGTACTCGAACCTCGTCGCCGGCGGCAGGCGGCAAGGGGCGAGC
Organism: uncultured Enterobacteriaceae bacterium; assembly: GCA_964543155.1. Classification (GTDB taxonomy): domain Bacteria; phylum Pseudomonadota; class Gammaproteobacteria; order Burkholderiales; family SG8-39; genus JAGVSZ01. The sequence continues at coordinate 11,152 of CAZIXQ010000060.1, forward strand.
ACGATAACTATGCAACTTGCGCGCAACTTTTTTCTCTCCAGCGAGAAGACCCTGACGCGCAAGCTCTTCGAGGCGCTGCTCGCCTTCAAGATCGAGTCGCAGCTCACCAAGGACCAGATCCTCGAGATCTACGTGAACCAGATCTACCTCGGGCAGCGGGCCTATGGTTTCGCCGCCGCCTCGCAGATCTACTTCGGCAAGGCGCTCCGGGACGTTTCCCCGGCGGAGGCGGCGATGCTCGCCGGCCTGCCCAAGGCGCCCTCGAGCTTCAATCCGGTGGTGAACCCGAAGCGCGCAAAAGTGCGCCAGACCTACGTGCTGCGCCGCATGCACGAGCTCGGCTATTTGAATGAAAAGCAGCTCGCCGAGGCGCAGAAGCAGGACCTGAAGGTGCGCCGCGACATCGACGACTTCCCGGTCCACGCCGAGTACGCCGCCGAGATGGTCCGGCAGCTGCTCTACGAGCGGTACCCGGACGACGTGTATTCCCGGGGCTTCCGCGTCTACACCACCCTGAAAAAGGCCGAGCAGGAAACCGCCTACCAGGCGCTGCGGCGCGGGGTCCTGGACTACGACCGCCGCCACGGCTACCGCGGGCCGGAGGGCTACGCCGAGCTCCCCGCCGGGGCCGCGGAGGAGGGGCTCGAGGACGTCCTGCAGGAGTTCCCGGACAGCGACGATCTCCTCGCGGCAATCGTCCTGGAGGCCGGCCCGAAGCAGGTGCGCGCCTACCGGCGCGGCGGCGAGACCGTGACGATCCCGGAAGCCGGGCTGCGGTTCGTAGCCGCCGCCCTGTCGGAGAAGACGCCCCCGAACCGCCGCGTCCGCCGCGGCGCGGTGATCCGGATCCAGAAGGACGAGAAGGGGAACTGGCAGGTTCTCCAGCTCCCCGACGTCGAGGCGGCGTTCATCGCCCTCAACCCCCAGACCGGCGCGATCAACGCCCTGGTGGGCGGTTTCGACTTCCACCGCAACAAGTACAACCACGTCACGCAGGCCTGGCGCCAGCCGGGGTCCTCGTTCAAGCCGTTCATCTACTCCGCGGCGCTCGAGAAGGGGTTCACGCCCGCGACCATCCTGAACGACGCCCCGGTGGTGGTCGATGCCGAGCTCACCGGGGGCCAGGTGTGGGAGCCGAAGAACTACGACGGCAAATACGAGGGCCCGATGCGCCTGCGCGCCGCGCTCGCGAAGTCGAAGAACATGGTGTCGATCCGGATCCTGCAGTCGATCGGGCCGCAGTACGCCCAGGACTACGTGCGCCGCTTCGGGTTCGATCCGGAGAAGCATCCGCCCTACCTCACCCTGGCGCTCGGTGCAGGCTCGGTCACGCCCTGGCAGATGGCGCGGGCATACAGCGTCTTCGCGAACGGCGGCTATCGCATCGACCCGTACCTCATCGAGCGCATCGTCGACGACCGCGGGAACCTGCTCGCGCAGGCCCAGCCCGCAAAGGCCGGGGACCCGAGCCTGCGCGTGCTCGACGGACGCAACGCGTTCATCATGGACTCCATGATGCAGGACGTGACACGCGTCGGGACGGCGGCCCGCGCGGCGGCGCTCGGGCGCAAGGACCTCGCCGGCAAGACCGGCACGACGAACGACCACGTCGACGCCTGGTTCGCCGGCTACCAGCCCGGACTCGTCGGCGTGGCCTGGATCGGGTTCGATCAGCCCAAGAAGCTCGGCGCGAACGAGACCGGTGCGCTGGCCGCGCTGCCGATCTGGATGAGCTACATGCGCCCCGCGCTCAAGGGTGTTCCGGAGTCCCCGCAGACGGTGCCCGAGGGCATCGTGAGCGTGCGCATCGACCCGGAGACCGGTCTCCAGGCCGCCGACGGCAAGCTCTCCGAGTACTTCTATCGCGAGTTCATCCCGGCCGATCAGCCGCCGACGGCGACCGCCGAGCAGGTCGGCGCCCGCAGCACCGAGGAGGTGCGGAGCCAGCTCTACTGACGCGCGGCGCGCGAGCGCTATCATGGGCGCGCTCCGCCCCGACCTGCCATGCGCCTCCTCGCAATCCTGATGCTCGCGCTCGCCGCCGCCGCGTGCGGCACGAAGGGCAGCCTCTATCTGCCGCCCCCCGAAACGGCGGAGGGCACCACCGCGAAGTCGAAGCGCTGACGATGTCCTGCTTCGCGCACCGCGACGGGCAGATGCACGTCGAGTCCGCCCCGCTCGCCGCGATCGCCGCGCGCTTCGGCACCCCGTGTTACGTCTACTCGCGCGCGGCGCTGGAGGCGTCCTTCCGCGCGTTCACGGCAGCGCTCGCCGGTCGCGACCACCTCGTCTGTTACGCCCTGAAGGCGAACTCCAACCTCGCGGTGCTCGACGTCCTCGCGCGCCTCGGCGCCGGGTTCGATATCGTCTCGGGCGGCGAGCTCGAACGGGTCATCGCCGCCGGTGGCGACGCGCGCAAGGTGGTGTTCTCGGGCGTGGGCAAGAGCGCGGCCGAGATCCGCCGCGCGCTCGAGGCCGACATCCTGTGCTTCAACGTCGAGTCGGCTGCCGAGCTCGCGCGGATCGAGCGGATCGCAGCGGAGCTCGGTCGTCGGGCGGCCGTCTCCTTCCGGGTGAACCCCGACGTCGACCCGAAGACGCACCCGTACATCTCGACCGGGCTGCGGCAGAACAAGTTCGGCGTGGCGTTCGAGGACGCCCCGGCGCTCTACCGGCACGCCGCCGCGTCCGCGAGCCTGCGCGTCGTCGGCATCGATTTCCACATCGGCTCGCAGCTCACCGAGACGGCGCCGTTCGCGGCAGCGCTCGAGCGGGTGCTCGCGCTCGTCGATGCGCTCGGCCGCGAGGGCATCGCGCTCGCCCATCTCGATCTCGGCGGCGGGCTGGGCATCCGCTATCGCGACGAAACCCCTCCGCCGGTCGCGGATTACCTCCACGCGCTGCTCGGCCAGGTCGGCAACCGGGCGCTCAAGATCCTGCTCGAGCCGGGACGGTCACTCGTCGGCAACGCCGGCGCGCTGCTGACGCGCGTGGAGTATCTGAAGCCCGGCGCCGAGCGCAATTTCGCGATCGTCGACGCCGCCATGAACGACCTCATGCGGCCCGCCCTCTACGACGCGTGGCACGACATCGTGCCGGTCGCCGTCCGCTCGGGCGCGCCGCGCCGCTACGACGTCGTGGGCCCGGTGTGCGAGACCGGCGACTTTCTCGGTCACCAGCGCGAGCTCGTGATCGAGGAGGGCGACCTGCTCGCGATCATGTCGGCGGGCGCCTATGGCATGAGCATGAGCTCGAACTACAACACCCGTCCGCGCGCCGCCGAGGTGATGGTGGACGGCGCCGCGATGCACCTCGTGCGTGCACGCGAGGACGTCCCCGGCCTGTTCGCGCTCGAGCGTAAATTACCGTGAATTTTCTTGACCACCCCCCTGGCCGCGGCTACCGTCGCAGGCCCGGGATGGCGTGTGCCAGAACCGGGCCAGGAGTAGGGAAAATGAGAGGTCTCGTCGCAGCCGGCGTCGCGGTCGTGCTGCTCTTGGCAGGGTGCGGCGACAGCAAGTCGGATGCGAAGAAGGCGGCCGGCCCGGCGCCGACCCCGATCACCACAGCGACGGTCGCAGTGCGCGCCCTCGAGCTGATCGAGGACTCGGTCGGCACCCTGGAGCACTTCGCCGACCCGAAGGTGGGCGCCGAGGTGGCCGGCCGCGTAGTCAGCGTGGCCGGGTTCGTCGGCAAGAAGGTGAAGCGCGGCGACCTGCTCGCCGAGATCGACCCGGTCGACCTGGAGATCCAGAGCCGCGCCGACACCGCCGAGGTGGCGCGACTCGAGACGCTGGTCGCGAACCAGGAGCGCATCGTCGCGAACCAGCAGAAGCTGGTCGAGAAGGCGTACATCTCGCAGAACGCCGTTGACGACTCGATCGCGCAGCGCAATGCGCTCGCCGAGCAGCTCAAGAGCGCACGAGCGCGGCTCGACGCCAACCGCAATGCCCTGCGCAAGACCAAGGTCGTCGCCCCGATCGACGGCGAGGTCGAAGTGCAGGTCGTCGCGGTCGGCGATTACGTCAAGGTCGGGGACCCGATGTTCCAGCTCGTCGGCACGAGCCGCGTGCACGCGCACCTGCCGTTTCCGGAGAGTGCGGGACCGCGGCTGCGCCTCGGCCAGCCGGTGCGCATCACCTCCCCGCTCGTCCCGGGCGTCGTGGTCGAGGCGAAGATCGACGAGATCCGGCCAACGATCACCGCCACGACCCGGGCGCTCGACGTCATCGTCAAGTTCGAGTCCAACGGCAAGTTTCGCGGCGGCGGCACGGTCAACGCCCAGGTGGTGACCGGCCGCAAGGACCGTGCGGTGGTCGTGCCGGAGCAGAGCGTCGTCCTGCGGCCGGCCGGCAAGGTCGTCTACCTGATCCAGGACGGCAGGGCGCTCCAGCGCGTCGTGGAGACCGGCATTCGCAAGGACGGCGTCGTGGAGATCGTCTCGGGGCTCTCGGGCGGCGAGACGGTGGCGGCCGACGGCGCCGGCTTTCTGACGAACAACACCGCCGTCACGGTCGCCAGGCCGCGCGGTGAGAAGCCTGCCGCGGCGAACCCGGACAAGGGCGCCGGCAAGGTGGATGGCGGCTCGGTCCTCGGCAAGGGGGGCGGGTCGTGACGCTCCCCGAACTGTCCATCAAGCGCCATGTGCTGGCGGTGATGCTGAACGCGGTGCTGGTCCTGTTCGGCCTGATCGCGTACCAGCGGATGGGCATGGACAAGCTGCCCTACATCGAGTTTCCGGTGATCTCGGTGCAGACGACGCAGCGCGGCGCGAATCCGGACGTCATCGACTCGGCGATCACCACCGTCATCGAGAGCGTGGTCAACGGGGTGCCCGGCATCGAGCACATCCAGTCGACCTCCTCGCCCGGGGTCTCGCAGATCAACATCACGTTCAACCTCGACAAGCGCATCGACGTCGCCTTCAACGAGGTCCAGGCGAAGGTCAACCAGATCCTGCGGCGGCTGCCCAAGGACGCCGACCCGCCGGTCGTGGCGAAGGTCGAGACCAACACGACACCGATCATGTGGATGGCGCTGTCGGGGGACCGCACCCAGCAGCAGCTCAACCAGCACGCGATCAACGTCATCAAGAAGAAGCTCGAGACGATCGACGGGGTCGGCGAGGTGCGCATCGGCGGCCGGCGCGACCGCACGATCCGCGTGAACCTGCTGCCCTCGCGCATGGCTTCCTTCGGGATCGCCGCGCAGGACATCCAGGACGCCTTCAACCGCGAGCACCTGCAGCTCGCCGGCGGCTTCGTCGTCGGCGCGAGCACCGAGCACCTGGTGAAGCTCGATCTCGAGTTTCACAACCTCGACGAGCT
>CAZIXQ010000061.1:0-16434 GCA_964543155.1 uncultured Enterobacteriaceae bacterium
TGCTGCTCGCCGCCGTCGCCGCAGTCTGGTACTGGCTCCAGCAGCGCCCCGCGCCGCCGCCGCCCGCGGCCCCCCCGGTCGCGAGCGCGCCGCCCGCAACGCCGGCCGAGCCGGCCATCAAGCATCCGATCGAGGACGCGCGGCCCGAAGCCCAGGCGTCGGCCGCGGCCGCGGTCCCGCCGTCACTCGACGAGAGCGACCCGGCGGTCGCCGACGCGCTTTCGGAGCTCGTCGGCCGCGGCCCGCTCGAGCAGCTCGCGGCCCTCTCCGGCTTCGTGCGTCGCGTCGTGGCGACGATCGACAACCTGCCGCGCAACAAGGCGCCGCGGCGCGTGTGGCCGCTGACGCCGACGCCGGGCCCCTTCGTCACCACCGGCGGAAAGGACGCGGTTTACCTGAGCGCCGAGAACTACCGGCGCTACGAGCCCGCGCTGCGCGTGATGGAGTCGACGGACACCGGGAAGCTCGTCGCGCTGTACGTGCGGCTGTATCCGCTCTTCCAGCAGGCATACCGGGACCTCGGCTACCCCGACAAGTACTTCAACGACCGGCTGATCGAGGTGATCGACCACCTCCTCGCCACGCCGAGCGTTCCGGGAGAGATCAAGCTGGCGCAGCCGCACGTGCTGTACGAGTATGCCGATCCGGCGCTCGAAGCGCGCTCGGCGGGGCAGAAGATCCTGATCCGCATCGGCCCCGACAACGCCGCACGCGTGAAGGCGAAGCTGCGCGAGGTCCGGCGCCAGGTGACCGGCCGCGAGCTGCCCCAGTGAGCCCGCCGGGCCGCCCCCCCGAGGAGGGAAGACAGGGCCCCTCCCCCGTCTTGGGCGAACGCCCGAGCGCACTTCGCGCCAGGGCAGTCCAGTAGGCGGCGCCTCAGCCGACGCCGAGCAGCTCCACCTCGAAGACGAGCGTCGCGTCGGGCGGAATGACGCCGCCGGCGCCGCGCGCACCGTAGCCGAGCGCCGCCGGGATCGTGAGCTTGCGCACGCCGCCAACGCGCATGCCCTGCACGCCTTCGTCCCAGCCCGCGATCACGTGGCGTGCGCCGAGGGGGAAGACGAACGGGTCGCCGCGATCCTTGCTCGAGTCGAATTTCGTCCCGTCGGTGAGCCAGCCGGTGTAGTGGACGGTGACGCTGCGGCCCGCGGCCGCGGTCTCGCCGGCGCCGACGGTGAGATCCTCGATCACGAGACCGGTTGCAGTGGTGGTGGAAGGCATTCGGGTTCCTCTGGCGGGTGGGAAGGGCGTCAACGGGAGTCGCGCCGGCGGCGGTACACGCCCAGCGCGACGAGCGCGGCGGCCACGCCGCTCGCGCACACGCCGAGCCACCCGGCGAACGTCCAGGCAGTGGAGGCAATGAACGCGCCGGTCGCGTTGCCGCCCCACACGTGGATCGCGAAGATGGTGTTCGAGCGGCTGCGCGTCTCGGGGTCGGCGGTCGTGACCATCGCCTGGTTCGCCACCATCGCGGAGCGCAGGCCGCAGTCCTGGAGGATTGCGCCGGCCACGATCGCGGCCACCGTCGCGACCCCGAAGCCGAACGTCAGGTAGGCGGCGAGGACGAGGCAGATGCCGGTGGTCACCACCGGGCGCACGCCCACCCGGTCCATCCAGCGGCCCGCGGGGCGCGCGACCAGCACGCCCGCCGCGCCGGGGATGCCGAAGAGGCCGGCGATCGCCGGCCCCATGCCGTGCACCGCGGCGAGCATCGGTGCGAGCGTCGCCCAGAACCCGCCATAGCAGACCCCGAGCAGGAACTGCACCGCGGAGGCGCGGCGCAGATCGGCGCGGCTGCGCACCAGCCCGAGGAGCGAGCGCAGCAGCGCGGTGTAGGGCAGGCGCGTCTTCGGCGGCGCGCTCGGCAGACGCGCGACAAGCGCGGGCGCGAGCGCGAGCATCAGCGCGGCCGACATCACGTACGTCCAGCGCCAGCCGATGTAGGACGTGACGAACCCGCCGCCCACCCGGCCGAAGAGGATGCCCAGGAAGAGCCCAGACATCACCGTGCCGATCGCGCGGCCGCGCTCGCCGGGCGCGGAGAGCTCGGCGATGAACGGCAGGATGTGCTGCGAGATGCTCGCGAACACGCCGACGCAGAACGCGGCGGCGACGAGCAGCGGCAGGGTGGGCGCGGCGCCCATCGCGAGCATGGCGGCGATCAGGCATGCGAGCTGCCCGATGATCAGCCGGCGCTTGTCGAAGCGGTCGCCGAGCGGCGCGAGCGAGAGCGTGCCGGCGAGGAAGCCGCCGAAGCTGCAGGTGGCGACCCAGCCCGCCGCAGCGGTGCTCGCGCCGAACTCGCGCGCAAACTCCGGCAGCATCGGCGTCTGGAAATGCACCGTTCCCGCGGTGGTGAAGCAGGTGGCGGTGAGGAGCGCCATCAGGCCCGGCGAGAGCCGCGCGCGCTCCGCGGCGCCATTCACCCGATCACCACCGAGAGCATCCCCACCGAGCCGATGTCGATTCCGTCGACCGGGAAGTCGAGCGCCTCGCCTGCGCCGTGCAGGGCGATGCAGTAGAGCAGCGGAAGGTAGTGATCGGGCGTCGGGATGGAGAGGCGCGCGTCCTCACCCAGCGACTCGTACGCGACGAGCGGCGCGTGGTCGCGCGCGGCGACGAGCGTACGCACGCGCTCGCTGAACCGCACCGCCCAGTCGTACGGCGCCGCCCCGCCGCTGCGCTGCATCAGCCCGAGGTTGTGCACCACGTTGCCGCTGCCGATCACGAGCACGCCCTCGTCGCGCAGCGGCGCGAGCCGCTTGCCGAGGTCGTAGTGGAAGGCCGCGGCCTGCGTGCCGTCGATGCTCAGCTGGACGACCGGGATGTCGGCGGCCGGGAACGCATGCAGCAGCACCTGCCAGGTCCCGTGATCGAGGCCCCAGCTCTGGTCGAGACGCGCCTCGACCGGCGCGGCCAGGTCGCGCACGCGCGCGGCGAGCGCCGGGTCGCCGGGCGCCGGGTACGACACTTCGTAGAGCGGCCGCGGAAAGCCGTAGAAGTCGTGAATGGTGCGCGGCTGCGGCATCGCGGTCACCCCGGTGCCGCGGGTGTACCAGTGCGCCGAGACCGACAGGATCGCCCGCGGGCGCGGGACGCGCGCGCCGATCGCGCGCCATGCGTCGGCGTAGCGGTTCGGCTCGATCGCGTTCATCGGGCTGCCGTGGCCGAAGAATACGACCGGCATGCGCGGGGCGGCGGACAATGCGGGCCTCGTATGTGGCGAGCGCCGAGTCTAGTCGATCGAGTCTATTCGATGGACGCGGGGCGCGCTGCTACCATCCCGCCGCTGTCCGCCGCCGGCCGAGGTGCCGGACGGGGCGGCGGGGGACCGCGGTATCCCGGCCGGTGCGTTGATTCTGGAATGGGAGCGCAGTGAAGACGATCGACATCCATGCCCACTGGTTTCCGCCCGAGTGGGTGCGCTTGATGGAGCGGGAGGCCGAGCGCGACGGGATCCTCGGGCGCAACGCGGCTCGTCTTCTCGGACTGGGGTGAGCATCGCGCCGGCGCGGTGCCTTGCGGCCGCTCTGGCGCTCGTCGCCGCCAGCGCCGCCGCGCAGGGCGACTACCCGGGTCGACCCGTCCGCGTGATCGTCCCGCTCGCCGCGGCGAGCCCGATCGACAACGCGGCGCGCGTCCTCGCCGCGCGCATGTCGGAGAACATGCAGCAGCCGTTCCTGCTCGAGAACGACCCCGGTGCCGCGGGCCTGACCGGCGCCGGGCGGGTCGCCAGGAGCGCGCCCGACGGCTATACGATCGGTGCGTTCGACGACGCCATCCTCACCGTGCTGCCGAACCTGCACGCGACGGTGCCGTTCGACGTGATCAGGGACTTCGAGCCGATCTCGCTCGTCGGCACGATCGAGTGGGGCCTGATCGCCGCCAACGACGCACCGTACAAGAGCGCGTCCGATCTCATCGCCGCGGCGACGGCGCGCCCGGGCAGGATCAGCTACGCCACGGGCGGCAACGGCAGCCCGCAGCACATCGCGATGGCGCTGTTCGCCTCGATCGCGAACATCTCGCTCGTGCACGTGCCGTACGAGGGCGCGACGCAAGCCGTGACCGCCGTTGCGGCGGGGCAGGCGCCGGTCGGCATGCAGGCGCTCGGGACGGTCGCCGCGATGGTGCGCGCGGGCGAGCTACGTCTGATCGGCGTGGGGACGCGCGAGCGCCACCCGCGGTTTCCGGACGTGCCGACGATCGGCGAGTCGGGGCTGCCCGGGTTCACCTTCACCTCCTGGTTCGCGATCGTCGCTCCGGCCGGCACGCCGAAGGACATCGTGGTCCGGCTGAGCGCCGAAATCACGCGCGCGCTCGCGGCGCCGGACGTGCGCGAGAAGCTCGCGGCGCAGGGGTTCACGGTGCGGGGCACCTCGCAGGAGGAGCTCGGGTCGATCGCGCGCGCGCAGCTCGCGCGCAACGCGAAGGTGATGAGGGAGGCTGGCATCCGGGCCGAGTGACGCGCGCCGCCAACGTCCGCGCGGGGGGGGGGCGACACGACCCGGGCGTCACTGCCAGCCGGCAACGACCAGCTTTCCGATCGTCTTCCCGGACTCGAGCTTTGCGTGCGCGGCGCGCAGGTTCGCCGCGTTGATCGGACGGAGCGTCTCGCGCAGCGTGCCGCGGATCTTTCCTGCGTCGATCAGCCCGGCCACCTGCGTGAGCAGGCGGTGCTGCTCGATCATGTCGGGCGTCTGGAAGCGTGGCCGCGTGAACATCAGCTCCCAGCAGACCGTGGCGCTCTTTGCGCGCACCGCGTCCTGCGCGAGCGGGCCCTTGCCCCCGACGATCATGCACACCGCGCCCTGCGGCGCGACGAGGTCGCCCATCGCATCCCAGTAGCGGTCGGTGTCGTTGAAGTTCGCGATGTAGTCGACGAACCCGAGCCCGAGCGCCTCGATCTGCGGTCGCAGCGGCCGCGAGTGGTCGATCACGTGGTCGGCGCCCATCTCCTTCGCCCAGGCCGTCGTCTCGGGGCGCGAAGCGGTCGCGATCACCTTCAGGCCCGCGACCACCTTCGCGATCTGGATCCCGATCGAACCGACGCCGCCGGCGCCGCCGATCACGAGCAGCGTGCGCCCGCGGTGCGCGCCGTTCGGGTCGATCTTCATCCGGTCGAAGTACGACTCCCAGGCGGTGATCGCGGTGAGCGGGATCGCCGCGGCCTGCGCGAAGTCGAGCGACGTCGGCTTGCGCGCGACGATGCGCTCGTCGACGAGCGCGAGCTCGCTGTTCGAGCCCGGGCGCGTCACGTCGCCGGCGTAATACACCTCGTCGCCGGGCTTGAAGAGCGACACCTCCGGACCGACCGCGGCCACCGTGCCGGCCGCGTCCCAGCCGAGCACGCGCGGCTGGGCCTCGACCTTCGCGCTCGGGGCGCGCTGCTTGGTGTCCACGGGATTGACGGACACCGCCGCCACCCGGACGAGGAGGTCGCGTCCCTGCGGGGCCGGGTCGGGCAGCGTCACGTCGACGAGCGATTCCGGGTCGCTGATCGGCAGATAGCGGGTGAGGGCGACGGCTTTCATGCGGGGGGGCCTTTCCATCCGGGTGGGGCGATGCGCCTCCGGTTATATTCTCGCGCAACGCGCCATTTGACCCCGTTCGTCCCGATGTCACCGCCATGCCGAAGCTCGCCGGCCGCCGCGCCTTCCTCCAGCTCCTCGCCGACGAGGGGGTCACGCACCTCTTCGGCAATCCGGGGACGACCGAGCTGCCGATCATGGAGGTCGTCCCGGAGTTCCCGCAGCTGCGGTTCGTGCTCGGGCTGCACGAAGCGGTGGTGCTCGGCATGGCCGACGGCTTCGCGCGTGCGGCCGGAAGGCTCGCGGCCGCGAACGTGCACGTCGCGCCCGGGCTGGGCAACGCGATGGGCGCGCTCTACAACGCCAAGTTCTCCAACTCGCCGCTGATCGTCACGGCGGGACAGCAGGAGCAGGGCCACGGCCTGCTCGAGCCGCTGCTCTACGATCCGCTGGTGCCGCTCGCCCAGCCGCTCGTAAAGTGGGCGGCCGAGGCGACTCGCGTCGAGGACCTGCCGCGCATCGTGCATCGCGCCGCGAAGGTCGCGCTCACGCCGCCGACCGGCCCGGTGTTCATCAGCCTGCCCGGCGACGTGCTCGACGCCGAGGCCGAGCTGGATATGGGCCGGCCAGTGCGGGTGGACGCGCGCGCGCGACCGTCGGACGAGGCGCTCGACCGCCTCGCCACGATGCTGCTTGCCGCCCGCAAACCCGTGATCCTCGCCGGCCAGGAGCTCGCGGCGCGCGACGCGTTCGGCGAGGCGGCCGAGCTCGCCGAGCTGCTCGGGGCGGCGGTGCTCGCCTCGCCGATCCCCTACTGCGCGCAGTTTCCGACCGCGCATCCCGCGTTTCTCGGCACGCTGACCCGTAACCAGAAGCAGGTGCGCGCGGCGCTGGAGCCGTATGACCTGCTCGTCTGCCTCGGCGCGGACCTCCTGCGCATGTCGGTGTACAGCCCGGTCGAGCCGCTGCCGGAGGGCCTCCCGGTGGTGCACGTGAGCGAACGCGGCTGGGAGCTTGGCAAGAACTACCGCACCGATCTCGCTGTCCAGGCCGACGTGAAGGAGACCCTGCGCGCGTTGCTGCCGCGCGTGCGGGCACGCCGCACGCCGGAGGCCGCGACGCTGGCGTCGGGAAGACTCGCCGAGCTCAAGGCGCGCAACTGGTCGGCGCAGCGCGCAAAGGCGGCGGTCGATGCGCTGCAGGACGCGGAGACGACGCCGATCGATCCGCGCTACCTGATGCTGCGGATCAGCGAGCACCTGCCCAAGGACGCGGTCGTGGTGGAGGAGGCGCTCACCTCGTCGGCCTCGCTGCCGGGGTTCCTGCGCCTCGCCGACCGGCAGAGCTTCTACGGCCTCGCGAGCGGCGGGCTCGGCTTCGCGCTGCCGGGCGCGCTTGGCGTGAGCCTCGCGCTGCCCGGGCGGCCGGTGACCGCCGTGGTTGGCGACGGATCCGCGCTCTACGGCATCCAGGCGTTGTGGACCGCGGCGCACCTGAAGCTGCCGGTCACCTACGTCATCGCCAACAACCGCAGCTACCGCATCCTCAAGGAGCGGCTCGTGTCGATGCGCGCGACCGACCGGTTCGTCGGCATGGACATCCGCGATCCCGCGATCGACTTCACGCAGCTCGCGCAGTCGATGGGCGTGCCGGCGCGGCGCGTCGCCGACCCGAACGACGTCGTGCCGGCGCTGCGCGAAGCCGCCGCACGCGGCGGGCCGGGACTCGTCGAGGTCATGGTGGCGGACGGATTCGGCGGGTGATGCGGCGTTCGCGGAGCGCGCTGCCCCGGGCGCTCGCCGCGTCGCTCGCGCTGCACGCGATCGCATTTTTCCTGCTCGGGCCGCGCCTCGACCGGCCCGCACCGGCGCGCCCGGAGGCGGTCACGCTTCTCGCGACGCGGATCGAGCCCGCACCGGCCAGGCCCACGGCGCCGCCCGAGGTGCTCAAGAACACGCTCGATCCCCCGCAGGCGAAGCCGCTCGAGGACCCGATCCGATCGCGCGAGCGCCGGCGCATCGCGGAGAAGGATCAGGCCGCCAAGTCGCCGAAGCCGAGACCCGAGGCCCCGCCGCCGCAACCCGAGGCACCGAAGGCGCCCGCGCCGGAGACGCCGCTCGGCCAGGGCCTCGATCTGCGCATCCCGCAGGCGCGGACCGCGGAGCGACTCAGCCCCGAGCAGCTGCGCGAGACGCTCGGCCGGCTGTCGGAGGAGCTGCTCTATCCCGCCGATGCGCTCCGGCGCGGGCTCGAGGGCGAGGTCGTCATCCTGGTCGAGCTCGGCGAGGGCGGCCGCATCCTCGACGCGTCGATCGCGAGCGGGTCGGGCCACCCGACGCTCGACGACGCGGCGGTGCGCGCGGTGAAGCGCCTCGGCAGCCTCGGGCCGGCGTCGGCGCACAAATCGATCCTCCTCCCGGTGCGGTTCAGGATCATCTAGCGGCGGGCGGTTCGGACCGCGGTTTGATCTGGGTCGTCCTGACGCGGGTGACCGCGCGGTATCTTGCTTTCATGAAGGGCCAGCCGAAGCGGGCGTTGCGCCTGCGCCGCGTCGCCATCGACACCTACCGCGAGAACGTCGCCTACCTGCATCGCGAGTGCCCGGTGTACCGGGCCGAGGGCTTCCAGGCGCTCTCGAAGGTGGAAGTGAGCGCGAACGGGGCGCGCGTGCTCGCGGTGCTCAACGTGGTCGACGACGCGCGTATCGTCGCCCCGGGCGAGCTCGGCCTCTCCGAACAGGCGTTCGCGCAGTTCGGCCGCCGCGCGGGCGAGGCCCTGCGCATCCGGCACGCCGAGCCTCCGGCCTCGATGGAGGCCGTTCGCCGGAAGATCGCGGGCGAGCGGCTCGATCCGTCCGACTACGCGGCGATCATCCGCGACATCACCGCGAGCCGCTACGCGAAGACCGAGATCAGCGCATTCCTCGTCGCCACCGGGCAGACCGAGATGGACCGCGACGAGGTGCTCGCCCTCACGCGCGCGATGATCGACTCGGGCGAGCGGCTCGACTGGCAGGAGCCGCTGGTCGCCGACAAGCACTGCATCGGCGGCATTCCCGGGAACCGGACCTCGCTCCTCGTCGTGCCGATCGTCGCCGCGCACGGCATGCTCATCCCGAAGACCTCGAGCCGCGCGATCACCTCGCCCGCCGGATCCGCCGACACGATGGAGGTGCTCGCGGGGGTCGAGCTGCCGCTCGAACGCCTGCGGCGCATCGTGCGCAAGGAGCGCGGCTGCATCGCGTGGGGCGGCACGGCGCGCCTCGCGCCGGCCGACGACGTCCTGATCTCGGTCGAGCGGCCGCTCAGCCTCGATTCGCAGGGCCAGATGGTCGCCTCCATCCTGTCGAAGAAGGCGGCCGCGGGCTCGACGCACCTCCTCATCGACCTCCCGGTCGGCCCGACGGCGAAGGTGCGCCACATGCGCGAGGCGCAGCGGCTGCGCAAGCTCTTCGAGTACGTCGCGGTGCAGCTCGGGCTGCACGTGCAGGTGGTGATCACCGACGGCCGCCAGCCGGTCGGCCGCGGCATCGGCCCGGCGCTCGAGGCGCGCGACGTGATGCAGGTGCTCCAGGGCGATCCGGCTGCGCCGTCCGACCTGCGCCAGAAGGCGCTGCGGCTCGCCGGCCGCGTCCTCGAGTTCGACCCCGACGTACGCGGCGGCGACGGCTTCCCGATTGCGCGCGACATCCTCGATTCGGGCCGCGCGCTCGCGAAGATGAACGCGATCGTCGACGCGCAGGGGCGCCGCGACGAGTGGCTGCGCCTCGGCCGACTCGGCTTCGAGGTGCGCGCCCCCGCGGCGGGCTTCGTCACCGGCATCGACAACCTGCTGCTCGCGCGCGTGGCGCGGCTCGCCGGCGCGCCGATGGCGAAGGGCGCGGGCGTCGAGCTCTACCGGCTGCTCGGCGACCGCGTGCGCAAGGGCGAGCCGCTCTACCGCGTGTACTCGGAGTTTCCGGCCGACCGCGACTTCGCGCGCGCGCTCACCGCGCGCGACTGCGGTTACCTGATCGGCCGCCGCGCCGAGGTGCCGCGCGCGTTCGTGGCGTTCTAGGCAGCGGGCGCAAGAGGGCCGTTCCGTGCGCGATCGGATGCGTCGAGCCGATACCCGACCGGTCACCGGCCGGGCGCTGCGCGCGCTCATGACCCTGCTTGCGGCCATGCTGCTCCTCGCGCCGCCGGCACCGCGCGCGGACGAGTCCCCCGCGGCGGTCGACGCGTACGTATTCTGGGCGCTCGGTTGCCCGCACTGCGAGCGTGCGCTCGATTTCCTCGAGCGCCTCGAGCGGGAGGTTCCACGGCTGCGCGTCCACCGCCTCGAGGTCACGCGCGATGCGCGCAACCGCGAAGCGTTCCTCGCGATCGTGGAACGGGCGCGCATCACCGACCCGGGCGTGCCGCTCGCGGTCGTCGGGGACCGGATCGTCGAGGGGTATCTCGACGACGCATCGACCGGGGCGGAGCTCCGCGCGCTCGTCCTCGCCTGCGCCGCTGCGCGCTGTGCGGACGTCGTCGCCCCGCTGCTCGCGGGCGCAGCCTCCGCGGTGCCCGCGCCGGCCGCCCGCGCGCTGCCCGAGACCGTGCGCCTGCCGCTCCTCGGCGAGGTCGCCCTGCGCGATCTGTCGCTGCCGCTCCTGACGGTGGTGCTCGGCGCGGTGGACGGGTTCAATCCCTGCGCGATGTGGACGCTCGTCTTCCTGATCGGGCTGCTCGTCGGCATGCCCGACCGCGGGCGTCGCTGGGCGCTCGGTACGGCGTTCGTCGCCGCGTCCGCGTTCGTCTACTACCTGATCATGGCGGCGTGGCTGAGCGCGCTCATCTTCCTCGGGATGGTGGTCTGGATCCGCGTCGCGATCGGACTCGTCGCGCTCGCGGCCGGCCTCTACTACCTGCGCGAGTTCGCGCTGAACAAGGCGGCGGTGTGCGAGGTGACGCGGCCCGAGCGCCGCCGCCGCGTGTTCGAGCGGCTGCGCGCGCTCGCTTCGGAACGGCGCTTCGTCGTGGCGCTCGCGGGCATCGTTCTGCTCGCGTTTGCCGTGAACGTGGTCGAACTCCTGTGCTCGGCGGGCATTCCCGCGATCTACACGCAACTGCTCGCGATGAACGCCTTGCCGCGCTGGCAGCACCACGCGTACCTCGCGCTCTACATCCTCGTCTTCATGCTCGACGATCTCGTGGTGTTCTTCACCGCGATGGCGACCCTCGAGGTGACCGGCGCGACGGGCCGCTATGCCCGCTACGGGCACCTCGTGGGCGGCGGGGTGCTGCTCGCCATCGGCGCGCTGATGCTGCTGCGCCCCGAGTGGCTGACATTTGGCTGACGACCGCGGCAACCGCAAGCGCGCCCGCACGCCGCGCGGCGCTGGACCCGAGAACGGAAAGGAGGCGATAATCGGGGCAACCGCAGCCCGCATGCGGCCAAGTGCAGTCTGACCGACGCTCTGCGGTGTCTTTTCCCTCCAAGAACTGATCTCGTCTGAAAGAAGGAGAACCAGCATGAAACTCAGTGGCATTCTCGCCATCGTCGCAGCGGCGGCGATCGCGTTCACGACGTCCGGCGCCTTCGCGCAGTCCGAGAAGGAGAAGAAGCAGGCCGAAGTGCGGACCAAGGCCGAGCAGACGCTCGCCGATTTCTACAAGGCCCAGCCGAAGCTGAAGGCCGAGGTCGAGAAGGCGCCGGGCTACGCGGTCTTCACCACCTACGGGCTCAGCTTCCTGATTGGCGGTGCCGGCGGCAAGGGGATGGCTCACGACAACAAGACGAAGAAGAACACCTACATGGACCTCGCGCAGGCGAGCGCGGGGCTGCAGCTCGGCGCACAGGAGGCCCGGTACCTCTTCGTGTTCAAGGACGCCAAGTCCCTGCAGAGCTTCATTGACTCGGGCTGGGAAGCCGGGGCCGAAGGCGGCGCGGGCGCCAAAGCCGGCAAGACCGGCGGAGGCGGCACCGGCGGCCAGTTCACCGGCGGCAACGTGTACAGCCTGACGAAGACGGGATTCCAGGCCGGCGGCGCGGTGGCCGGCACGAAGGTCTGGAAGGACAAGGAACTGAACTGAGCAGGAAGTAGCGACCCCGCACGGCGTCGCGCGGCGCCGTGCACGGTAAACTCGCGTCGCCCCTCAGCGACGCGAGTTTTTCCATGCCGCGCATCGATTCCCTCGACACTCTCCGCGACCGGCTGCGCACGTTCATCGCCGAGCGCGACTGGGACCAGTTCCACAACCCGAAGAACCTCGCGATGGCGCTCGTCGCCGAGGCCGGCGAGCTCGTCGAGCACTTCCAGTGGCTCACGCCTGACGAGGCCGACCGCCTGCCGCCCGACACCCTCGCCGAGGTCGAGCACGAGATTGCCGACGTGCTCATCTTCCTGGTCGAGCTCTCCGACCGGTTGAGGATCGACCCGCTCGTCGCGGCCGAACGCAAGCTCGCGCTCAACGCACAGAAGTACCCGGTCGAGAAGGCGCGCGGCAAGGCCACCAAGTACGACAAGCTGTAGGACGGGCTTGCTCGCCTACCGCCACCTCTTTCACGCCGGCAACTTCGCCGACGTCTTCAAGCACGCACTCCTCGCGCGCCTGCTCCTCGCGCTCGCGGGCAAGGACCGGCCGCTCTGCTACGTCGACACCCACGCGGGTCTGGGCGTCTACGACCTCGCCCACGAGTGGGCGAAGAAGAACGCCGAGTACCGCGACGGCATCGGGCGGCTGTGGGATCGCGACGACGCGCCGGCGCTGCTCGCGCCGTACCTCGACGCGGTGCGCGCGGAGAACCGCGGCGCGCGGCTGCGCTTCTATCCCGGGTCGCCGCGCATTGCGCAGCGCCTGCTGCGCCCGGCCGACCGACTGGTCCTCTCGGAGCTGAACAAGGCGGACTGCACCGTGCTCGCCGAGCGCAGCGCCGCCGACCGGCGCGTGACCGTCCACCTGATGGACGGCTACCAGTCGCTCAAGGCGCACCTGCCGCCAAAGGAGCGCCGCGGCCTCGTGCTGGTCGATTCGTCGTTCGACCGTGCGCGGGAGTTCAAGCGGCTCGCCGACGCGCTCGCCGACGCGCACCGGCGCTGGGCGAGCGGGGTGTACGCGATCTGGTATCCCCTGATGGCGCCGCTCGCGATGCGGGCGTTCGAGCGCGACATACTCGCGACCGGGATCCGCAAGGTCCTGCAGGCCGAGCTGGCGGTGCATCCGGACGGCTGGGCGGCAGGCATGCGCGGCTGCGGGATGCTGGTCGTCAACCCGCCGTTCCGGTTCGAGGCGGAGGCGCGGACGATGCTCGACTGGCTCTGGCGCGCGCTCGCCGTCGACGGCGCCGGCGGCCAGCGCGTGCGCTGGCTCGCGCCGGAATGACCGTCGCGCGTCGCATCCTCCACCTCGACATGGACGCGTTCTTCGCGGCGGTCGAGCTGTTGCGGCGTCCCGACCTGAAGGGCAAGCCGGTGGTGATCGGCGGCCGCGGCGACCCGACGCGGCGCGGCGTGGTGTCCACCGCGACCTACGAGGCGCGCGCGTTCGGCGTGCGCTCGGGCATGCCGCTGCGCACCGCGCTCAAGCTCTGCCCGGCGGCGGTCTTCCTGCCGGTGGACTTCGCCGAGTACCACCGCTACTCGGACCGGTTCAAGGCGGTGATGCGCGAGCTCTCCCCGCTGATGGAGGACCGCGGCATCGACGAGGCCTACCTCGACATCACCGCGCTCGAGCGCTCGAGCCAGGCCGTCGCGCGCGAGATCAAGCAGCGGATCGGCGACGAGACCGGGCTCACCTGCTCGATCGGGATCGCGCCGAACAAGCTGCTCGCGAAGATGGCCTCCGAAATGCAGAAGCCCGACGGCCTCACGATCCTCGCGCCGGAAGATGTTGCCGCGCGCATCGGGCCGCTCGGGGTGCGCAAGGTGCCCGGCATCGGGCCGAAGACCGAGGCGCGCCTGGCGCAGATGGGGGTGCACACGATCGGCGAGCTCGCCGCGGTACCGGTCGAGACGCTGGTCGAGGGTTTCGGGCGCTCGTACGGCGTCTTCCTCTACGAGGCGGCGCGCGGGATCGACGAGGATCCGATCGTCACCCACTGGGAGCCGAAGCAGCGCAGCCGCGAGACGACCTTCCAGGAGGACACCGGCGACTGGCAGACGATCGCGCGCACGATCGCCGCGCTGGCGCGCGAGGTCGCGGAGGACCTCCGGGAGGAGGGCTACCGCGCGCGCACCGTGGGCATCAAGCTGCGCTTCGCCGACTTCGAGACCCGCACGCGCGAGAAGACGCTTCCCGAGCCGGTCGATGCGGAGACCTCGATCCGCAAGGCGGCTTTCGAGTGTCTCGGCCGGCTCAAGCTCGACCGGCGGGTGCGGCTCCTCGGCGTGCGGGTCGGCGAACTCTCCCGCGCCGACTCGACTTAGCGGCCGTGCTCCATTACCCTTGCGCGCTTCGCCCCTCGCCGATCACGCAACCAACAATGAACACCGCACCGGAGTACCTCCAGCCCGGCAAGAGCCAGTGGATCGGCAAGCCGGTCCGCCGCCTCGAGGACCAGCACCTCATGACCGGGCGGGGCAACTTCACCGACGACGTGAACCTGCCGAACCAGGCGTACTGCGCGTTTGCGCGCTCGCCGTACGCGCACGCGCGCATCGTCCGGATCGACACCACCGCGGCGCGCCAGGCGCCGGGCGTGATCGCGGTGTTCACCGGCGCGGACCTGATCGCCGACGGCGTCCAGCCGCTGCCCTTCGCGCAGATGCACAAGCGGCCCGACGGCTCGCCGGTAGTCGCGCCGCCGCGCTATCCGCTGACCGCGGACGCGGTGCGGTTCGTCGGCAACGCCTACGCGATGGTGATCGCGGAGACGCGCAACCAGGCGAAGGACGCGGCCGAGCTCGTCGAGGTCGAATGGGAGGAGCTGCCGGCGATCGTCGACGCGGTCGATGCCGCGCGCGCCGACGTCCCGAAGCACTGGGAGCCCGCCTACTCGCCCGAGTACGGCAACATCGCCGCGATCTACCGCATCGGCGACCCGGCCGCGGTCGACGCCGCCTTCGAGGCCGCGCACAAGGTCGTCTCGATCCGGATCGTCAACAACCGCATCGTGTCCAACCCGATCGAGCCGAAGGCCGTGGTCGCGCAGTTCGACGCGGCGACGCAGTCGTTCACGCTCTGGTGTCCGACGCAGAACACGCACCTCATGCTCGCGCAGCTCGCCGAGAACGTGCTGAAGGTGCCCAAAGACAAGTTCCGGGTGATCTGCGGCGACCTCGGCGGCGGTTTCGGGACGCGCGTCTGGCCGTACCCCGAGTACGCGGCGGTGCCCTGGGCGGCGCGCAAGGTGGGCCGGCCGGTCAAGTGGCTCGCCGACCGCTCGGAGACGTTCCTCTCCGACAATCACGGCCGCGATCACGTGAGCGAGGCCGCCGTCGCGATCGACAAGGACCACCGCTTCACCGCGATGCGGATCCTCACCTACGCGAACATCGGCGCCTACATCTCGAACTTCGGGGCGGCGGTGCCGGCGATGTCCGGCGCGCGCACGCCGACCGGGGTCTATCGCATCCCGCTGCTCCATCAGGAGATCCGGATGATGCTTACCAACACCGGGCCGGTCGACGCGTATCGCGGCGCCGGGCGCCCGGAGGCGGGCTACCTGATGGAACGCCTTGCGAGCCGCGCGGCGATCGAGCTCGGCGTCGATCCGGTCGAGCTGCGGCGCAGGAACCTGATCCGACCGGACGACATGCCGTACAAGAACGCCGCCGGGTACACCTACGACTGCGGGAACTTCCCCGGGGTGCTCGACAAGGCGCTCGCCGCGGCCGACTGGAACGGGTTTCCCGCGCGGAAGAGCGACGCGAAGCGCCGCGGGCGGCTCGCCGGGCGCGGGATCGCGTGCTACGTGGAGGTCACCGGCAGCGCAAACCTCACCGAGGCGGTGGACGTGACCGTGAGCGGCGACGGGCGCGTCACCGTCGTGTCGGGCACGCAGTCGATGGGGACCGGGCTCTGGACCTCCTATGCGCAGATCGTCGCGGAGCGGCTCGGCGTGTCGCCGGACGTCGTCACGCTGATCCAGGGGGACACCGCGATCGTGAAGTCGGGCGGCGGCAGCGGCGGCTCGCGCTCGCTGCAGGTGGGCGGCGGCGCGGTGCTCGCCGGTGCGAACGCGACCGTGGATGCCGGGCGCAAGCTCGCGGCGGTCGCGCTGGAAGCGGCCGAGGGCGACATCGAGTTCCGCGCCGGGCGCTTCGTGATCGGCGGCACCGACCGCGGGATCGGGCTCTTCGATCTCGCCAGGCGCCAGCCGGAGGCGAAGTTCGTCGCGAGCGCGTCCGAGACGGCCAAGGACCAGACCTGGCCGAACGGCTGCCAGATCGCCGAGGTCGAGATCGACCCCGAGACCGGCGTCGTCGAGGTGACGCGGCACGTCGCGGTCGACGACATCGGCCGCGTCATGAATCCGCTCATCGCGCACGGGCAGATCGAGGGCGGCATCGTGCAGGGCATCGGCCAGGCGCTCGTGGAGCGCACGGTGTACGACCGGGAGACCGGCCAGCTCCTCACCGGCTCGTTCGCCGACTACGCCATGCCGCGCGCGGACGACGTGCCCGACCTCGAGTGCCACTTCGACGAGTCCACCCCGAGCCCGCTGAACGTGCTCGGGGCGAAGGGCGCCGGGGAGTCGGGCACGCACGGCGCGGTGCCGGCGGTGGTGAACGCGGTGATCGACGCGCTGCTCGAGCTGGGGATCAGGGAGATCGACATGCCGATCACGCGCGAGAAAGTATGGCGGGCGATCCGCGCGGCACGCGCGTGATCGGCTGACTCGGGGGATCTACAAGGGGGCGTGCCCCCTTGTTCGGCGGTCGCGGGCGATCCGCGCGGCACGCGCGTGATCGGCTGACTCGGGGGATCTACAAGGG
>CAZIXQ010000062.1:0-16434 GCA_964543155.1 uncultured Enterobacteriaceae bacterium
AGCGGGTCGCCGGGGCCGGCTCCACCGCCTCGATCGGCTCGACCGCGGCCGAGCCTCCCTCCGCGGGGGCGAGCGGGAAGGTCGTGGTGCGCACGGTCACGAGCTTGACCGCGTCGCTCGACCGCACGGTCGCGAAGGCGTTGCCGGCGTAGATCGGGCGCACGAACGTGTCGGGCGCCTCGACGGCGATGATGTCGGAGACCTGCGCGACGTCGAGCAGCGCCGCGACGCGCGGCCCCAGGTTCTTGCCGAAGGTGCTCGCCGGCAGCAGCACGTGGCCGTAGTCCTTCGCCAGCTGCACGACGAGGATGGCGAGGCTCTCCGCCAGCTCATCCTTGTAGTGCGGCGCGTCGGCCAGCAGCACTTTCGCGACTCCCTGGGCCTGGGCCGCGGCCTGGGCGACCGCCGCGCAGCCCCCGCCTGCGACCAGCACGTGGGTCTCCCCCCCGATTGCCTTCGCTGCACCGAGCGTGTGCAGCGTGGAGGCCTTCAGGTGGCCATTGTCGTGTTCGGCGATCACCAGGTTCGGCATCTAGATCACCTTCGCTTCGTTCTTGAGCTTGTCGACCAGCGCGGCGGCGTCGGGGACCTTCACGCCGCCCTTGCGCTTCGGCGGCTCCTCGACCTTCAGCGTGACGAGCCGCGGGGCGACGTCCACGCCGAGCGCATCGGGCTTGAGCGTCTCCAGCGGCTTCTTCTTCGCCTTCATGATGTTCGGCAGCGTGACGTAGCGCGGCTCGTTCAGGCGCAGATCGACGGTGATCACCGCCGGCAGCTTCATCGCGACCGTCTCCAGGCCGCCATCGACTTCGCGCACGACCTCCGCCTTCCCGTCGGCGATCTTCACCTTGGACGCGAAAGTCGCCTGGGGCCAGCCGAGCAGCGCCGCGAGCATCTGCCCGGTCTGGTTCGCATCGTCGTCGATCGCCTGCTTGCCGGCGAGCACCACCTCGGGGCTCTCCTTGCCGGCGATCGCCTTGAGTAGCTTCGCCACGGCCAGCGGCTGGAGCTCCACGTCGGTCTCGACGAGAATCGCGCGGTCGGCACCGATCGCGAGCGCAGTGCGCAGCGTCTCCTGGCAGGCGGCGATGCCGCAGGACACCACCACCACCTCGGTGGCCACGCCGGCCTCCTTCAGCCGCACCGCCTCCTCGACCGCGATCTCGTCGAACGGATTCATCGACATCTTGACGTTCGCGGTCTCCACCCCCGTGCCGTCCGCCTTCACGCGGACCTTCACGTTGTAGTCGATGACGCGCTTGATCGGAACGAGGACTTTCATGGGGGAACTCTCGGGAACGGACGCGCGATTTTATCGGAAACGCCCCGCCTGCCGGGGCGAAGGGCGGTTCAGCCTTTCTGCCAGTCCGGGGGGCGCTTCTCGATGAACGCGCTCATGCCCTCGCGGCCTTCCTCGTGCGCGAAGCTCGAGGCGATCACGTGCCCGGCGAGCTCG
Organism: uncultured Enterobacteriaceae bacterium; assembly: GCA_964543155.1. Lineage (GTDB taxonomy): Bacteria > Pseudomonadota > Gammaproteobacteria > Burkholderiales > SG8-39 > JAGVSZ01. The sequence goes on from CAZIXQ010000062.1 coordinate 1,457, forward strand.
TAGGCGCGCTCGAGACCCATCTCGAGCTGCTCGTAGAATGCCCGCTTGCCTGCGGCGACGGTCGCGGGCGGCTTCGCCCCGATCTGGGTGGCGAGCTCGAGCACGGCGGCATCGAGCTCGCCGGCCGGCACGACGCGGTTCACCAGCCCCCACTCGAGCGCGCGCCGCGCGTCGATCATTTCGCCCGTCAGCAGCATCTCCATCGCGTGCTTGCGCGCGAGGTTGCGTCCGAGCGCGACTCCCGGGGTCGAGCAGTAGAAGCCCCAGTTCACCCCGGGTGTTGCGAACTTCGCACTCTCCGCGGCGACCGCGAGGTCGCACTGCGCGACGAGCTGGCACCCCGCCGCGGCGGCCGCGCCCTGGACCTGCGCGATCACCGGCTGCGGCAGGCGGGGAATCGAGGCCATCATCCGGCTGCAGCGGCGGAAGAGATCCTCGATCCTCGGCTGCGTACCGAGCGCGCGAATCTCCTTCAGATCGTGGCCGGCGGAGAAGCCCTTGCCCTTCGCGGCGAGCACGACGACGCGCACGGCCTCGTCCCGCCCGATCGCGTCGAACGCCCGCTGGAGCGCCTCGATCACCTCGGACGTGAGCAGGTTGTACGACTCGCCCCGGTTCAGCGTCAGTATCGCGATCCCGCCCCGATCCTCCCGCAGGAGGACGGGGGCCGTGGTCTGGAGCTGCGCGCTCATCTCGTCGGCCCTCCCGCTACTCGATCGCCGAGGCCGACTTCGCCTGCTGGCGCAACACGAACTTCTGGATCTTCCCGGTGGAGGTCTTGGGCAGCGTGCCGAACACCACCGCCCGCGGCGCCTTGAAGCGGGCGAGGTGCGCGCGGCAGTGCTCCATGATGTCCGCCTCGGTGGCCGTGGCGCCCGGCTTCAGCTCGACGAACGCGCACGGCGTCTCGCCCCACTTGGCGTCGGGCTTCGCCACGACCGCGACGGCGAGCACCGCCGGATGGCGGTAGATGACGTCCTCCACCTCGAGCGAGGAGATGTTCTCGCCGCCGGAGATGATGATGTCCTTCGCCCGGTCCTTGATCTTGATGTAGCCGTCGGGCTGCCGCACCGCGAGGTCGCCCGAGTGGAACCACCCGCCCGCGAACGCCTCCCGGGTCGCCTTGGGATTCTTGAGGTAGCCCTTCATCGTGACGTTGCCGCGGAACATGATCTCGCCCATCGTCTCGCCGTCCGCCGGCACCGGCTGCATCGTTGCCGGGTCCATGACCGTGCAGCCCTCCTCGAGGAGGTAGCGCACGCCCTGCCGGCCGTTGCGCTCCGCGCGCGCGCCGATCTCGAGCGCGGACCACTCGTCGTGCTTGGCGCAGACCGTGGCCGGACCGTAGGTCTCGGTGAGGCCGTAGACGTGGGTGAGGTCGAAGCCGATCCGCTCCATCCCCTCGATCATCGCCTGCGGCGGCGCGGCGCCGGCGACGAAGGCGGAGACCTTGTGCGCGATGCCCTCGCGCAGCTTCGGATCGGCGTTGATCAGGCTCGTGTGGACGATCGGCGCGCCGCAGTAGTGCGTCACCCTGTGCGCCTTGATGAGCGGGAAGATGAGCGCGGGATCGACGCGCCGCAGGCAGACATTCGTCCCGGCGTTCGCCGCCATCGTCCAGGGAAAGCACCAGCCGTTGCAGTGGAACATCGGCAGCGTCCAGAGGTACACCGCGTGCCGCGGCATGCCCCACGTCAGGATGTTGCCGACGCCGTTCAGATACGCCCCGCGATGGGAGTACACGACCCCCTTCGGGTTGCCGGTGGTGCCCGAGGTGTAGTTGAGGGCGATCGCCTGCCACTCGTCGGCCGGCGGCTGCCAGGCGAACCCGGGGTCGCCGTCCGCGAGGAAGGCCTCGTAGTCGATCTCCCCGAGCCGGTTCCCCGGCCCCGCATACTCCGGGTCGTCGACGTCGATGACGAGCGGCTTGCGGTCGAGCTTGGCGAGCGCGCCGGCAATCGTGCCGGCGAACTCCCGGTCGGTGATCAGCACCTTCGCCTCGCCGTGGCCGAGCATGAACCCGATCGCGTCGGCGTCCAGACGCGTGTTCAGCGTGTTGAGCACCGCCCCGGTCATCGGCACGCCGAAGTGGCACTCGTACATCTCCGGCGTGTTGGAGAGCATCGCCGCGACGGTGTCGCCGACGCCGACGCCGCGCCCGACGAGCGCCGCGGCGAGGCGCCGGGCGCGGGCGTAGGTTTCGCTCCAGGTGAAGTGCCGCGCGCCGTGAATCACCGCGGGACGGTGCGGATAGACCGAGGCGCTCCACTCGATGAACGTGAGCGGCGTCAACGACGCGAAGTTCGCCGCGTTGCGGTCCAGGTCCTGCTCGAAGGGGTTGGCTCGTCCGGAGGGCATGGCGGTCGGCTCTGGGGCTGCGGCGCTCGGGCGAAAAGTATAGATCAGGCCGCGGCGTCCACCGGCCAGACGAGCCTGCCTTTGGACTCCTCGGCGATCTGGTCGAGCATGCGGCGGTGCTCGGCGGCCTCGTCCTCGCTCGCGTACAGGACCGCGAGGCGGGGGCGCGCGCCGGCCGGCCTCCCGCCCGCGGCCGCGGCCGGCCGCGCCGCGGCGTCGAGATCGATCGCGAGACTCTCCTGGCCGCGCGTCATCGCGAGATACACCTCGGCGAGCAGGCTCGCGTCGAGCAGCGCGCCGTGCAGCGTGCGGTGCGAGTGCTCGATCTGGTAGCGCTCGCAGAGGGCGTCGAGCGAGTTCTTCTTGCCCGGATGCAGCTCGCGCGCCTGGCGCAGGGTGTCGACCACGCCTGCGACGTGCCGGTCCAGCGGCCCGAGCTCGAGGCGCTCGAGCTCGGCGTTCAGGAACTCGACGTCGAACGCTGCGTTGTGGATCACGAGCTCGGCGCCCCCGAGGTACCCGACCAGCTCGCGCGCGATGTCGGCGAAGCGCGGCTTGTCCTGCAGGAACTCGTTGGTGATGCCGTGCACGCGCAGCGCCCCCTCCTCGACCTCCCGCTCCGGATTGACGTAGCGGTGGAAGTGATTCCCGGTCGGGCGCCGGTTCACGAGCTCCACGCAGCCGATCTCGATGATCCGGTCGCCGAGCCGCGCGTTGAGGCCGGTCGTCTCGGTGTCGAGGACGATCTGCCTCATGCGTGCGCGGGCGCGGCGGGCTTGGGCGCGTGCTCGTCCTGCGCCGGGCCCGGGTGCCGGCGCGCGAGCAGCGTGTAGACGGTGGGAACCACGAACAGCGTGAGGAGCGTTCCCAGGAGCATCCCGCCGACGATGACCCAGCCGATCGGTTTGCGGCTCTCGGCACCCGCGCCGTGCGCGAGCGCAAGCGGCAGCGCCCCGAGCACCATCGCCCCGGTGGTCATCAGTATCGGCCGCAGGCGCAGCACCGCCGCTTCGACCACCGCCTCGCGCACGCTCTTGCCCTGCGCCTGCACCTGGTTCGAGAACTCGACGATCAGGATGCCGTGCTTGGTGATCAGTCCGACGAGCGTGACCAGCCCGATCTGGCTGTAGACGTTGAGCGTGCTGCCGGTCAGGTACAGCGCCGCGAGCGCGCCGGTCATCGACAGGGGCACCGTCAGCATGATGATGAACGGGTCGCGAAAGCTCTCGAACTGTGCCGCGAGCACGAGATAGATGAAGCCGAGCGCCAGCAGGAAGGTGAAGTACAGGCCGGCCGCCGACACGCGGAACTCGCGCGAGATGCCGTTGTAGTCGAGCGCCGAGCCCGGCGGGAGCTCCTGGCGGACGACCCCTTCCATGTAACCGAGCGCCTCGCCGAGCGAGTAGCCCGGGGCGAGGTTGGCGGTGATCGTGGCCGAGCGCCGCTGTCCGAAGTGGTTCAGCTCGCGCGGGGCCACCGCGACCCGGGAAGTCACCAGGCTCGACAGCGGCACCATCTGCTCGTTGCGGCCGCGCACGAAGATGTTGCTGATGTCCTCGGGGTTGGTGCGGTCCGCCGGCAGCATCTGCACGATCACGTCGTATTGCTCGCCTGCCTGCTTGAAGCGCGTGACCTGCCGCCCGCCGAGCATGGTCTCGAGCGCCCGCCCGACCGCGTCCACCTGCACGCCGGCGTCCGCCGCGCGGTTGCGCTCGACCTGGACCTTGATCTCCGGCTTGTTGAGCTTGAGGTCGGTCTCGAGGTTGAGCAGGTTCGGGTTCTTCTGCGCCTGCGCCACCACGCGGTCGACCACCTTCTCCAGGTCCTCGTAGGTCGACGAGCTCACGATGACGACCTCCACCGGCTTCGCGCGCGGGCTCTGGCCGAGCGACTGCGGGAGGAGCGGGAACGCCATCACGCCGGGCAGCGCGAACAGCTTCGGGGCGAGCTCGCGCTGGATGTCCATCGATTTTCGGTCGCGCTCGTCCCAGTCGGTGAGGCCAAGGAAGGAGATGCCCTGGGACACGACCGGATTGCCCGAGACGACGAAGTAGCGCTCCGAGTCCCTGGTCTGCGCGTAGATCCGCTCGAGCTGCCGACCGTAGCGGTCGGTGTAGTCGATCGTCGCGCCCTCCGGCCCGACGAACACCCCCAGCACGACGCCGCGATCCTCCACCGGCGCGAGCTCCTGCTTGAGCGCGTTGAACAGCAGCACGCTCGCCGCCGCGACCACCGCGCCGACGGCGAGCACCAGCCACCGCGCGCCCAGCGCAGCCACCAGAGCGCGCCGATAGCCCTGCGTGAGCGCGGCCAGAGCGCGCTCGACCACGTTGTACAGCCAGCCGTGCCGCGTCTCCTGCCGCAGAAGCTTCGAGCACATCATCGGCGACAGGGTGAGCGCGGTGAATCCGGATACGAGCACCGCGCCGGCGAGCGTGAGGGCGAACTCGATGAAGAGCTTTCCGGTGCGGCCGGTCATGAACGCGATCGGCGCGTATACCGCGGCGAGCGTCAGGGTCATGGCGACCACGGCGAAACCGATCTCCTTCGACCCCACGAGCGCCGCCTCGAACGGCGGCATGCCCGCCTCGACGTGACGGAAGATGTTCTCGAGCATGACGATCGCGTCGTCGACCACCAACCCGATCGCGAGCACGAGCGCGAGGAGCGTCAGCGTGTTGACCGTGAACCCGAAGAGGTACATCAGCGCGAAGGCGCCGACGAGCGACACCGGGATGGTGACGAGCGGGATGATCGAGGCCCGCAGCGACCGCAGGAACACGAAGATCACCAGCGCCACGAGCGCGATCGCCTCGCCGATCGCCTGCAGCACCGCCTTGATCGAGCGGTCGATGAACACCGAAGAGTCGTACGCGATGTTCACCGTGACGCCCTCCGGCAGGTCGGCGATCACCTTCGGCAGCTCCGCCCGGATCGCCTGCGACAGCTCGAGCGGGTTCGCGGTCGCCTGCTTGATCACGCCGAGCGCCACCGCCGGCTTGCCGTTGAAGCGCACTACCGAGCGCTCGTCCTGCGCGCCGATCTCGGCGCGGCCGACGTCGCGGATGCGCACCGGGTAGCTGTTCACGTACTTCACGATCACGTCGTCGAACTGCTCGGGTCGGGCCAGGTCGGTCTCCGCGACCACCGAGAACTCGCGCGCGCGGCTCTCGATCCGCCCCGCCGGGACCTCGACGTTCTGCCGCCGCAGCGCGTCCTCGACGTCCTGCGGGGTGAGGCGGTAGGCCGCGAGCTTGTTGCGGTCGAGCCAGATCCGCATCGAGTAGCGGCGCTCGCCGAAGATCCGCACGTCAGCCGCACCGGGCAGCGTCTGCAGGCGCGTCTTCACGAGCCGGCTCGCGAAATCGCTCACCTCGAGCGGCGAATAGCGGTCGCTCGAGAATGCGAGCCAGATGATCGGGTTGGCGTCGGCCTCGACCTTGGCGATGACCGGCTCCTCGATGTCCTCGGGCAGGCGGCCGCGCACGCGCGCCACCCGGTCGCGCACGTCGCTCGCCGCCGCATCGGGATTGCGCTCCAGGCGGAAGCGCACGGTGATCTGGCTCGACTCCGCGCGGCTGATCGAGGTCAGCACGTCGACGCCCTCGATGCCGGCGAGCGAGTCCTCGAGCACCTTGGTCACGCGCGACTCGATGATCTCCGCGCTCGCCCCGCGGTACTTCGTCTCGACGGTGACGACCGGCTCGTCGATCTTGGGGTATTCGCGCACCGACAGCCGCTGGTAGCTCACGACGCCGAGCAGCACGACCACGAGGCTGAGCACCGTGGCGAGGACGGGTCTGCGGATGCAGAGGTCGGAAAGAACCATCTCTAGCTGCCCGCCTTCCGATCGGCCCCGGCGGGGCTGGCCGCGGGCTTGTCCTGCGTTCCGGCGACCGGCGGCGCGGCCGGCTTGCCGCCGGGGCCGCCCACGACCACCTGAACCCCGTCGCGCAGCCTGAGCTGGCCCGCGGTGACCACCGTGTCGCCCGCCGCGAGCCCCTCGACCACCTCGACCACCCCGGCGCGGCGCGCGCCGACCCGGACCTTCACCCGCTGCGCCTTGCCGTCCGCGATGCGGAAGACGAACTGGTCCGCGCCGACCGGCACGAGCGCCTCCTCCGGCACCGTCAGCGCATTCTGGCGCTGCGACACGATGAGTCGCGTGCGCACGAACATGCCCGGGCGGAGCTGCCCGTCGCTGTTCCGCAGGCGCGCGCGCAGCAGCACCGCGCGCCCCGCCTGGTCGACCAGCGGGTCGATCGCATCGACGGTGGCGACGTACTTGCGCCCGGGGAGCGCGTCGCTCTGCATCTCCACCGCCTGGCCCGGCCGGAGCGCGGCGAGGAGCTGCTCCGGCACCCTGAAGTCGACCTTGAGCGCGGAGATGTCCTCCAGCGTCACGAGGTCCTGCCCCTCCTTCACGTAGTCGCCCACGCTCACCTGCCGGATGCCGATGATGCCGCCGAACGGCGCCACGATCTTGGTCTTCGCGAGGCGCGCCTCGGCAAGCTGGACGTTCGCCTGGGCCACGCGCAGCCCGTTGAGGGCCTGGTCCTTCGCCGTCGCGCTGACGAACTTCTGCTTCTCGAGCTCCTGCGTGCGCTGGTAGTTGCTCTCCGCGAGGGCGAGGTTGGCCCTCGCCTGCGCGAGCTCCGCCGCCGGCACCGAGTCGTCGAGGGCGACGATGACCTGGCCCTTCTGGACGGGCGCGCCCTCGGTGAAGTTCAGGCGCTCGATGCGTCCGGAGATTTCCGGGCGCACGACCACCGCCTCGTTCGAGCGCAGCGTGCCGACGGCATCGACGTCCTCCTCCACGGTGGCAGTCGCGACCTTCGCCACCTCGACGGTCACCGGGCCGCCCGGCCCCTTTGCGGCGGCCCCCGGTCCGGACACCGCGCCCACCGCGCCGGGCGCGGGCGCCCGGTTGACGTAGTACGCAGAGACGGCCAGCGCCACGAGGAGGGCAAGCGCCAGGGCGATGGCCGACCAGCGGTGCTTGGACATCGCGCCCCTACCTCGCGTCGGCCTGGCGCACGCCGCGGTTCGCGAGGGCGTCCGCACGCTCGTTCTCCGCGTGGCCGGCGTGGCCGCGCACCCAGTGCCAGTGCACTTCGTGGCGCGCCGCCGCCGCCTCGAGCGCCTGCCAGAGGTCGACGTTCTTCACCGGCTTGCGGTCGGCGGTCTTCCAGCCCCGCCGCTTCCAGTTGGGCAGCCACTCGGTGATGCCGTTCTTGACGTACTCCGAGTCGGTGTAGACCTCCACGCGCGAGGGTCGCTTCAGCGCCTCGAGCGCGCGGATCACCGCGGTGAGCTCCATCCGGTTGTTGGTGGTCGCGGGCTCCCCGCCGCAGAGCTCGCGCTCGTGCGTCCCCGAGCGCAGCAGCGCGCCCCACCCGCCCGGACCCGGATTGCCCTTGCAGGCGCCGTCGGTGTAGACGCGAACGACGTCGGTCACGCTGCCGACCGCGTCATTCGCTCTCGGGCTTCGGCTCGCCGGCCCCCCCCACGATCAGACGCAGGTGCCCGGCCGCGCGCCGGCCGTGCGCCACGTGCGCCTCCGGCGCGGGCGCGCGCTGCGCGACCGCGGCAAGCGCACGCACCTTCGCGCCGCCGTTCTTCCATGCCGGCGTGACGAGCCGCATGCCGTGCACGCGCTTGATCGCGCGCACCACGTACACGCCGCCGCAGATCGGCCACCACCGGTCGCCGGCCTTCTCCATGAAGGCAAAGCGCTGCAGCCACACCGTCTGGTTCACCGGCGGCGCGTAGCAGCCGAAGCGCCCGCCGTTCAGCTCGAAGCCGAGCAGCTTCAGCCAGTCGCGCAGCCGCAGGAGGCCGATGAAGTCCCCGCACCATGGGTACTCGGTGCGCTTGCCCCAGAGCCGCCGCTTGAGGCCCCACAGGCTGACCGGGTTGAAGCCCGCGATGACGATCTGCCCCTCGGGCCGGAGCACGCGCTCGGCCTCGCGCAGGATCTGGTGCGGGTCCGGGTCGAACTCGAGCACGTGCGGCAGCACCACGAGATCGACGCTCTGCGCCGCGAGCGGGAGGTGCCGAGGATCCGCGCGCAGGCTGCAGTTCGCGGCGAGCCCGGCGCTGAAGCGCAGCGGCATGCGGTTCGCGCGCAGGAAGTCGATCTCGGGCAACCCGATCTGCAGCGCGTTGTAGCCGAACACGTCCTCGACGGCGCTGTCGACCTGCGCCCGCTCCCAGTCGAGCACGTACGCACCCTTCGCGCTCGCGAGCCATTCGGGGAGCGTTGATGGATCGGGCGGCTGCACTGCGATTGCCTCGTCTCGGCGCATGCGACGCGCACATTATCGCCCAAACGCGCTGCGCCGCTGCGGCACGGTCCTTGCTGGCCGGGCGCCCGGCGCAGGTGATCCGACGACGCAAGCTCGACACCTGCGTGGCGCGCCGACGAGGCCGACCCGGGGCGCCGGGCGATGCGGCGAAGTGCGCGCAAGGGCCTGATTCTCCTTGACCGTCGCGCCAGGCGCTCCGTATCATCGCGCGACCTTCGAGGAGGGCAAGTGATTCCGAACGCGCGCGCATTGCCGCCGCTCCTGCTGGCTCTTGCCGCCGCATTCGGGGGCCCGGCACTCGCCGTCGATTCCTCCCTGCACGACCTCTCCGACCCGTCGCTCGCCGCCGAGCAGGAAAGGCCCGAAGCGGCGGTGACCGGGGTCGAAGTGCGCGAGGTGCGCGACGTCGGAACGCGCGGCGCGACGCCAGCGGCCGGGCCGGCCGATCTCTGGGAGCGCATCCGGGGCGGTTTCGCGATCCCCGACCTCACCGGGCCGCTCGTCGTCCAGCGCCAGGCGTGGTACGCGCAGCGGCCGGAGCAGATCCGCATCATCGTCGAGCGCAGCCGGCGCTATCTCTTCCACATCGTCGAGGAGATCGAGCGCCGCGGCATGCCGACCGAGCTCGCGCTGCTGCCGATGGTGGAGAGCGCGTTCAATCCGATGGCCTACTCGCGCGCCCACGCCTCCGGGCTGTGGCAGTTCATCCCCTCCACCGGGCGCAACTACAACCTCGAGCAGAACTGGTGGTACGACGGTCGCCGCGACATCATGGCCTCGACCGACGCGGCGCTCGATTACCTCCAGGCGCTCCACGAGCAGTTCGGCAACTGGCACCTGGCGCTCGCCGCCTACAACATGGGGGAAAACGGCCTCGCGCGCGCGATCGATCGCAACCGGGCGCGCGGCAGGCCCGCCGACTACGAGTCGGTGGCGATTCCGCGCGAGACCCGCTACTACGTCCCGTCGCTGCAGGCATTCAAGAACATCGTGGCCAACCCAGCGGCGGCCGGCGTCCAGCTCGACCCGATTCCGAACGCGCCCTACTTCGTCACGGTGACGCTCACGCGCGACATCGACCTCAAGGTCGCCGCCAAGCTCGCGGAGATGCCGGTCGACGAACTGGTGGCGCTGAACCCGGCGCACAACCGCCCGGTGGTCTCCGCCGCCGTGGCGCCGGAGCTGGTGCTGCCGGCCGATCGCGCCGAGGTGTTCCTGCTCAACCTCGAGGGGCACGTGACGCCCCTGTCCTCGTGGCAGGTGTACACGTTCAAGGCCGGCGACCGGCTGGAGAAGATCGCCGCGGAGCACGGCATCACCGCCGAGCGGCTGCGCGCGGTAAACGGCCTCCGCTCGCGGACGACGCCCGCGGTCGGCCAGCAGCTGCTCGTGCCCGAGAAGGGCAGCGCGGCGGCGACCGAACCGCTCCCGCCGATCTTCACCCCGCCCGCGGCGGGACGCATCGTGCAGTACCGGGTGAAGAAGGGCGACACCCTCTCGTCGATCGCACGCGCCCTCGGCGCGAAGCTCGCCGACGTGCGCAACGCGAACGGCGGCGACCCGCTCACGGTCGGCAAGACCCTCACGGTCACGGTCACGGGCCCGGCGCCGCGCCCGACCAAGAGCGCCAAGAAGTCGCCGCAGGGACCGCCCAGCAAGACGACGGCGAAGACGCCGCCGGCACCGCAGCCGAGCGCGCCCGCGCAGTTCGCGGGCCGCTCGTCGGGGTCCTAGCCCCCCATCGCCGCATAGAGGACGCACCGCACCTCGTGCGTCGGGCTGACCCGGACGGCCGCCGGGTACTCGGCCCGGCAGCCGATCGTCGCGTGCGGGCAGCGCGGGTGGAAGTGGCAGCCTGAAGGCGGCGAGACCGGCGAGGGCAGTTCGCCCGCCACCTGCGCGGCAATCTGCTGGCGTTCGAGGTCCGGCACCGCGGCGAGCAGCGCCTGCGTGTAGGGATGCCGGGGACTGCCCAGCACCTCGGCCACCGCCCCCCGCTCCACGATGCGCCCGAGATACATCACCGCCACCTCGTCGGCGAGGTACGCGACGACGCCGATGTTGTGCGTGATGAAGAGGTACGCGAGACCCATCTCGCGCTGCAGGCGCTTCAGCAGGTTCAGGATCTGCGCCTGCACCGAAACGTCCAGCGCGCTCGTCGGTTCGTCGCACACGACGAGCTTCGGATCTACCGCGAGCGCCCGTGCGATCGCGATGCGCTGGCGCTGGCCGCCCGAGAACTCGTGCGGGTAGCGCCACTGCGCCCCGACCGGCAGCCCCACGTGATCGAGGAGCTCGAGGATGCGCGCTTCGCGCGCAGCCCGCGACGGCAGCACATCGAGTGCCGCCATCCCCTCCATCAGGATGTCGTGCACCCGCATGCGCGGATTGAGCGACGAGTACGGGTCCTGGAACACGATCTGGAAGTCCGCGCGCCGCGCGCGCAATGCCGCGCCGCGCAGCTGCGTCAGCGCCGTCCCGCCGAAGCGCACCTCGCCCGCGGTCGGCCGGACGAGCTGCAGCACGGCCTTCCCCACCGTCGTCTTGCCGCAACCCGACTCGCCCACGAGCGCGAGGGTCCGCCCGGCGGGAATCGAGAGCGATACGCCGTCCACCGCCCTGACGTGCCCGACGGTGCGCTTCAGGATCCCGCGCCGGATCGGAAAATGCACCTTCAGGTCGCACACCTCCAGGAGCGGTGGGGCGACCGCGTGTTCGGCCGCGCCGACCTCGGTCGGCGCCGGCGCCGCCAGCTCGCCCGCGACCTCGCCCTCGCGGAGATGACAGCGGACCAGATGCCCCTCACCGACGCGCGTCCAGCCCGGCGGCTCGGTGCGACAGCGCTCGAAGGCATGCTCGCAGCGCTCCACAAACCGGCAGCCGGGGAAGGCTCCCGCGAGCGAGGGCACCTGCCCCGGGATCACCTCGAGTGCCGCCCCGCGCGCGCCCGCGCCCGGGAGCGCGGCGAAGAGCTTGCGTGCGTAGGGGTGTTGCGGCGCGCGGAAAAACGCCGTGCGCGGCCCGACCTCCACGATCTGCCCGGCGTACATCACCGCGACGCGGTGCGCCATCCCGGCGACGACGCCGAGGTCGTGGGTGATCAGCAGGATCGCCATGCCCCGCTCGCGCTGCAGCCGCGCGAGCACCTCGAGCACCTGGGCCTGGATCGTCACGTCGAGCGCGGTCGTCGGCTCGTCGGCAACGAGCAGCTCCGGCTCCGCCGCGAGCGCGAGCGCGATCATGACGCGCTGCTTCATTCCGCCCGAGAGCTGGAACGGATACTCGTCGAGCCGGCGCGCGCCGTCGGCGATGCCGACCGCGTCGAGGAGCGACAGCGCGCGCGCGCGCGCCGCCGCGCCGCGCAGCCCGACGTGCCGCTCCAGGACCTCGACGATCTGGCGTCCGATCGTCAGCACCGGATTGAGGCTGGTCGCCGGCTCCTGGAAGATCATCGCGATCCGTCCGCCGCGCACGTCGCGCATGCGCAGTTCCGGCAGGGCGAGGAGATCGGTGCCGTCGAGCCGGGCGGTCCCGCCCACCACGCGGCCCTGCTCCGGCAGCAGGCGCATCAGCGTCAGGGCGGTCATGCTCTTGCCGCACCCCGACTCCCCGACGATCGCGAAGGTCTCGCCGCGCGCGATCGCGAGGTCGACCCCGTCGAGCGCCCGCACCACCTCGCCGCCGCTCGCCTCGAGCGAGGTGCGCAGCCCCTCCGCCTCGAGCAGCAGGTCGCTCATCCGCGCCCCGCGGCGTGGAGCGCCGGCGCGGCGCCGACGCGCACGCGCGGGTCGAACGCGTCGCGTACCGCGTCGGCGAAGAGATTCGCCGCCAGCACGAGCACGAACATGAACACGAACGCCGCGCCGAGCGTCCACCAGACCATCGGCTCGCGCGCCATCTCGAGGCGCGCCGCGTTGATCATGGTGCCGAAGCTGATCATCGACGGGTCGACGCCGACGCCGACGTAGGAGAGCACCGCCTCGGCGAGCACCAGCCCGCTGAAGTCCATCACCAGCGTGATCAGCACGATGTGCATCACGTTGGGCAGGATGTGGCGCGTGATGACGCGCGCATGGCGCACGCCGAACGCATGCGCCGCCTGGATGTACTCGAGCTCGCGCAGCTTCAGGGACTCGCCGCGCAGCAGGCGCGCGAGCCCGGTCCAGGTCGTCACCCCCAGGATCGCGCACAGCAGCAGCAGCCGGAAGTCGGCGCGCTGCGCGGTCGTCGGGAAGAGCTCCGGGTGCTTGTCGATGTACACCTGCATCATCAGGACCGCCGCGGCGATCAGCAGGACCCCGGGAATCGAGTTGATCGTCGTGTAGACGTACTGGATGAGATCGTCGATCCAGCCCTTGAAGTAGCCAGCCATGATCCCGAGCAGCACGGCGAACGGGAGCATGACGAGGGTGGTGAGCGTACCGATGACCAGTCCCGTACGGATGCTCTTGAGCGAGAGATAGAGCACGTCCTGGCCCACCTTGTCGGTGCCGAGCACGTGGTAGTTCGCGGCGAGGAGCGCCGCCGGCAATGCGACGGCGAGGAGCGCCGTCTTCGTCAGCAGGATGGCGCGCCACGGCACCGCGGTCTCGCCGCGCCCGATCGCCCGCCAGGCCGCCGCGGTCGTGACGCCGAGCCGGCGGCCGACGAGCGCGGCCGTGATCCAGGCGCCAAGGGCCATGATCGCGGCCGCGGCGAGGAGGCCCTGCACGACGGTCAGCGCGATGTCGCGGGAGCGATCCTCCGGATCCTCGAGATGCGCGCCCCCGTAGCGCAGCCGCGGAAACTCCCGGGCGACGCCACCGCCCGCGAGCTCCGTGGTCTCCTTCGCGAACGCATGGGTCGCCAGCGGCGCCGAGTACGTGCGCTCGGTCCGGGTCTTCAGCGGCATGACGAGCACGTCGAGGAGGCTCCGGACCTCCGCGGCGTAGACCGGCGCGCCCTGCCTGTCCCTGCCCTCGAGCTGCGGCCGGAAGTGGAGCGAGTCGAGCAGTCCGACTGCGATGAAGGCCGCCAGGACGACCAGCGCGCTCATGCCCGGTGCGCTCCGCATCACGCGGCGCCACGGCGCGGCGAGATGCTCGTGCCCGCGCACGTACGCGAAGTACCCGATCGCGCTCGCGACCAGCAGCCATACCGGCGCGTCGGTCCACAGGACGACCGGCATCACTCGAACCTCACGCGCGGGTCGACGAGCGTGTACGAGACGTCGGCGAGCAGGTAGCCGAGGATCGTCAGCGCCGAGCCGAGGAAGACCATCGACCGGACCACCGCGAAGTCCTGGGCCTGGATCGCGTCGATGGTGTAGCTGCCGAGCCCGGGGATGCCGAAGAACGACTCGGCGAGCAGGCTGCCGAGGAAGAGCTTGGGAATGGCGGCGACCACGCCGGTGAGGATCGGAATGGCGCCGTTCTTGAGCACGTGCCCGAACAGCACCGCGGTCTCGGCGAGGCCCTTGGCCCGCGCGGTGCGCACGTAGTCCTTGCCCATCTCCTCGAGGAAGAAGGTGCGGAAGAGGCGCACCTCGGCTCCGAACCCGGCGACGAGCGCGATCAGCACCGGCAGGACCAGGAACTTCACCGCGTCCGGCCCCGGCTGGAAGCCCGAGATCGGCACCAGGCTCCAGAGCTTGCTCACCAGGTACTGCCCGCCGATGATGTAGAAGAGCGCCGACACCGACATCATCGCCACGCACGCGACGACGCCCCAGAAGTCCAGGTAGGTCGCACGGAAGAACGCGAGCATGAGCGCAACCGAGACGTACACCGCCAGCCCGACCAGGAAGGACGGGATCGCGAGGGCGAGGCTCGGCCACATCCGCGTGCGGATCTCGTGCCCGATCGAGCGCCCGTCGTCCGCGTTGCCGAAGTCGAACGCGAACAGCCGCACCGACTTCGCGAAGAAGATCGTGTCGGTGAGGCGACGCAAACCTTCCTGCCCGCCATTCCAGAGCAGCGGCCGGTCGTAGCCGCGCTCGGCCTTCCACTTCTCGATCGCGTCCGGCGTGACCCGCTTCGCGCCGAGCTGCATGCGCGCCATGTCCTCGGGCGTGTTCACGACGAAAAACAGCGCGAACGTGATCAGGTTCACCCCGATCAGGATCGGGATGGCGTAGAGACACCGCCGGACGATGTAGGCCAGCATGCGGCTATGCGGCGCGCGCAGCGGCGCGCTCGCGCCGACGGTACGCGACGAGCGCCGGCACCACCGCGGCGACCAACAGGGCGAGCGCAGCGGCGATCGGCCACAGATCGGGACGGTTCCACTCGGCGCGCTTCTCCGCGCGCATGACCGTGTCGACGCGGTAGAACT
>CAZIXQ010000063.1:0-16430 GCA_964543155.1 uncultured Enterobacteriaceae bacterium
CGCCGCAGCAGGAGCGCCGGATCGGCGAGCAGATCTTGCGCCAGATCGGGCGCGACCCGGACTACGTCGACGATCCGGAGGTCAGCGCGTACGTGCAGTCGGTCGGGCAGCGCCTGGTGGCCGTGAGCGTCGACGCGCGGCAGGAGTTCACCTTCTTCGTCGTGCGCGACAGGATGATCAACGCGTTCGCCCTGCCGGGCGGATTCATCGGCGTGCACAGCGGGCTGATCACGAACGCGCAGACCGAGTCCGAGTTCGCGGGCGTGATGGCGCACGAGATCGCGCACGTCCTGCAGCGCCATCTCGCCCGCCAGCTGCAGGCGGCCAACCAGCTCTCGCCGCTCGCGCTCGTCGGCCTCGGGCTGGCGGCGCTGGCGGCGCGGTCGAGCCCGCAGCTCGCCCAGGGCGCCATGATCGCCTCGCAGGCCGCGCCGATGGCGGCCATGCTCAACTACAGCCGCGACTTCGAGCGCGAGGCCGACCGCATGGGTTTCCAGATCCTGCAGGACGGCGGCTACGAGCCCGCGGGCATGGCCTCGTTCTTCGCCCGTCTGCAGCAGAACACGCGCCTGTACGACAACAACGCCCCGGCGTACCTGCGCACGCACCCGTTGACCGTCGAGCGCATCGCCGACATGCAGAACCGCGCGCAGGAGGCCCCGTACCGCCAGCGTCCCGACTCGATCGAGTTCCAGCTCGTGCGCGCGAAGCTGCGCGCGGGCGATGGCGCGCCGCAGGACGCGGTCGCCCACTTCCGCACGCTGCTCGCCGAGAAGCGGTTCGCGACCGAGGCCGCGACGCGCTACGGCTATGCCCAGGCGTTGCTGCGCGCCAAGGACTACGCCGCAGCAGAGCGCGAGGTGGGGCTGCTGCGCAAGTCTGCCGCGCCGCACCCGATGATCGAGACGCTCGCGACGCGCGTGCGGATGGCCGTGGGCGACCGCGCAGGCGCGGAGAAGATCATCGCCGCTGCCGCCGGGAACCACCCGGACAACGCAGGCGTGCTCTACGAGTACGCGGAGGTGCTGCAGGCGCTCGGCAGCCACGCGCGCGCGATCGAGGTGCTGCGCGAGGTGCTGAAGCAGCGCCCGCAGGACGCGCGCGCCTACCGCCTGATCGCGAAGTCCTATTCCGCGCTCGGGAAGCGCACCGACCAGCATCGCGCGCTCGCCGAGGGGTACTACCTGCAGGGCGGGCTCGCCGCCGCGGTCGACCAGCTCCAGCTCGCACAGGCGGCCGGCGACGGCGACTTCTACACCCTGTCGGTGATCGACGCGCGCCTGCGCGAGCTGCGGCGCCTGCAGCAGGAAGAGATCAAGGAGAAGCAGAAGTGACCGCGCGCGGCGGCGCGGCGGGGCGCGCCCGGCGCTAGGCCGCGCCCTTCGCCGGGGCCTCGAAGTACGCCTCGTAGAGGAGGTCGAAGGTCTTCTCGCTCTCGGCGAGGAGCTGATCGTCGGTCTCGGCGCGGCGCTTGGCGCCGTTGAGGAGCGTCGCCACGCCGGCCGCCTCGGCGACACCCTGGTCGTTCAGGTCGAGGGCGTGCACGATGCGGCCGATCTTCGCGAGCGCCGGATTGCGGTCCAGCTTGAAGCTCGCGAGGAGCTCCTCGTAGGTGACCCGATGCCGGCTGTTGCGGAACGTCGCGCCCTCGAACCCGAAGCTCACCGCGGTCGCGGGGCACGCCTTGCGAGCGTCGAGCCACACCATGATCGCTTCCGGATCGATGAAGCGGCGGATCAGCCACGCGGAGGCGAGCCGGTCGACGAAGAGCGGCGTGCGCGTCGCCCACGCGCGGCGGAAGTACTTGCGGCTGTTGCCTCGCGGCACCGCCGCGTCGCTCACTCGCGGCGCCGCTTCGGGAAAGATCATCGCGTGGACCCTGGCCTCCATGTCGGTCAGGACCTTCTCGGCCTTGTCCTTGAGCGGCGAGCCGAAGAAGTCGAGCGTGCCGATCGCGTCGAACTCCTGACGCTGCTTCATGAGCACGTGCCGGATTGCGGCCGGGTCGGAGACGCCGAAGCCCGCCTGCAGCGATTCCACCGTCTTGATCAGCTCGCGATACTTGGCGGAGCGGTCGAACAGCCCGCGGAACTGCCGGGTCTGCGCGTCGTCCGCGCTGCGCACCGAGAGGAGGTGCGCGGAGCCGTGGATGCGCGCGACGTAGTCGACCAGCCGCTGCAGGCCGTGGCGGCTCTCGGCGCTTTCCGGGAGCAGGTAGACCCCGTCGCGCAGCACCGCGCAGCCGAGCGTCTCGAGCATGCGCAGGACCTTCATCCGCCCGGCGGCGTCGTCCACCGGCAGCTGCGCGACCACCGCGAGCCAGCGCCGGTTGTCGGGCGCCGGTGACTCCGCGGGCTCCGGGGCCGCCCGCGCCATCACTTCCCCCGTCCGGGCGCCGACGCGTAGTGCTGCATCGCGCTGCGGTCGCGCCAGCTCGCCTCGTCGAGGATGCCGGCGGGAAGGAAGAAGCGGTCGGCCGGCGCGACCTCGCGCTCGCTCACGATGCGCTCGACCGCGTCGTAGTCGATCCTGCGGACGAGGCCGGCCGCGCCGGCCTCCCGCACCACCATGAACCTGTCGTACAGCCGGTAGACGTAGACGTTGAGCGGCCGCACCCGCCCGTCCGCGTCCTTCCAGGCGAGCGTGTAGCGGGTGTCGGGCTTGAAGGCGTGCCGATCCATGCGGGCAGTCTAGCAAGCCGGTCGGGGGAGGGGCCAGCGCCCGGCGGCGCCGAACGTGACAAGCGCTCGAATCAGGGACCTTGATCCGCCAATCAAAAGGTCTGGGTTGTCGCTCGCGCGGCGCCCTGCGCAGAATAGCCGCTCTCCCAAGCGAGGCTCGCCCATGCCCGGACTCGTCGGCCCCCACGGGGGCGGCCGCCTCAAGCCCCTCCTCGCCGACGGCGCCGCGCTCGCCGCCGAGCAGGCCCGCGCCCGTGCCCTGCCGCAGCTGCGCGTGAGCTCGCGCGAGAAGGGCGACCTCGTCATGCTCGGCATCGGCGGCTTCACGCCGCTCGACGGGTTCATGACGCACGGCGACTGGGAGGGCGTGTGCGACGGGTACCGGATGGCGAACGGCCTCTTCTGGCCGATCCCGATCACGCTCTCCGCGGCAAAGTCGGCCGCCGACGGCATCAAGACCGGGTCCGAGGTCGCGCTCGTGGACCCCGACGACGGGGCGGTGCTGGCGACGATGCGCGTGACCGAGAAGTACGCGATCGACAAGGCGCACGAGTGCATGTCGGTGTTCCGCACCACCGACCTCGAGCACCCGGGCGTGAAGATGGTGATGGAGCAGGGCGAGGTCAACCTCGCCGGGCCGGTGAAGGTGCTGTCCGACGGCGGATTCAAGACCGCGTACGGCGCGCTCTTCATGACGCCGGCCGAGACGCGTGCCGCGTTCGAGCGGCTCGGCTGGTCCAGGGTGGCCGCCTTCCAGACGCGCAACCCGATGCACCGCTCGCACGAGTACCTCGCGAAGGTGGCGATCGAGACCTGCGACGGCGTGCTGATCCACTCGCTGCTCGGCAACCTGAAGCCGGGCGACATCCCGGCCGACGTGCGCGCGCAGGCGATCGGCGTGCTGATCGAGCGCTACTTCCGCACCGACACGGTGATCCACGCCGGCTATCCGCTCGACATGCGCTACGCCGGCCCGCGCGAGGCGCTGCTGCACGCGCTCTTCCGCCAGAACTACGGCTGCTCGCATCTCATCGTCGGGCGCGACCACGCCGGCGTGGGGAGCTACTACGGGCCGTTCGACGCGCACCGCATCTTCGACGAGATCCCGAAGGGCGCGCTCGAGACCCAGCCGCTCAAGATCGACTGGACGTTCTGGTGCTACAAGTGCGGCGGCATGGCCTCCGCGCGCACCTGCCCGCACGACGACGCCGACCGCCTGCTCGTGTCGGGCACGAAGCTGCGCAAGTGGCTCTCCGAGGGCTCGCCGGTGCCGGCGGAGTTCAGCCGGCCCGAGGTGCTCGAGGTGCTGCGCGCCTACTACGCGAGCCTCGAGGAGAAGGTCGAAGTGAAGCTCACGGGCCACTCGGCCCGTTAGCCCGATCGCGGCGCCGCGCCGGCGTCGACCGCACGGTGCGGGATCCGGGCGGGCGGGCTAGACTCGCCCGCTCATGGACGCCCCCGTCGCTCTCGCCTTGCCCGGCTGGCGTACGCCCACCGTCGTGCTCGCCTGCGCGGCCGCGATCCTCTTCATCGCGCTCGGCACGCGGCAGGGCTTCGGCCTGTTCCTGCAGCCGATGTGCAGCGCCCTCGGCTGGGGACGCGAGACCTTCTCGGCGGCGATCGCGCTGCAGAACCTGCTCTGGGGCCTCGCCCAGCCGTTCGCCGGCGCGATCGCGGACCGCTACGGCGCCGGACGCGTCCTCGCCGTCGGGGGCCTGAGCTACGCCGCGGGACTGGTCCTGATGGCCTACTCGAACACCGGCTTCGAGCTCGGCCTCTCGACCGGCGTCCTCATCGGGATCGGCCTGAGCGCATGCAGCTTCGGCGTCGTGCTCGGCGGCGGCGGCCGGCGCGCGCCGCCGGCGCGCCGCACGATCGCGCTCGGGATCGCCGGGGCGGGCGGATCGATCGGGCAGTTCGCGATGCTGCCCTACTCGCAGGCCCTGATCGCGCAGTTCGGGTGGTTCAACGCGCTCGTCGTGCTCGCGGCGTCCGCATTCCTGATCGTGCCGCTGGCCGCGGCGCTCGCGGGCCGCACGACGGTGGCGCCCGGCGGCGGGCAGGGATTCGGGCAGGCGCTGCGCGAGGCGGGGCGGCACCGGGGCTTCTGGCTGCTGACCGGCAGCTTCCTCGTCTGCGGGTTCCAGACGCTCTTCATCATGGTCCACCTGCCCGCGTATCTCGTCGACCGCGGCGGCACCGCGCTCGAGGGGATGACCGCGCTCGCCGCGATCGGGCTCGCGAACGTGGTCGGATCGTTCCTGTGCGGCTATCTCGGCGACCGCTACAGCAAGAAGCGCCTGCTCGGCGGGATCTACGCGCTGCGTGCGGTGGCCATCACCGCGTTCGTGCTGATGCCCCTGACGAGCTGGAGCATCGCCGTCTTCGCGATCGTGATGGGCGCGACCTGGCTCGGGACGGTGCCGCTGACGAACTCGCTCGTCGCGCAGATCTTCGGCGTGCAGTACCTGTCGACGCTCTTCAGCCTGGCGTGGCTCGGGCACCAGGTCGGCGCCTTCGCCGGCGCATGGCTCGGGGGCTACGCCTTCGACACCACCGGCAGCTACGCCGCGGTGTGGATCATCGCGATCGGCGCCAGCGTCGTCGCGGCGGCTGCCTGCCTGCCGATCGACGAGCGCACGCTGCGGGGAAGCTCGGTGACGCAGGGCGCGCGGGGATGAGCGCCGGCGCGCACCGCCGCGAGACGCCGGGCGCGGCGCGCCCGCTCGCGGTGCTCGAGACGCTCCCGACGCCGGTCATGGTGGTCGACGCGGACGGCCGGGTGCTGCACGCGAGCGGCCCGATGCGCGCGCGCGCACGCGCCGGTACGGCCGGCGCGGACTTCGCGGCGCTCTTCCCCGAGTACCACGCGGCGCTCGCGGGGGACCTGCGCGTCGCGCGCGAGGTGAACGTGGTGCGCGAGGCCGACGGCCGGGCGGTGCGCGAGCGGCTCTCCGCGCACCCCACCCGGTGGGGCACGGTGCTCGCCGTGGTCGACGAGTCGTCCTCCGCGGCGCAGGCGCTCCAGGACATGCAGACGACGCGGCTCGCCTCGCTCGGGTTCATGGTCGCCGGCGTGTGCCACGAGGTGAGCAATCCGCTCGCGGCGATCGACTCGATGGTGCAGATCCTGCGGTCGAAACGCGGCATCTCGCCCGAGATGCTCGAGCGCGGACTCGCCTCGATCTCGTCGAACATCGCCCGCGTCCTCGCGATCACCCGCACGCTGACCGATTTCTCGCGTGTGCGCGGCGGGGCGCGCAAGGCGGTCGCGCTCGCCCAGGTGGTCGAGGAGACGGCCTCGCTCTTCCGGCACCGCGCCGGCGCGCCCGGCGTGACGGTGGAGGTGTCGATCGCGCCGGAGCTCGTCGCGCTCGGCGAGCCGAGCCAGCTCGAGCAGGTGGTCCTCAACGTGCTCCTCAACGCCGCGCAGGCGATGGGCGGCCAGGGGCGCGTGACGGTCACCGGCGCTCGGCGCGGCGACCGGGTGGTGCTCGAGATCCGCGACGAGGGGCCCGGCATCCCGCCCGAGCACCTCGGCCGCATCTTCGAGCCGTTCTTCACCACCAAGCCGGAGGGCGCAGGCACCGGCCTCGGCCTGACGATCTCGCGCGAGATCGTGCACGAGCTCGGCGGCGAGCTGCGCGCCGCGAAACATCCGGCGGGCGGCGCCTGCTTCGTGGTCGAGCTGCCCGCCGCGGCACCGGAGGCCGCGCGGTGAGCGCGACGCTCGAGCGCGCGCGCACCGTCGTGCGCGAACGCATCCTCGTCATCGACGACGATCCGGGGCTCTCCGAGGTCGTCCAGCTCCTGCTCGCGGGCGAGGGCTACCGGACCGAGATGGCCGGCACCGTGCGCGACGGCCTGCGCGCGGCGCACGGCGGCGTCGTGGACCTGGTGATCACCGACCTGAAGCTGCCCGACGCGACCGGCCTGGACGCGATCCGCAGCCTGCGCGAGCTCGACCGCGAGCTGCCGATCATCCTGATGACGAGCTACTCGTCGGTCGAGAGCGCGGTCGAGGCGCTGCGCGCGGGGGCGGTCGACTACATCATCAAGCCGTTCAACAACGACGACTTCCTGCACGCGGTCGCGCGCGCGCTCGCCGAGCGGCGCATGCGGCGCGAGAACGCGCTGCTGAAGCGCAGCCTGCGCAAGGCCTACCCGGACCGGGGCATCATCGGCGAGTCGGCCGGCATCCGCCGCGTGCTCGACCTCGTGCGCCGGGTCGCCCCTTCGGACGCGAACGTGCTCATCTGGGGCGAGAGCGGCACCGGCAAGGAGCTCGTCGCGCGCAGCATCCACCGCGCGAGCCAGCGCGCCAACGGCCCGTTCGTCGCGATCAACTGCGGCGCGATCCCGGCCGAGCTGCTCGAGTCGGAGCTGTTCGGCCACGCCAAGGGCTCGTTCACCGGCGCCACGGCGACCACCGAGGGCCTCATTCGCGAAGCGCACGGCGGCACGCTCTTTCTCGACGAGATCTCCGAGCTTGCGAGCGCGCTGCAGGTGAAGCTGCTGCGCGTCCTCCAGGACCGCGAGGTGCGGCCGGTCGGCGGCAGGCACGTCTTCAACGTCGACGTGCGGTTCGTGGCCGCGACCAACCGCGACCTCGAGGCGCTCGTCGCGGACGGGAAGTTCCGCGAGGATCTCTTCTACCGCCTGAACGTCATCGCGATCCAGGTCCCGGCGCTGCGCGAGCGCGGGCAGGACGTGCGCCTGCTCGCCGACCACTTCGTCGAGGTGTACGGGCGCAAGCTCGGCAAGAAGATCCGCGCGATCGGCCCCGATCTCGCGGCCTTTCTCGAGCATCACGCCTGGCCCGGCAACGTGCGCGAGCTCGAGAACCTGATCGAGCGTGCGGTGATCCTCTCGGATGGCGACGTCCTCACGTGCACGGCGCTGTCCGAGGGCCTGGCCAAGCCGAGCGCCCGCCGCAGCGCGCCGGGCGCGGCCGACCGGCCGCTGTCGGTCGAGGCGTACATCCGCGATGCGGTCGACCGCTTCCAGGACCGGTACAGCGAGACCGAGCTCGCCCGCATGCTGGGCATCGGGCGCAAGGCGCTGTGGACGCGCCGCCGCGCGTGGGGGCTGCCGCGCAGCGGGCGGACGGGAAGGAGGAGCTAGGCTGTTTCGCCGGGCACGGTCGCCAGTTTCGTTTCGAAACAGCCCGCGCGGGTTGCTCCGCCACCCGGTTGTTATTGCAGGGGGCGGGGCGGTGCCGCCCGTCGGCACAGGACTTGCTGCAGGAAGGTCCGTTTAGGCCCAACACCAGACCCCAGGAGGAGCCCCGATGGCCGAGAAGCCCGCCGCACCGACGCGCAAGAAGGTCACGATTCCGTCGCTCGTCGAGAAGATGAAGAAGGGCGAGCCGATCGTGCAGCTCGCCGTCTACGACTACGAGACCGCGATCATCGCCGACCGCGTGGGCATCGACATCCTGTGCGTCTCCGACACCGGCGGCATGGTGCTGTTCGGCCACGAGACCACCACCTCGGTGTCGTTCGAGGAGGTGATGTTCATGGCGCAGGCGGTGAAGCGCGGCTCGAAGTACGGGCTGCGCATGGTCGACATGCCGTACATGAGCTTCCATCTCTCCGCGCAGCAGGCGGTCGACAACGCCGCGAAGTACGTCGCGCAGGGCGGCGCCGAGGTGATGAAGTGCGAGGGCAACAAGCACCACGCGAAGTACATCGAGGCGATCGTCAGGGCCGGGATCCCGGTGCAGGGGCACATCGGCATCACCCCGATGCGCATGCCGCAGCTCGGCGGCTTCGTCGCCCAGGGCAAGACCGCGGAGCGCGCCAAGGAGCTCGTCGACGACGCGTGGGCGATGGTGGACGCCGGCTGCTTCTCGATCATGTGCGAGGTGACGACCTCGGAGGTCTGCGAGTACCTGGCCGAGACGCTCCCCGTCCCGGTGATCAGCCTGGGCGCGGGCAACCGCGCCCACGGCGTGCACATCATCGGCTCGGACCTCTTCCATCTCTACGAGGCGCACGTGCCGCGGCACTCGAAGATCTACGTCGACCTGGTGCCGATCCTCGAGAAGGGGCTCTCCGACTACCGCGACGAGGTGCGCTCGCGCGCCTATCCCGGCAAGGAGCACACCGTGTTCATGAAGGAAGACGAGCTCGCGCGCTTCCGCGACATGGTGGGCTGGAAGAAGAAGTGAGCGCGCGACGGTGAACTCGACCGCGCCGGGAGCGGCGGTTGCCGGGGAGCTCGACATCCTCGGTGCGGCGCCGTTCTTCGCGGGGCTCGGGCGCGCGCAGCTCGCGCGCCTCGCGCTGCTCGCCCGCCGCGAGCGCTACCCGCAGGACACGCGCATCTACTCGCTCGGCGACCCGGCCGAGGACTTCTACGTCCTCACCGAGGGCATGGTGCGGTTCACCCTCGGCATCGGGCGGCGCGACACCTCGGCCGGCGAGATCATCCGCCGCGGCGAGGTGTTCGGCTGGGCGGCGCTGGTCGAGACCACGCAGCGGCGCATCGCCACCGCCTACTGCCTCACGCCCTGCGAGGTGCTCGCCCTCGACGGCAGGCGGCTCGTCGCGCTGATGGAGGAGGACCACGGCCTCGGCTACGCGCTGATGAAGCAGCTCTCGATCCTCCTCACGAGCGAGCTCAAGGCGTTCGCCGCGGGCTAGGGCGCGCGGCGCGCACGTTGATCGCCTACGCTCTGATCGCGGCCGCGGCGCTCGTCGTCGGCCTCTTCATCGGCACCGTCGGCGTCGGGGGGATCCTCCTCGTCCCGGCGCTCGCCTATCTCGGCGGGCTCACCGTCCATGCGGCCGCCGCCACGGCGCTCTTCACCTTCGTCTTCACCGGGATTCTCGGCACCGTCCTCTTCCAGCGCCGCGGCTCGATCGACTGGCGGATCACGGCGCCGGTGTGCGTCGGCGCGGTGGTGTTCAGCGTGCTCGGCGCGTGGGCCGCCTCGCGGCTCGGCGCGCGCCCGCTCGCGCTCGTCATCGCGGCGATCGTGATCTTCGCCGGCGCGTACATCCTGCTGCCGTCGCGCCGGGAGGGGCACCGCGACGGGCATGCGGCGGGCGAGCGTGCGATGCTGCTCGGGGTCGGCGCGGTGTCCGGGTTCGGCTCGGGGCTCTCCGGGGCGGGTGGGCCGCTCTTCTCGGTGCCGATCATGGTGCTCGCCGGCTTCGTCCCGCTTGCCGCGGTGGGGACGAGCCAGGTGCTCCAGATCGTCGCGGCCGTGTTCGGCACCGCGGGAAACCTCGCCTACGGCGCCATCGACTTCCGCATGGCCGCGTGGATCACCGCGTTCGAGCTCGCGGGCGTCGTGGCGGGCGTGCGCCTTGCGCACGCGGTGAGCGTCGGGACATTGCGCCGGCTCGCCGCGGTGCTCTGCATCGTCGTGGGTGCGCTGATGCTATGGCGGAACCTGTAGCGGTCTACACCGACACGGTCGCGGAGCACCTCGCGACGCGGCGTTCCTGCGGGCTGTTCGACTTCTCCTTCATGGGGCACTTCGAGGTCGCGGGCGCGGGCGCCCGCGCGTTCCTCGAGCGGCTCCAGACGCGCAGTCTCGCGCGCCTTCCGCCCGGCCGGATCGCCTACACGCTGCTGCCGCGTGAAGACGGGAGCGTGTTCATCGACGCGACGGTGTGGTGCCTCGCCGCGGACCGCTACTGGCTCTTCACCGGGCGGCCGTCGGACCTTGCGCACGTAACCGCCGCGGTGCCGGGGGCGGGCGCGCAGGTGAGCGACCGGACGGACGAGCAAGCCGTGCTCGCCCTGCAGGGCCCGGATTCAGCGCGCGTGCTGGCGCGGCACCTCGGCGCGCCGCCGGGCGTTCCCTACTTCGGCTTTCGCGCGGCGACGCTCGCCGGCACTGCGGTGACGATCGGCCGGATCGGGTACTCGGGCGAGCTCGGCTACGAGCTCGTCGTTCCCGCGGCGGCGGCCGGCGCGCTCTGGCGGCGCTTCGCGGGCGACGGCATCGCCGAATGCGGCTTCGACGCCGCGAACAGCCTGCGCATCGAGTCGGGATACATCCTCTTCGCGAACGAGCTGGCGCGGCCGGTCGACCCGTTCGAGCTCGGCCTCGAGCGGCTCGTGGACCTCGACGGACGCGATTTCGTCGGGCGCGAGGCGCTGCGCGCGCGCCGCTGGCGCACGCCGGACCGGCGCCTCGTCGGTCTCGCCGGGTTCGCGCGCCGGGACGCGGGGTCGCTCGCCGGCGTTCCGCGCGTCGAGGTGACCAGCCGGGCCTGGTCGCCGATCCTCGGACGCGAACTCGCGCTAGGCTACGGGCTTCGGGATGTCGCGGCCCCAGGCGCTCTCGTTGCAGCCGCCGATTCCGAGGTGGCGCAAGTCGCCCGCCTGCCGTTCTACGATCCGGGGCGCGCGCTGCCGCGCGGGGCCGTGTAAGGGTCCGGAGCAGTCAAGGCAGGTCTAAGAGGCTGGACTTTCGTTTTGCAGGAAGCGACTCGGACATATCGCCCATGAGCACCGATTCTTCAGCGGCCCGACGCAAGGCGCAGCTCGACGCGCTGCTTCTCAAGCTTCCCGGCGTCAGCGCAAGGCGGATCAACGGCCTCGACGCCTACTTCGTCAGCGACAAGATGTTCGCCTGCATCAGCGGCGGCGGCGTGGGACTCCGCTTGCCGGCCGCCACGGCGACCGAGCTGCAGTTCGCGAGGGACAATGTCGTCCCGTTCCAGCCCGGCGGTGTCGCGAGCTCGCGGGAGTGGATCCAGATCGACCGGGCGGATGCGGCCGACTACGAGAAGGACCTCGACCTGTTTCGGACCTCGCTCGAGTTCGTGAAGGCCGCGCGGAGCCGCTAGACCGCGCGCGCCTCCGCGCGCGATCGGGCGGCACCCGCGCGCCGCTCACAGCGGCAGGTGCGTCCCCCAGCCGAGGTCGCGCGTGTCGAGCTTGACGTGGCGCGCGAGCAGGCGCGGCCGCCCGCCGTCGAGCGCGACGGTGTCGAAGTACTTCCCGACCGCGAAGAGCTCGGTCGCGCCGCCGTTCAGCGCGGTGCGGAAGATCTGCAGGCTCGACACCACGTCGGCGCGGTTGCCGTCCAGCTTCACCTTCCACACCTGCGCGTGCCGCGTCAGCGGATTGGGATCGGTGTTGTGCTTCGGCAGCATCCCGATGAACTCCTCCACCTCCGCCCGGTCGCGGTCGAGCCAGGTCATCTCGTTGCGGATCTCCGGCGCGTACGCGGTGACCTTGTAGTTGAACTTCTCGTCGCAGAGATCGAGGAAGCCCTTCCAGTCCTTCTCGTCCAGGCGGAGACAGGTCTCGTAGACGAGCTCTTCCACTTCGGTCCGGTTGACGGTCATCGGTCGCTCCTCAGGCGGCGCGTGCGCCGACGCGCTCGGTGGCGTACGGATCGGCGGAGCTGCGGCCCATGCGCCGGCTCCACTCGGCGAGGTAGTGGCGCATCCCGACCTCGTCGTGGATGGTGGCGTCCTCCTCGCGCGCCTGCAGCACGTACATGGGCTGGCTGCCCTTCGCCATCGCGATGCCCTGGCCGCTCGAGGCGAGGAGGTCCTCGTGCAGGTTTCGGCCGAACGGGCTCCAGATCACCGCCGCGTCCTTCTCGCGCTGGCGCCGCATCGCGGGCGTGTCGCTCTTCAGGCCGAGCGCACGGAACTCGAGGATCACCTCGTCCGGCCCGAGCGGGATGTAGGTGTCGATCCGCAGCACCGATGTGCGCAGGTTGACCGTGATGCACGGGAAGAGGTCGACGAGCTTCCAGCCCTTCGGCGGCAGGTGCGGCCAGCCGAGCTCCGAGCGGCCGGTGGACTTGTACGCGTCGTAGTTGACGACCATCGACCCGACCGACGCGTGCCCGTTCGGGAACGGCGTGTACCTGCGCTGGAAGTAGCCGCTGTCGGGCTTGAGCATTCCGGTGATGCGGTTATAGACGTGCAGGTAGTCGTGGTAGAACTCGCTGTTCGTGTCGTGGATCAGCTTGAAGTTGGTCTTCAGCCGCGCCTGGTAGTACCAGAAGGTCTCGAGCGGCTCGGCCTCGAGCTCGGGCAGCATGTAGTCGAGCGCGGCCCCGATCTCGCTCTTGAGCGCCGGGGCGTTGTCGTCCAGGTTCACCCACACGAAGCCGCCGAACCCGACCTCGGTGCGCACCTCCTTGAGCGCGAGGTCGGCCTTGCACACGCGGTCCTGGTAGCCGGCCTTCTCGCGCGGGATGTCCACGCAGTCGCCGCGCACGTTGAACGCCCACTGGTGGAAGATGCAGACGAAGTTCTTCACGCTGCCCGAGGGCGTGTAGACGAGCAGGTTGCCGCGGTGCGGGCAGATGTTGAAGAACGTCCGCACCTTCCTGTCGTCGCCGCGCACGATCACGAGCTCGGCGTCGCCGGGATGGCGGTAGGTGCGGAAGTCGCCCGGGTCGGGCAGCTCGCTCTCGTGGCAGGCGAGCCACCACACCTTCTTGAAGATCTTCTCCTTCTCCTCGGCGAAGAGCGCCGGATCGGAGTAGATCGCCGGGTCGGCGTAGTGGGTGGGCGGGAGCTTCGGCTTGGCGAGCCACTGCGCGGTGTTCCTGGACATGTCGGTCTGCTCTCCTCCAGCGTTGCGGGACGAAACGCGCTCGCGCGCGGTGCGCGCGCTCGGCAGGGGATCTGCATGGCGCGTGCCACGCGCGGACCCTCCGGGTCCCGACGCGCGCCGCGTGTGATCTAGATCAAACGGGAGGGCGCCTTTGCGCCGGTTTCGGAGCGGCGGCGTGCGCCGCGCGCAGGAGGGAACGAGAAGCGCTCGCGATCAGCACGCGCCAGGCGTTGCGAATGGAAACACCGCGCGTCGAAACGAAACGCGCAGGGCGCGAACGCGCCGTGGCGGGTCAGTCGCGCGCGCGCTGCGCGGACCAGGTGCAATCGTGGCAGTGGTCGAGGCCGGGGCACCTGCCCTGCTTGCGCGCGTTGCAGCGGGCGCGCTCGCCCCGGAGCCTCAGGAAGGTCGCGAAAAACGAGGGCTGGTGCCGCACGATGACCGGCGTCGCCCAGCCGGGCTGAAAAGTGAATGGTTCGCGCATGACCGCCCCCCGCTCAGTGTCGACTGCCTGCAATCTAGACGAGCGCGCGCCATTCGGTGTTGACGTGCATCACGCTCCGGCGACCGGCGCGGCTAGCGGCGCGATGCACCGCGCTGCTTGAGCCGCGAGTACGTCTCCGGTGCCAGGTTCAGGTAGGAGGCCAGCTCCTTGCTCGGGACGCGGCCGAGACAGCCCTGTTGCCTGCGCTGGAAGCTGGCGAGCCGCCCCGGCGCGTCGAGCAGGTGCAGCGTGATGGTGTGGGTCAGGACGTCGGAGATCAGTTTCATGACCTCGAGCTCGAACCGGTTCCTGACCCGCGGGTGGCGCTCGAGGAATTCGATCCAGCGCGGCATCGGCAGCTTGGCGACGCGGGTGTTCGTTACCGCCACGATCCTGTACGGCGCCGGCTTCTCGAGCCGCCACGCCGCGTAGAAGGTGTCCATTTCGGTCTCGGCGGCGAAGCGGAGGATCATCTCCTTGCCTTCCGCGTTCGCTGCGACGCGCTTGAGGATGCCTTGAAGGACGAAGACCTGCTCCATTTCGGTCGCGCCCTGGTCCACGAGGAGTTCGCCCTTGCGGTAGTCGGCGATTTCGAGCCGCGGTTCGAGGTCGTTCCAGGCGGCGGCGTCCATCTCGGACAGGACACGGTTGCGCCTGAGCTCCAACCGGATCGCGTCCCGGCGCGGATGGCTGGCGAGGCGCGACATCGGTCCGCCGGATCTCACGATACGCGCTGCGCGGTCGGGCAGTCCGTCGCCACGGCGAGCGGGCGCCTGGCGCCCGCTAGCTGATCAGCGCGCCCTCCGCGCGCCGGCGCTCGAGCGCCCCCTCGGCCGCGCGAATGGTGTTGACGAGCAGCATCGTGACCGTCATCGGGCCGACGCCGCCCGGGACCGGGGTGATGTAGGACGCCTTCTCGCGCACCGCCTCGAAATCGACATCACCGACCAGGCGCCCGTCGGGCAGGCGGTTGATGCCGACGTCGATGACCACCCCCCCGGTGCGCACCATCGGAGCGGTGATCAGGTTGGGCTTGCCGGCCGCGACGATCAGGATGTCGGCGAGGATGGTGAACTGCGCCAGATCGCGGGTCCTGATGTGGCAGACGGCGACCGTGGCCTCCTTCTGCAGCAGCATCAGCGCCATCGGCTTGCCGACGACCGTGCTCGCGCCCACGACGACGACGTTCTGGCCGGCGATCGAGATGCCGCTGTACTCGAGGAGGCAGGTGACGCCGTAGGGCGTGCACGGCGGAAACACCGTTCCGCCGCTCACCAGGCCGCCGACGTTGTAGAGGCTGAAGCCGTCGACGTCCTTCTCCGCGGCGATGTGCTCGAGCACCCGCCGGGACTCGATCTGGGGCGGCAGGGGCAGCTGCACGAGGATGCCGTGAATCGCCGGGTTCGCGTTCAGCGCCTCGATCCGGCGCAGGACCTCGTCGCAGCTCGCCGACTCGGGGAACAGGTGCTCCTCCGAATGGATGCCGATCTCGCGGCAGGCGCGCACCTTGTTGCGGACGTAGACCTTGGAGGCGGGGTTTTCACCCACCATCACGACCGCGAGCCCGGGCGTCACGCCCTCGGCGCGCAGGCGCTCGACGTGCGGCTTCCAGTCGGCGCGCACGCGCTGGGCGATCTCGACGCCGTCGATGATCTTCGCCGTCATGCGGCCCCTGCGCGCAGGCCGGCGACGACGAACAGCAGCATGCTCACGCCCATCAGCGCGTACCCCACGTTGTTCAACCGGTTCGCCCGCGCCTCGGTCATGACGCCCCGCTTCTGCAGCGCGGAGGCGGCGAGCGAGAAGAGCGCCCCGGCGATCGCGATCCCGACCACGACCGGACGGGTGAGCAGGACCTCCATCGCGCCGCGCCGGCCCTACGCGCGGTTCGCGCGCTTGAGGTAGGCCTCGACGAAGTCCGCCGCCGCCTTGCTGCCGCGCGCGAACGAGCGCATCGCCTCGGCGTGCAGGATCGACAGCGCCTCGCGCTTGATCTCGTTCGCGCGGTCGCTCTCGACCATGTCGGTCAGGTGCCGCGGCCGCTTGAGGTCCACCTCAACCACCGCGCGCACCTGGGTCGGGATGTTCGACATGATCAGCAGCCGGTCGGCGAGGAACACCGCTTCGTCGATGTCGGTGGTGACGAAGAAGTTCGTGCGGCCGGACTCCTCGAACAGGCGCGAGTAGTACTCCCACATCAGCTCCTTGGTCATCGCGTCGAGGCCGCGGAACGGCTCGTCGAGGACCATGACGCGCGGGTTGTTGATCATCGCGCGCGCGAGCTCGGCGCGGCGCTGCATGCCGCCCGAGAGCTGCAGGGGATACTTGTTGCGGAACTCCTGGAGGCCCACCTTGCTGAGCAGGAACTCGGCGAAGTCGAGCGTCTCGCGCGTGACCTCGCCGCGCGCCCGCGGCCCGTACAGGATGTTGTCGTAGGTCGTCATCCAGGGGAAGAGCGCGGTCTCCTGGAACACCACCAGGCGGTCGCGGTCCGGGCCGGTCACCGGCTGGCCGTCGAGGGCCACCGTGCCCTCGGTCGGCCGCTCGAACCCGGCGAGGAGCCGGATGAGCGTGCTCTTGCCGCAACCGGACGGGCCGATCATCACGGTCAGCTTGCCGCGCTCGATGGTGAAGGAGCAGTCGCGCACGACGTCCTTGTGCCGGCCCACCGCGCCATAGCTCTTCGTCACCCCGGTGACGACGATCTCGCCGGGCTGGAC
>CAZIXQ010000064.1:0-16148 GCA_964543155.1 uncultured Enterobacteriaceae bacterium
TCGTGATCGCGGGCGGCTCGGAGTCGACCGTCAGCCCGCTCGGCGTCGGCGGGTTCGCGGCGATGCGGGCGCTCTCGACGCTCAACGATGATCCGGAATCGGCGAGCCGTCCGTGGGACAAGGACCGCGACGGGTTCGTGCTCGGCGAGGGCGCGGGCATCCTGGTGCTCGAGGAGCTCGAGCACGCGAAGCGCCGCGGCGCGCGGATCTATGCCGAGCTCGCCGGATACGGCATGAGCGCGGATGCCCATCACATGACCGCGCCGTGCGAGGACGGCGAGGGCGCGGCGCGGTGCATGGCCAACGCGCTGCGCAACGCGCGCATGAATCCCTCCGACATCGATTACGTCAACGCGCACGGCACCTCGACTCCGCTGGGTGATGTCGCCGAGACGATCGCCGTCAAGCGCTGCTTCGGGGAGCACGCGCGGAAGCTCGCGATCAGCTCGACCAAGTCGATGACCGGCCACCTGCTCGGCGCGGCCGGCGGGGTCGAGGCCGTCTTCTCGGTCCTCGCGCTCCACCGGCAGGTGGCCCCGCCGACTGCGAACCTGCGCAACGTGGATCCGGCCTGCGACCTCGACTACGTCCCGCTCGCCGCGCGCGAGATGCCCATCCGCGCCGCGCTCTCCAACTCGTTCGGCTTCGGCGGCACGAACGGCACGCTGATCTTCACGCGCGCTTGAGCGAATCGCTGCGGGTGCAGCTGCGGCCGTCCAGGGCGCTGGCGATTGCCATTGTCGGCGGTCACCTGCTCGCGCTCGCCGCCGCGCTCGCGGGCCTGCCACCCGTGGCCGCAGGGATCGCGACCGCCGGGCTCGGACTGTCGCTCGCGCACTACTGGCGTTGGGCCACGCATCGCGCGGCCTCGTCGGTGACCGCGCTCGAACTCGGGCCGGATGGACGCCTCGCCGTCGCGGGCCCCGCGGGCGCGTGGCGCCCGGCCGCATTGCGGCACGCCGCCGTCCCCGCGGGCTGGCTCGCGGTCCTGATCGCGCGCGACGGCTCGGGGTCTTCCTGGAGCGCGGTCGTCCTGCCGGATGCGCTCGACCCGGAGCCGTTTCGCCGCCTCCGGGTCATGTTGCGATGGGGCGCCAACCCGGAGACCGGGTCGCTGGAGGTGGCCAACGACGATGGACGGCGCTGAACTATCCTTCGGGGGGCCTGTCTCTAGTGCGGGGTCGCGTTGGTGCGACCCGGCGGGCTCGCCATCGAGAGCCGGCCGCGGGCCGATAAGCGCTTGAAATACAACGATTCGGGCGGGTCCGCGGGAGGCGGCGATGGCGGACCGCGAGATTGACCAGCAGCTCGTCGAGCGCGCGCAGCGCGGCGAAAAGCAGGCTTTCGACCTGCTCGTCGCGAAGTACCAGCGCAAGCTCGGGCGGCTGCTGTCGCGGTTCATCCGCGATCCGGCCGAGGTCGAGGACGTCGCGCAGGAGGCCTTCATCAAGGCCTACCGCGCACTGCCGAGCTTCCGCGGCGACAGCGCGTTCTACACGTGGCTGTACCGGATCGGGATCAACACGGCGAAGAACTACCTCGTCGCCATGGGGCGGCGGGCGCCCACGGTGACCGAGTTCGACTCGGGCGAAGCCGAGGGGTTCGAGAACGGGGAGCAGTTGCGCGACATCAACACGCCCGAGAGCGTGCTGATGTCCAAGGAGATCGGGTCGACGGTCGAAGCGGCGATGGCGGACCTGCCCGAGGACCTGCGTACGGCGATCACGCTGCGCGAGATCGAGGGCCTCAGCTACGAGGAGATCGCGAGCATCATGAACTGCCCGATCGGGACGGTCCGGTCGAGGATCTTCCGGGCGCGCGAGGCGATCGCCGCGCGCCTGCGACCGCTGCTCGAGACACGCAAGGACAAGCGATGGTGACGCAATGAAGGAACGGTTGTCGGCGCTCATGGACGAAGAGCTCGGCGGCGCGGAGGCCGAAGGCTGCCTCGCCCGACTCGCCGCGGACGAAGAGCTGCGCGAGGCGTGGCGCCTCTACCACCTGATCGGCGACAGCCTGCGGGGACAGGCCGGGCCCGGGCTCTCGCCGGCCTTTGCCCAGCGCCTGGCCGGTGAGCCGACCGTCCTCGCGCCGCACCGTCCGGCTCGTCCGGCCGTCCGCAGCACCTGGTACGCCCTTTCCGCCGCAGCGAGCGTCGCCGCGGTTGCGCTGGTGGGCTGGATGGCGCTCCCCCTCTTCGACCCGCCCGCACCGATTGCCAAGGTCCCACCGGCGCCCGCCATCGCCACCGTGACGCTGCCGCCGGCCGTCGTCCCCGCCGCACAGGGCGTGAACGACTACGTGCTCGCGCACCAGCGCTTTTCGCCGTCGTCGGCCATGGGCGGCATGGCCCCCTACGTGCGCACGGTCTCCGAGTCCCGCGAGGCGCGCTGAGGATGCGAGCGCTCGTGCTGGCGGCGGTCCTGGCCGCGGGGTCGGCCGTCGCGTTTGCCCAGGCCCCCCAACAGCCGCCCGCAGACGCCGCCGCGTGGCTGCGGAAGATCTACGCCGCGACCGAGAAGCTGAGCTACACGGGAACGTTTGTCTACCAACAGGGCGAGCACGCGGAAACCTCGCGCCTGACCCGGGTCGTGGACGCGTCCGGGGTGCACGAGCGGCTCGAGATCCTCGACGGCACCCCGCGCGAGATCATCCGGTTCAACGACGAGGTCAAGTGCTACATCCCGAGCACGATGACCCTGAAGATCGACCGGCAGATCGAGACCCGTCCGTTTCCCGCGATGCGGGCCGACGTCCAGGACTTCGCGGCGCACTACACCATTCGCAAGGCCGAGACGGAGCGGATTGCGGGCTACGACTGCCAGGCGATCGTGCTCGAGCCGAAGGACAACCTGCGCTACGGGCACAAGCTGTGGGCCGACGTTGCCACCGGGATGCTGGTGCGGGCCAAGACGTTCAACGAGAAGAACGAGGTGATCGAGCAGTTCTCGTTCACCGAGCTCCAGATCGGCGGTCGGATCGACCGCGAGAAGGTGAAATCGCGATTCGCGGGCAAGGGGCGCGACTGGCGGGTCGAGCAGTCGGGGGTCGTCGAGGCGAACCTGGAGCGCCTCGGCTGGGCGCTGCGCACGCTGCCGCCCGGTTATCGGAAGGTCACCCAGCTCAAGCGCAATGTCGGCGCCGCGGCCGACGTCGGCCAGATCGTCGTGTCCGACGGGCTGGCCGCCGTGTCCATCTTCATCGAGCCGCTCGGGGCGCGGGAGGGCCAGCCGCAGGCCGGGCTCGCCCGGCACGGCGCCCTCAACGTCTTCGTGCGGCGGCTGCCCGACCACGTGGTGACCGCCGTCGGGGAGGTCCCCGCCGAGAGCGTCCGGCTGATCGCCGAAGGGGTGGAGTTCCGCCGCCCCTAGGCCGTCGTCCGTGCGCCTTCGTGCACGGCCCATCCGATCCGCCTTGAAAGCGCGCGCGCCGCGCCTTATCTTCCCATAACGTCACGACATTTCCGGTCCAGCCATGAGATCCCCCCTGCCCGCCACCCTTGCCGCCGCCCTGATCGCCCTCGCCGGCCTCGCCCAAGCCCAGACGCGCGAGCTCCCGGACTTCACGCAGATCGTCGACCAGCAGGGCGGAGCGGTGGTGAACATCAGCACGACCCAGCAGCGCCAGCGGCGCGCGCAGCCGCAAGTGCCGCAGCTCGACGAAGACGACCCGATGTTCGAGTTCTTCCGGCGCTTCATCCCGCGCGGGCCGCAGGGGCCGCAGACCCCGCGCGAGTTCGAGTCGAGCTCGCTCGGGTCGGGCTTCGTGGTGAGCCAGGACGGCTACATCCTCACGAACGCCCACGTGGTGGACTCGGCCGACGAGATCACCGTGAAGTTCAACGACAAGCGCGAATTCAAGGCCAAGGTCATCGGGGCGGACCGGCGCACCGACGTCGCCCTCATCAAGATCGAGGCAGCCGGCCTGCAGGCGGTCAAGTTCGGGGATCCGACGAAGCTGCGGGTCGGGGAGTGGGTGGTCGCGATCGGCTCGCCGTTCGGCTTCGAGAACTCGGTGACTGCGGGAATCGTGAGCGCGAAGGGACGCTCGCTGCCGCAGGAGAACTTCGTCCCCTTCATCCAGACCGACGTCGCGATCAATCCGGGCAACTCGGGCGGGCCGCTCTTCAACCTGCGCGGCGAGGTGGTCGGGATCAACTCGCAGATCTACAGCCGGACCGGCGGGTTCATGGGCCTGTCGTTCGCGATTCCGATCGACGTCGCGATGGACATCTCGGCCCAGCTGCGCAGCGCCGGACGCGTGCAGCGCGGCCGCATCGGGGTCGTGATCCAGGAGGTGTCGAAGGAGCTCGCCGATTCCTTCGGCCTCGGCAAGCCGAGCGGGGCGCTGGTGAACGGCGTCGAGAAGGGCGGGCCGGCGGAGAAGGCGGGGGTCGAGACCGGCGACATCATCCTGCGCTTCGACGGCAAGGCGGTCAACGCGTCGTCGGACCTTCCCCGCATCGTGGGCGGAACGAAACCGGGTTCGAAGGTGGGAATGCAGGTGTGGCGCAAGGGACAGACCCGGGAGGTCACCGTCACGGTCGGTGAGATCCCGGACGACCGCGTCGCCAGCGCGCGCGGGACCAAGCCGGGCGCGCCGAAGGCCGAGATCGCGGCAAACCGGCTCGGGCTGGTGGTCAGCGACCTCGGCGAGGAGAAGCGGCGCGACATGCGCCTGCAGGGTGGCGTGGTCGTCGACGAGGTGCGGACCGCACCGCGCGCCGACATCCGGCAGGGTGACGTGATCGTGGCCCTCACCGCCAAGGGCGCCACCACCGAGCTCAAGTCGGCGAAGCAGTTCAACGATCTGCTCGCAGCGCTCGACAAGGGCACGACGATGACGCTGCAGATCCGGCGCGGCGAGGCGAACATCTTCGCCACCATCCGCGGCGAAACGGCCGGTGGCTGAAGCCGCCGCCAGCGTCGCCCTGACGCTGTACAGCCGCAGCTACTGCCACCTCTGCGACGACATGGCGGCCGCGCTCGAGCCGCTGCGCAGCGAGTTCGGCTTCCGGATCGAGCGCGTCGACGTCGACCGCGACCCGGCCCTGGAGGCCCGCTACGGCGCGCGCGTCCCGGTGCTCGCCCACGGCGAGGCGGAGCTCTGCCACTCCTTTCTCGACGCGACCCGCGTGCGTGCCTACCTCGCGCGGATCGGCTAGAATCCGCCCCGCCTCGTCGAGCGAAAAGGTGCCTCCGCGGCACCTTTTTTGTCGGTCGTCCGCGCACGGGGGCCACAGGCGTTTGGATCCCCGATCCGGCTGATGCAGCACATCCGCAACTTTTCCATCATCGCGCACATCGACCACGGCAAGTCCACGCTCGCCGACCGGTTCATCCAGCGCTGCGGGGGCCTCTCGGACCGCGAGATGAGCGAGCAGGTGCTCGACTCCATGGAACTGGAGCGCGAGCGCGGCATCACGATCAAGGCCCAGACGGCGGCGCTGCGCTATACCGCGCGCGACGGCAAGACCTACAGCCTGAATCTGATCGACACGCCCGGCCACGTCGACTTCTCCTACGAGGTGTCGCGCTCGCTCGCGGCGTGCGAGGGCGCGCTGCTGGTGGTGGACGCCTCGCAGGGCGTCGAGGCCCAGACGGTCGCAAACTGCTACACCGCGATCGAGCAGGGCGTGGAGGTGGTGCCGGTCCTGAACAAGATCGAC
Organism: uncultured Enterobacteriaceae bacterium; assembly: GCA_964543155.1. Lineage (GTDB taxonomy): Bacteria > Pseudomonadota > Gammaproteobacteria > Burkholderiales > SG8-39 > JAGVSZ01. The sequence goes on from CAZIXQ010000064.1 coordinate 5,669, forward strand.
CTGCCGTCGGCGAATCCCGAGCGGGCCATCCAGGAGATCGAGGAGGTCATCGGCATCCCCGCGCAGGACGCCATCCGCGCGAGCGCGAAGACGGGCGAGGGCATCGACGAGGTCCTCGAGGCCGTCATCGCGCGCATCCCGGCGCCGAAGGGCGATCCGGCCGCACCGCTCAAGGCACTGATCATCGACTCCTGGTTCGACAACTACGTCGGCGTCGTGATGCTGGTCCGCGTGGTCGACGGCACGCTGCGGCCGAAGGATCGCATCCGCCTGATGTCGACCCAGGGAACTCATCTGTGCGAGCAGGTGGGCGTGTTCACGCCCAAGTCCGCGCAGCGTCCGGAGCTCTGCGCCGGGGAGGTCGGCTTCATCGTTTCCGGCATCAAGGAGCTGCAGGCCGCGCGCGTCGGCGACACGGTGACCCTGGCCGACCGGCCCGCGGGCGAGGCGCTGCCCGGATTCAAGGAGATCAAGCCCCAGGTGTTCGCCGGGCTCTATCCGATCGAGGCGAACCAGTACGAGGCGTTGCGCGAGGCGCTGCAGAAGCTCAAGCTCAACGACGCCTCGCTGCACTACGAACCCGAGGTCTCCCAGGCCCTCGGCTTCGGCTTCCGGTGCGGATTCCTCGGCCTTCTGCACATGGACATCGTCCAGGAGCGGCTCGAGCGCGAGTACGACATGGACTTGATCACCACCGCGCCCACGGTGGTCTACGAGGTCACGCTGCGGGACGGCACGGTCGAGACCATCGAGAACCCGGCGAAGATGCCCGACCCCGCCAGGATCGAGGAGATCCGCGAGCCGATCATCACCACGACGATCTTTGTCCCGCAGGAGTACGTGGGGCCGGTGATCACGCTGTGCACCGGCAAGCGCGGCGCGCAGAAGAACATGCAGTATCACGGCCGGCAGGTGATGCTCACCTACGAGATGCCGCTGAACGAGATCGTGATGGACTTCTTCGACAAGCTGAAATCGGTGTCGCGCGGCTACGCATCGCTCGACTACGAGTTCAAGGAGTTCCGCGCCGCCGACATGGTCAAGCTAGACATCCTGGTCAACAGCGAGCGAGTCGATGCGCTGTCGCTGATGGTCCACCGCGAGAACGCGCAGTACCGCGGGCGCGAGCTGGTGAACCGCATGCGCGGCCTGATCCCGCGCCAGATGTTCGACGTGGCGATCCAGGCGGCGATCGGCTCCCACATCATCGCGCGCGAGACGGTCAAGGCGCTGCGCAAGAACGTGCTGGCAAAGTGCTACGGCGGCGACATCACGCGCAAGCGCAAGCTGCTCGAGAAGCAGAAGGCGGGGAAGAAGCGCATGAAGCAGGTGGGCACGGTGGAGATCCCGCAGGAGGCGTTCCTCGCGATCCTGCAGGTCGACGGGAAGTGACGCCGGGCCGCGTGCGATGAACTTCGCCCTCATCCTGTTCGTCCTGCTGGTCGTGACGGGGCTCGTCGCGGCCGTCGACCGGCTGCACTTCGCGCGGCGGCGCCGCCCGGGCGAGAAGGAGCCGTGGTGGATCGAGTATCCGAAGAGCTTCTTCCCGGTGATCCTGATCGTGTTCCTGCTGCGCTCCTTCCTCGTGGAGCCGTTCCGCATTCCCTCCGGCTCGATGATCCCGACCCTGCTGGTCGGGGACTTCATCCTGGTGAACAAGTTCGCCTACGGGATCCGGCTGCCGATCGTCAACCGCAAGATCATCGCGATCGGCGAGCCGCAGCGCGGCGACGTCATGGTCTTCCGCTACCCCGAGGACCCGTCACTCGACTACATCAAGCGCGTGGTGGGACTGCCGGGGGACCGGGTGATCTACTCGGGCAAGCGGCTCAGCGTGAACGGGCAGGAGGTGCCGGTGCAAGCGCTCGGCGACTACCTCCACCGGGAGCGGATGACCTTCGCGAAGCGCTACGGGGAGGCGCTCGGCGGCAGCACGCACTCGATCCTGGTCGAGGACGACGCGCCCGCGTCGGTTCCGTTTGTGAAGCAATTCCCGTTCCGGGAAAATTGCACCTACAATAGCGAGGGTCTTGCCTGTACCGTCCCGCCAGGGCATTACTTCCTCATGGGCGACAACCGCGACAACTCGAGCGACAGCCGGGTGTGGGGGTTCGTGCCGGACGCGAACATCGTCGGGAAGGCGTTTTTCATCTGGTTCAACTTCAGCGAGCCGAGCCGCTTCGGCTCGTTCCAGTGAGGGCAGGGGACATGACCTCCAGACAACGACAACAGGGGTTGGGATTCGCGGGCGTGCTGATTCTCCTGATCGCGATCGTCTTCGTCGCGATCATCGGCATGAAGCTCGTTCCGGCGTACATCGAGTACTTCACGATCAAGAAGGCGGTCACCAGCATGACCTCGAGCGGCCCGCCCGGCGGCCCCACGTGCGCGGTGGGGCGCCGGGCGTTCTCCCGCCCCACCGCCGTGGACGACATCACCTCGATCCGCCCCGAGGACCTGGAGATCACGAAAGAGGGCAACGAGATCGTGATCTCGTTCGCCTACGAGAAGCGCGTCCCGCTCTTCTACAACATCAGCGTGCTGATCGACTTCGCCGGCTCGAGCCAGCCCGCGAGCACGAAGGTGAGCGATTAGCTCCAGCGCGCCGCGCGCGGCGTCCCGCAACCTCGGAGCCGATTCCCGCCTCTCTCCCTCCCCGCGTCAGGCGTGAAGCTCGATTCGCTGCAGGAGCACCTGGGCCACCGGTTTCGCGACACCCGGCTGCTCGAGCAGGCGCTGACGCACCGCAGCCACAGCACGCCCCACAACGAGCGGCTCGAGTTCCTCGGCGACGGGGTCCTCAACTGCATCGTCGCGGCAGAGCTCTACGACCGCTTCGCGCGCCTGAACGAGGGCGAGCTCTCGCGGCTGCGCGCGAGTCTCGTGCGCGAGCAGCGCCTGTACGAGCTCGCCGCGGCCCTCGCGCTCGGCGAGCACCTGCGCCTGGGGGAGGGCGAGCTGAAGAGTGGCGGGTTTCGGCGGCCTTCGATTCTCGCCGACGCCCTGGAGGCGCTGATCGGCGCGGTGTTCGTCGACGGTGGATTCGTTGCGGCGCGCGAGGTCGTGCTCCGGCTGTATCAGCCGCTGCTCGGGCGCGCGGCCGAAGCCGCGGTCGAGAAGGACCCGAAGACGCAGCTGCAGGAGTGGCTCCAGAGCCGGCGCCTCGCGCTTCCCCAGTACAGCGTGCGCGCGACGAGCGGGGCCGCGCACGAGCAGCGCTTCGAGGTCGAATGCCTGGTGCGCGAGTTCGACCTGCGCACGACCGGGACCGGAACCAGCCGCCGTCTGGCGGAGCAGGAGGCGGCGCGGGCGGCCTTCGAGCGACTGCCGCGATGAGCACCACCGCACCGGCGCATCGCTGCGGAACGGCGGCGATCGTCGGTCGTCCGAACGTGGGCAAGTCGACGCTGCTGAACGCCCTGGTCGGCCAGAAGCTCAGCATCACCTCCGGCAAGCCGCAGACGACGCGCCACCGCGTCACGGGCGTCCTCACCCGCCCGGGCGCGCAGTTCGTGTTCGTGGACACGCCCGGGTTCCAGACCCGGCACGGCGGCCCCCTCAACCGGGCGCTCAACCGCGCGGTCCGCGCGGCGCTCGAGGGCGTCGACGTGGTGCTGTTCGTGGTGGAGGCAGGGCGATTCGGGGACGCGGACCGCGCCGTGCTCGGCCTGCTCCCCGAGCCGATCCCTGCGGTGCTGGTGGTCAACAAGAGCGACCGGGCCGGCGGCCCCGGGCGCGTGCTGCCCTTCCTTCGGGCGGCCGCGGCCGAGTTCGAGTTCGCCGCGGTCGTGCCGGTCAGCGCGGCGCGCAAGGCGAACCTCGCGGAGCTCCTGAAGGTCCTCTCGGCGCTGCTGCCGGAGCAGCCGCCGCTCTTCGACCCGGAGACGCTGACCGATCGAAACGAGCGCTTCCTCGCCGCGGAAATGGTGCGCGAGAAGCTGTTCCGGCTGCTCGGGGACGAAGTGCCCTACGGCGCGGCGGTGACGATCGACCAGTTCCGCGAGGAAGGCCGCCTGCGCGTGATTCACGCCTCGATCGTGGTCGAGAAGGAGAACCAGAAGGCGATCGTCGTCGGCAAGGGCGGCGCGAAGCTGAAGGCGATCGCGTCCGCGGCGCGGCGCGACATGGAGACGCTCTTCGGCGGCAAGGTGTTCCTCGAGGTGTGGGTGAAAGTGCGCGGCGGATGGACGGAGAGCGCGGCAGCCCTGCGCAGCCTGGGCATCGAGCATGTCTAGCCGCCAGCGCGTCGACCGCCAGGCGGCCTTCGTGCTGCACGCCTATCCCTACTCCGAGACGAGCCTGCTGGTCGAGGCCTTCACCCGTGCCCACGGCCGGCTGCCCCTGGTCGCGAAGGGCGCGCGCCGGCAGGGCTCCGCGCTGCGCGGGGCGCTGCTCGCGTTCCAGCCCCTCACGTTCGCGTGGTCGGGACGCGGGGAGGTCCGCACGCTCGTGCGCTGCGAATGGCACGGCGGCCATCCGCTGCCGCGCGGGGAATCGCTGCTCTGCGGCTTCTACCTGAACGAGCTGCTGCTGCGCCTCTTGCCGCGCGAGGACCCGCACGAGCTGCTCTTCGACCACTATGCGCAGGCGGTGGCACGGCTCGCCGCGGACGCAGCGAGCGCCCCGGTCCTGCGCACCTTCGAGCGCCGGCTCCTCCAGGAGTTGGGCTATGCTCTCTCGCTCGAGCGCGATGCCGCGACCGGCGCGGCGATCGAGCCCGATGGGACGTATCGGTACGAGCCGGACCGCGGCCCGATCCCGGTCGGGCCCGATGCCCGAGGCGACGACCCGCTGCTCCTGAAGGGGCGGGTGCTGCTCGCGCTCGCGCGGGACGACTACGCCGACGCGCCCACCGCTGCGGCGGCGCGGCACCTGATGCGCGCCCTGATCGACCATCGGCTCGATCGGCAGACGCTGCACAGCCGGACCGTCTTCCGCGCCTTGCAGGACCTTTGAGACCGATGATCGAGCTCGGCGTAAACATCGACCACGTTGCCACCGTGCGGCAGGCGCGCCGCACCTACGAGCCCGACCCGGTGTGGGCGGCGGTGGAGGCCCATCTCGGCGGCGCCGACGGCATCACGGTGCACCTGCGCGAGGACCGCCGCCACATCCAGGACGACGACGTCCGGCGCCTGCGCGAGCTCACGCACATCAAGCTCAACCTCGAGATGGCCGCCACCGAGGAGATGGTGGCGATCGCCGGACGCATCCGGCCGGAGATGGCGATGCTCGTGCCCGAGGGCCGCCAGGAGATCACGACCGAAGGGGGCCTCGACATCGTCGGCCAGGAGCGGCGGCTGAAGGAGGTGGTTGCGCGGCTCACCTCGGCCGGTACGGTCGTGAGCGTGTTCATCGACGCGGAGCTTCCCCAGGTGGAGGCGGCGCGGCGCATCGGCGCCGCGGTATGCGAGGTCCATACCGGACCCTACGCGCACGCCTTCCACTCCCGCGGTCGCGACGCCGAAAGCCCGGCGGTCCTGGCCGAGCTCGAGCGCCTGCGCGCGGCGGGCGAGGTGATTCGTAGTCTTGGCATGCGCTTCAACGCGGGTCACGCGCTCAACTACGTGAACGTCGAGCCGGTCGCCATGCTTTCCGGCGTGCGCGAGCTGCACATCGGCCATGCGGTCGTGAGCCGCGCCGTGTTCGTCGGGATGCGCGAGGCGGTGCGCGAGATGAAGGCCTTGATCGTCAACGCGGCCATGCGTGCTTCGATCCGGGAGCCGCGGTGATCCTCGGCATCGGCACCGACCTCGTCGAGATCGAGCGCATCGAGGCTGCCCTGGAGCGGTGGGGCGACCGGTTCGCCCGCAAGATCCTGGTGCCGCGCGAGCTCGACCGCCTCGCCCGTCACCGCAAGCCGGCGGCCTATCTCGCCAAGCGCTTCGCGGCAAAGGAAGCCTTCTCGAAGGCGATGGGCACGGGAATCCACGCGCCCGTCAGCTGGCAGAACATCGGCGTGGTCAATCACGCGTCCGGCCGCCCGTACCTCGAGCTCTCCGCGCCGCTCGCGGCGCTGGTCGAACGGCGTGGCGTGCGGAGCGTGCACGTGAGCCTGACCGACGAGCGCGGCATGGCCGCCGCGTTCGTCGTTCTGGAAGGAGAGAGCCGTGCCGGTTGAGCGCGCGCTCGGCCCCGTGATGGTGGACGTCGCCGGCCTCGAGCTCGACGCGCTCGAGCGGGAGCTGCTCGTGCACCCGCTCGTCGGCGGGGTCATCCTGTTCGCGCGCAACTACGCCGCACCCGCGCAGCTCGACGCGCTGACTGCGGCGATCCATGCGCTCCGGTCACCGCCGCTGCTCGTCGCGGTGGATCACGAGGGCGGGCGCGTCCAGCGCTTCGTGGCGGGGTTCACGCGGCTCCCGCCGATGCGCGCGCTCGGACGCCTGTACGACCGCGAACCCGGGCTTGCGGCGAACCTGGCCGGTGCGATCGGGGTGGTGCTGGCGGCGGAACTGCGCGCGCGCGGCGTGGATTTCAGCTTCACGCCCGTGCTCGACATCGATTTCGGCGCGAGCAGCGTGATCGGGGATCGCGCGTTTCACACGACCGCCGCGGGCGTGACGGCGCTTGCGGGCGGTCTGGTCGCGGGCCTCGCGCGCATGGGCATGGGCGCCGTCGGCAAGCACTTCCCCGGCCACGGCTTCGTCCGGGCGGATTCCCATCACGAGGTCCCGGTCGACGAACGCGATCTGGCGACGATCGAGGCGAACGACCTCGTGCCGTACCGGGCGCTCGCCGGCCACGGGCTTGCCGGCGTGATGCCGGCGCACGTCATCTATCCCCGGGTCGACCCGCGTCCTGCCGGGTTCTCCCCGGTCTGGCTCAAGGAGGTCCTGCGCCGCCGCCTGGGCTTCGACGGAATGGTGTTCAGCGACGACCTGTCGATGGAAGGGGCGAGCGTGGCCGGCGGGATCGTCGAGCGCGGCCGCGCGGCGCTGGAGGCCGGATGCGACATGGTGCTCGTGTGCAACGCGCGGGAATCCGCCGAGCGCCTGCTCGATGGGCTCGGCCCCTATGCGCTCGACCCCGCGCGCCCGGCCCGGATGGTGACCGGGGTGGCAGACCCCGCGGCCCACGCGGCGGCCGCCGCGCGCATCGAAGAGGCGGGCGGCGCGGGGCTGCTCGCCTGAGCGCGCACGGGCCCGCTCAGGCGCGCTCGATGTAGGCGCCGTCGTCCGTATTGACCTTGATGCGTTCGCCCTTGTCGATGAAGGGCGGCACCTGCACGGTGATGCCGGTCTCGAGCCTCGCCGGCTTGAACGAGGTGGTCGCGGTCGCACCCTTGATGTTCGGCTCGGTGTCGACCACGGTCAGCACGACGCTCGGCGGCAGCTGCACCGCGATCGGGCGCTCGTTGTGGAAGTTGATCTGGACGTCGGTGTTGGGCAGCAGGTAGCCGCTCTGCCCCTCGAGCTCCTCCGCCGACAGGGTCAGCTGCTCGAAGGTGTCCTTGTCCATGAAGACGTAGCTCGATCCTTCCTGGTACAGGTACTGCATCTCGCGCGCCTCGACGTACGCGCGCTCGATCTTCTCGTCGGTGCGGAAGCGCTGGTTCGTCTTGGTTCCGGCCTCGATGTCCTTCATCTCGACCTGCATGAACGCACCGCCCCGACCGCCGACGTGCACGTGATAGGATTTGAGGACGCGCCACACGCGCTTGTCCCATTCGATCAGGTTGCCGACCCGGATCTCGGTCGCGAGCACTTTCGCCATTGTCTGCCGCCGCGGCTGAAGAGAAAAACGCGCGATTCTACAGCAATCCCCCGACGCCTCGACGCGTAACCGCCGCACCCCGAACCGGCTTCTCGCTTTCGTGTTCGACGCCGCCGCCCTCGTCTCCGGCCTTCCGCACCAGCCCGGCGTGTACCGCATGCTGAACGAGAAGGGCGACGTGCTGTACGTCGGCAAGGCGGGGGACCTCCGCAAGCGCGTCGCGAGCTACTTCATCAAGGGCGGCCACGGGCCGCGCACCGAGGTGATGCTCGCCCAGGTCGCCGCGGTCGAGATCACCGTGACGGGCTCCGAGGCCGAGGCGCTCATTCTCGAGAACAACCTCATCAAGTCGCTCGCGCCCCGCTACAACATCCTCTTCCGCGACGACAAGTCGTACCCGTACCTGGTGATCACCGGCGAGCGCTTCCCGCGCATCGGCTTTCACCGCGGCCCGCTCGACCGGCGCCACGCCTACTTCGGCCCGTTCGCGAACGCGGGCGCGGTGCGCGAGAGCATTGCGCTGCTGCAGAAGGTGTTCCGGCTGCGCACCTGCGAGGACTCGGTGTTCGAGAACCGCTCGCGCCCGTGCCTGCTGCACCAGATCAGGCGCTGCTCCGGGCCGTGCGTCGGCCTCGTCGCGGCCGAGCGCTACGCGCAGGACGTCGCCGACGCGCGGCTCTTCATGGAGGGCCGCGAGGACGACGTGGTCGGGGCGCTCGCGGGGCGCATGCAGGCGGCGGCCGAGCGGCTCGACTACGAGCAGGCCGCGGTCTACCGCGATCAGCTCCGGTCGCTCGCGCGCGTGCAGACGCGCCAGTACGTGGACACCGCGAAGGCGCTCGACGCCGACGTGGTGGCCTGCGCGATCGAAGGCGGCATCGCCTGCGTCAATCTCGCCCTGATCCGCAACGGCCGCTACCTCGGCGACAAGAGCTTCTTCCCGCAGCACGCCGAGGATCGGTCGGCGCCCGAAGTCGTGGCCGCCTTCCTGGCCCAGCACTACGCTCAGGGATCGCCGCCCGCGCTGGTGATCGCGGAGGCGGGGCTGGACGCCGAAGACCTCGCGGCGCTGCTCGCGGAGATCGCCGGCCGCGCCGTGCAGATCGTGACGCGTCCCCAGGCCGAGCGGCGGGCCTGGCTCGAGATGGCCCAGCGCAACGCGCGCGAGGCGCTCGCGCAGCGCGCGCGGGAGCAGGGGACCCAGGAGGCTCGTCTCGCCGCGATGCGCGAAGCGCTCGGGCTGCCGCCATCGGTGCAACGCATCGAGTGCTTCGACGTCAGTCACACCCTCGGCGAGGCGACGGTCGCCTCGTGCGTGGTCTACGACAAGTACCAGCTGCGCAACGCGGAGTACCGCCGCTACAACGTCACCGCCGCGACGCCCGGCGACGACTACGCGGCCATGCGGGAGGTGCTCCAGCGCCGCTACGAACGGGCCGCACGGGGCGAGGGCGTCGTGCCGCACCTCATCCTGATCGACGGCGGCAAGGGACAGGTCCATGCGGTGCAGGCGGTGCTCGCCGAGCTCGGCTTCGCGGACATCGAGCTCGTCGGCGTGGCGAAGGGACCGAGCCGCAAGCCCGGGCTCGAGGAGCTCGTGCTCGGCGACGGCAGGGTGCTCCGGCTGGAGAAGGACCATCCGGGCCTGCACCTCATCCAGCAGATCCGCGACGAGGCGCACCGCTTCGCGATCACCGGCCACCGCGCCAAACGGGGCAAGGCGCGCGTCACCTCCAGCCTCGAGTCGATCGACGGGGTGGGGGCGAAGCGGCGCCGGCAGCTGCTCGAGCGCTTCGGCGGGCTGAAAGGCGTCGTGTCCGCGAGCATCGAGGAGCTGACGCAGGTCGACGGCATCAGCCGCACGCTCGCCGAGCGCATCTATCGCGAGCTGCATTGAGCCGTGCCGATCAACGTCCCGAACCTGCTCACCTGGCTGCGGATCATCGCGATCCCGCTGCTCGTCGTGCTGTTCTACCTCCCGGATACCTGGGTCCGCCCGCACGACAAGAACCTGTACGCGTGCGTGCTGTTCACGGCGGCGGCGATCACCGACTGGCTGGACGGCTATCTCGCGCGGCGGCTGAACCAGATGTCGGCGTTCGGCGCCTTTCTGGATCCGGTCGCGGACAAGCTGATCGTCGCGGCGGCGCTGATCCTGCTCGTGGAGCTCGGGCGGGTCCCCGGCTATATCGCGGTCATCATCATCGGCCGCGAGATAACCATCTCGGCCCTGCGGGAGTGGATGGCGAAGGTCGGGCAGGCGAAGAGCGTGGCGGTGAATCTCCTCGGCAAGATCAAGACCGTCGCGCAGCTGGTGGCCATTCCGATGCTGCTCTACCACGACCGGATCGGGGCTTGGTTCGACCCCGCCCGCGTGGGCACCTGGCTGATCTTCCTCGCGGCGGCCCTGACCATCGTTTCCATGGCGTATTACCTGAAGCTCGCCGGGCCGCAGGCCTTCGGCGGGGGCGGGCGAGCTTGACCGCTCCGGCGCCGGATCGCTAAAATTCGCTTTCGCGACGCGGGAATAGCTCAGTTGGTAGAGCGCAACCTTGCCAAGGTTGAGGTCGCGAGTTCGAGACTCGTTTCCCGCTCCAGGTTTTCCGGGAGGGAAGGCGTTGAAGCTTTCCCTCTTTTCGTTTTCGGCGCGCTGGCGGGGACTCGTCGTCCCCGATGCCAGCGATCCATGCGGCGGGGTGGCAGAGTGGTCATGCAGCGGCCTGCAAAGCCGTGGACGCCGGTTCGATTCCGACCCCCGCCTCCA
>CAZIXQ010000065.1:0-15866 GCA_964543155.1 uncultured Enterobacteriaceae bacterium
GGCGCTCGACCCCGCGGCGCCCGATCCCCTCTGCGCCGAGGCGCTCGCGACGTTCGTCGCGATTCTCGGCACCGCGACGTCGAGCCTGATGCTGACGACGCTGAGCACCGGAGGCGCCTACATTGCCGGCGGCATCGCGGCGCGCATCGTGCGCCGGCTGCAGGACGGTGACTTCCTCGCGCGCCTGCACGAAAAGGGAAGGATGCGGCCCGTCATCGCGCCCATGCCCGTCCACGTCGTCACCGCGCCGCAGGTCGCGCTGCTCGGCGCCGCGAGCCACGGCCTGGAGCGGATGCGCGCGGGGCCCCCGCCCTGAGCAACGCCGTCTGGCGCACGCGGAGCGTGCGCTACAATCGCGCCGTACGATGCAAACGCTCCACGCCGCAACGCCGCCGGCAGTTCCCCGGGCCTGACTCCCGTCGGATGCGAATCCTCCTCTCCAACGACGACGGCTACTTCGCGCCGGGGCTCGCGCATCTCGCCGACGCCCTCGCCGATCTCGGCGAGGTCGTCGTGGTCGCGCCGGAGCGCGACCGCAGCGGCGCGTCCAACTCGCTCACGCTCGACCGCCCGCTCGCGGTGCGGCGCTCCGCGAACGGCTTCCTGTTCGTGAACGGGACCCCGACCGACTGCGTGCACCTGGCGGTGACCGGGCTCCTCGACCACCTGCCGGACCTCATCGTATCGGGCATCAACCTCGGCGCGAACATGGGCGACGACACGATCTACTCGGGCACCGTCGCGGCGGCGACCGAGGGGTTCCAGCTCGGCATCCCGGCGATCGCCGTGTCGCTTACCAGCAAGGCGGGGCGCCACTTCCCGACCGCGGCGCGCATCGCGCGCGACCTCGTGCGCCGGTTCCAGGTGCAGCCGATCGAGCACCCGGTCCTGCTGAACGTCAACGTGCCCGACATCCCGTTCGACGCGCTCGCGGGGACCGAGGTCACGCGCCTCGGCAAGCGGCACAAGGCCGAGGGCATCGTCAAGGTCGAGAACCCGCGCGGGGAGCTGATGTACTGGATCGGCGCCGCCGGCGCCGCGCAGGACGCAGGTCCCGGGACCGACTTCCACGCGGTCGCGTCCAATCGCGTGTCGATCACGCCGCTGCAGGTCGATCTCACCCATGCGCACCAGATCACGCGCATCAAGGAATGGATGGGATGAACGCGCGCGCCGCGCCGCCGGGGATCGGCATGACCTCGCAGCGCACCCGCGACCGCATGATCGCGCGCCTGCGCGATAGCGGCATCGCGGACGACGCGGTGCTGGCGGCAATGGCGTCGGTGCCGCGGCACGCATTCGTGGACGCGGCGCTCGCCAGCCGCGCCTACGAGGACACCGCGCTGCCGATCGGGTTCGAGCAGACGATCTCGCGCCCTTACGTCGTCGCGCGAATGCTGGCGGCGGTGCGTGCCGGGCGCGCGCTCGGCCGTGCGCTCGAGGTCGGCACCGGCTGCGGCTACCAGGCCGCGGTGCTCGCCCGCCTCGCCGCCGAGGCGTACTCGATCGAGCGCATCGGCGCGCTCGCGGAGAAGGCGCGCGCGAACCTGCGCCCGCTGCGCATCGCAAACCTGCGCCTCGTGCACGGTGACGGGTTCCGGGGCCTGCCGGAGGCCGCGCCGTTCGACGCGATCGTGGTGGCCGCGGCGCCGCGGGAGGTGCCCAAGGCGCTGCTCGAGCAGCTCGCGCGCGGCGGCCGGCTGGCGATCCCGGTCGGCGACGAGGAGCAGGAGCTGCGCGTCGTCGAGCGCACGGCGAGCGGGTTCAGGGAGCACCGGCTCGACCCGGTGCGGTTCGTGCCGATGCGGATCGGGAAGGGCTGACGATGGGCGATCCGCGGAGAGCGACGTGATGCGACCCGGTGTCCGCTGGCTTGCCGTCGGCTGCGCGCTCGTGCTTGCCGCGGGGTGCGCGTCGCGGCGGCCGGCGCCGGTGGTCGAGCGCGCGCCGGCGCCTGTGGCGAAGCCCGCGGCCCCCGCCGCGCCGCAGCCGCAGACCTACGTCGTGAAGCGCGGCGACACGCTGTACAGCATCGCGCTCGACCAGGGCGTGGACTGGCGCGACCTCGCCGCGTGGAACCAGCTCTCCGACCCGACGCGCCTCAGCGTCGGGCAGACGCTCGTCGTGCGACCGCCCGCGCCGGCGCCGATCGCCGACGGACCGGTCGTGGTGAGTCCGGTCGCACCCTCCCAGCCGATCCCCAGCCGTCCCATCGGGACCGACACGCCCGCGCCCGCGGCGACACCGTCGGCGGCGCCCGCCGCGCCCGCTGCGGCAGCGTCCGCGCCCGGCGTGCTGAGGACCGAGCCGAAGGGACTGCGCCTGCCGTACTCGGACGAGAACCTCGCTGCCCTGCAGCGGGGCGATGCGCGCGCCGCGGCTCCGCCCGTCGCCGCAGCGCCGGCGCCGAAGCCCGAACCGCCGCCCGTCGCCAAAGTCGAACCCGCGCCGACGCCGACGCCGAGGCCCGAGCCCGACAGCGGCGAGGACCGCGTGGACTGGAGCTGGCCGGCGCAGGGTCGGGTCATCGCCGGCTTCAATGGCGCCGGCAACAAGGGCGTGGACATCGGGGGGCGCGTCGGCGATCCGGTGCTCGCCTCCGCCGGCGGCCGGGTCGTCTACAGCGGCGAGGGCATCCCGGCCTACGGCAAGCTCATCATCATCCGCCACAACAACACCTACCTCTCGGCCTACGCCCACAACAGCCAGATCCTGGTCAAGGAAGGGCAGAGCGTCGCGAAGGGGCAGAAGATCGCCGAGCTCGGCGCGACCGGGAGCGAGACCGCGAAGCTGCACTTCGAGATCCGCCGGCTCGGCCGGCCGGTCGATCCGCTCCAGTACCTTCCGAATCGTCCGAACTGACGGGCCGCGCGAGCGCCGCGCCGCCGGCGGCGTCCCGCCGCGGCTAGTCTGCCGCCGCGAGCCGCGCGAGCGCCGCGCCGGTGACGCGGAAGAGCCGCCACTCGGCCATCTCGACCGCGCCGAGCGACGTGTAGAAGTCGATGGCCGGCGCATTCCAGTCGAGCGCCATCCACTCGAAGCGGCCGCAACCGCGCTCGTATGCGATCCGCGCCACGTGGCGCAGCAGCGCGCGGCCGTATCCGCGGCGCCGGTGCGCGGGCTGCACGAACAGGTCCTCGAGGTACAGCCCACGGCGGCCGAGGAACGTCGAGAAATTGTGGAAGTACACCGCGAACCCGACCGGCTCGGCGAGCGCGAACCCGATCACCGCCTCGACGTTCGCCCCGGGGGCGAAGAGCTCGCGTTCGAGGCTCGCCGCGTCCGCTGCGACGAGGTGCGACAGGCGCTCGTACGCCGCCAGCCCGCGGATCAGCTCGAGGAGCACCGGAACGTCCGCGGGCGCGGCCGGGCGGATCGACAGGGGCGGGGGGGCGGTCACGAGGCGTCAGCGCGCGCCGCGCGCGACCTTGATCTCGTCGGCGAGCTCGCTGACCGCGGCGGCGTAGAAACTCGAGCGGTTGTAGCGCGTGAGCGCGTAGAAGTTCTGCAGCCCGACCAGGTGGACCGGCGGCGAGTCGGGCGATTCCAGCTCGACGAGCACGCACGGGGCGTCCGGTTCGACCGGGCCGGCGAACTCGACCCCGGCCTCGCGCAGCACCTCGGGCCGGTAGATCGGCACCACCTCGCCGTTCACGAGTGCGCGATGGGCATCGCCCTGCACGCTCGCGGCGATCGCGACCGGCGCGCCCGCGACCCAGCCGTGCGCGGCGAGGAAGTTCGCGACGCTGCCGATCGCGTCCGGGCGGCTCGCGCGCAGGTCGCGGCGGCCGTCGCCGTCGAAGTCCACGCCGAAGCGGCGGATGCTGCCGGGCATGAACTGCGGAATGCCGATCGCGCCGGCGTAGGAGCCCCGGAGCGCGGCCGCGTCCAGCCCGGCTTCGCGGGTGTAGAGCAGGAACTGCTCGAGCTCCGAGCGGAAGTACCCGGCGCGGCGCGGATAGTCGAACGCGAGCGTGGCGAGCGCGTCGAGCACGCGGAAGGTGCCGGTATTGCGGCCGTACTCGGTCTCGACGCCGATGATCGCGACCACGATCTCCGGCGGGACCCCGAACTCGCGCGCGGCGCGCTCGAGCGCGGCCGCGTTCGCGCGCCAGAACGCCACCCCCGCCTCGATGCGGCGCGCGTTCACGAAGTTGGAGCGATAGACGCGCCAGGACCGCGAGCCGCCGGGCGGCGGCGCAATCAGCGTGAGGACGGAATCCTGAACGCGTACCGTGGCGAAGAGCCGCTCGAGCGTGCGCTCGGCGAATGCGTGCCGCTCGGCCATCTCGGCGATGAACTGCCGCACCTCCGGCCGGTCCGTGTAGCGCTGCGCGGCGGCAGCCGGCGCGACGCACGCGAGCAGGGCCGCGGTCGCGGCCGGGAGCCAGCGCCTCAAACCCGGAGCTCCCGCACGCGCTGGCGCAGCAGCCCCACGAGCGACGGGTCCGGATCGCGCCCGTACCGGACGCGCACGTACAGCTCGCCGATCTCGCTGACGTCGGCGGCGATGTGCGGCTGCTCCGCCGCGGCGCGCGCCGCGAACGAGCGCGGACCCTCGGCGGCGCGCCGGGCCGTGCCGCGACGGGCGAGCTTGCGGCAGAACCGCCGCCAGGCCACCGTCACCGGGTCCTCGCCGTGCGCGCGCCGCAGGAGCCACAGCGAGAGGACGGCGACCACGAGCCCGACGATCCAGAAGAGCGCCATCGCGAGCTTCTCCCAGGACGGCGAGGGCATGCCGAGCCGCGACAGGAACTCGCGCTGGCGCTCGACGTTGTAGCCGACCACCCACTGGTTCCAGTAGTTCGCCAGCGCTTCCCAGTTGAAGCGCAGCGCGCGCAGCCACGGGAGGTCGGCGCGCCCGAGGAGCGGCAGGGGGTCGGTGCGCGGCACCGCCGCGGCAAGGCCCGACTCGACGCGCACCGGCACGGCGGCCGCGGTCGGGTCGACCCGGATCCAGCCCTCGGCCGCCGTCCACACCTCCGCCCACGCGTGCGCGTCGGACTGGCGCACCACGAGGTAGCCGTCGACCGGATTCACCTCGCCGCCCTGGTAGCCGGTGACCACGCGCGCCGGCACGCCCGCGGCGCGCATCAGGAACACGAACGCGGACGAGAAGTGCTCGCAGAAGCCGCTCCTGGTCTCGAACAGGAAGTCGTCCACCGAGTCGCGGCCGAGCGGGGGCGGTGCGAGCGTGTACTCGAGTCTGGCGCGCCGGAAGTAGTCGACCGCGCGCGCCACGATGCGCTCGCCGGTCACGGCCTCGCGCCGCCAGCTCTGCGCGAGCGCGCGCGCGCGCGGGTTGAACTCGGCGGGGAGCTGGCGCCCGGCGTCCAGCTCGGACTCGCTCGCCCCGCCGGTCGCGCGGTACTCGAGGAACGAACTCGTGTCGTAGCGCACCCGATGGCGGACCGGCGCTCGCGCGAGCAGCTGGAAGTCGCCGGTCACGATCGCCCCGGGCGGGACCTTGGCCGGCAGGTCGAGCGCGAAGAGCCAGCCGCGCTCGTGCGGCTCGAGGGTCACCGAGTAGAACAGCGGCTGGCCGCGCGACTCGAACTGCGCAGCGTCGGACAGGTGGATGTTGCCGCCGCGCCACGTGCGCCCGTCGAAGTGCCAGAACACCGGACCGCGCCAGTAGAGTCGCCGGCGATCGGGCGGCGCGTCATCGAACTTCGCCCGGAAGGCGATCGCGTCGGACTGCGAGAGGAACGAGATGTTTCCGGGCGTCATCGAGTCGGACAGTCCGGTCGAGCCGCTGAATGCGTCCGCGGGCATGCCCCACAGCGGGCCGGTCACGCGCGGGAAGAGGAAGAACAGGATCACCATCACCGGGACGCTCTGGGCGAGCAGCAGCGCCGCGACGCGCGCGCTCTCGCGCAGCGGCCGCCGCAGGCCGTTGAACGCGACCAGTGCGGTGGTGAGCACCAGCACCGTCACGAGCATCAGGGCGGCGGTCGCGATCGTCTGACTGTAGAAGAAATTGGTGAGCGCGAGGAAGTAGCTGAGGAACGTCACGACCACCGCGTCGCGATGCGTGCGCGTCTCGAGCAGCTTCAGCGCGAGAAAGAGCACGAGGAGCGTCACCCCGGCGTCGCGCCCCAGCACCGTGCGGTGCGTCAGGTAGACCCCGCCCAGCCCGACGAGCACCAGGAGGAGAAGGAGCCACCGGCGCGGCAGGATCTCGTTGCGCCACTGCGCCCAGGCGCGCCAGGCGAGCATCGCCGCGGCGAGCAGGGTGACCCACCAGGGCAGGCGCGGGCCGTGCGGGGCGGCGGCGAGCAGGCAGCCCGCGAGCAGCGCGAGCAGCGGGTAGAAGGGCAGCGAATCGTTACGCGCGGCCGTCATCGAACAGGGCGAGCGCCTTCAGGCAGGCGTCGCGGTGGGCTTCGCCGAGTCCCGGCTGGAGCACCGTGCCCGGCAGGCGCAGGCCGTAGGCGACGTTGGCCTCCTCGGCGGCGAGCACCTGGTGGGTGAGCAGCGAGAGCCGTGCCTCGACGCCCGCGCTGCCGGGGAGCCGGTCCCAGTCGAGCCAGAGCTCGAGCGCGGCGTGGCCGACGAACACCTTCGTGAGCAGCGTCTCGCCGCGCGCGGCCGCCTTCCACGCGATGTGGCGCGGGGAATCGCTCGGCTGATAGGGGCGCAGGCCCGAGTAGTCGTCGTTGCCTGCGCCGCCGATCGCCGCGTCGCCGCGCTCGGGCATCGCCACCGCGGCCGGGAGCGCCGACTCGAGCGGCCGCGGATAGACGAGCGCCGCCGCGTCGGGCAGCACGTAGCTCCAGGCGCGCAGCAGGCCCACCGGGTAGCGGGTCTCGATCGTGACGCGCGGCACGCGGTACCAGCCGCGCGCGGTCGCGGGGAGCAGCAGCACGACCGAGGCGCTGGCGTGCCCGGGCACGTCGCACGCGGCGCGCGCGACGTCGCAACGCGCCTCGATCGACACCCGGTCGAAGGTCGTCGGATTGTCGAAGAAGAGGTGGAAGCGCACCGTGCCGCCGGCGAAGGCCGGCTCCACCCGCCCCGCGCTCACGCTGAGATGGGCGAGGTTGCGGTAGGTGTGCAGGATCGACACCACGCCCATGCCGGCGAGCAGGAAGGTGAGGATGTACCCGAGCGAGAGCTGGTAGTTGATCGAGCCGGCGAGCATCAGGAGGAGCGCTAGGCCGAAGGTGTAGCCGTGGCGCGTGGGCAGGATGTAGACGCGCCGCTGCGACAGCACGACCGGGCCCGGCTCGCGCGCAGCGCGGCCCGAGACGAGGCGCCAGAACTGGAAGAGCTCCGAGCGCTGGAGCAGGCGGTCGAGCGCGCTCACCGGGCTCCCCACGCGCGCTCGACGCTACGGGACCGGAACGGCCTCGAGCACGCCGACCGCGATGTCGGACCCGGAGCGCTTCACGCCGTTGATCACCGGGTGGAGGCGATGCGTGGCGACGCCGGGCAGCACCGCCTGGACGTCCTCCGGCAGCGCGTGGTCGCGCCCGTCGATCAGCGCCCACGCGCGGGCGCACGCGGTGAGCGCGAGCGCGGCGCGCGGCGACAGGCCGGTGACGAACTCCGGCGAGCGCCGCGTGTGCTCGACGAGCGCCTGGATGTAGTCGAAGAGCGCCCCCGACACGTGCACGCGCTTCACGAGCTGCTGCAGCTCGAGGAGCTCGCCGGGGTTGAGGCAGGGCTCGAGGGTGGCGATCATGTCGCGCCGCTCGATGCCCTGCAGGAGCGCGCGCTCGGCCTCGCGGTCGGGGTAACCGAGCTCGATGCGCATCTGGAAGCGGTCGAGCTGCGACTCGGGCAGCGGGAAGGTTCCCACCTGGTGCGACGGGTTCTGGGTCGCCACCACGAAGAAGGGCTCCGGCAGGCGCCGCGTCTCGCCCTCGGCGGTCACCTGGTGCTCCTCCATCGCCTCGAGCAGCGCCGACTGCGTCTTGGGCGTCGCGCGGTTCACCTCGTCGGCGAGGATGAGCTGCGAGAAGATCGGCCCGGGATGGAACTTGAACCCGCTCGAGTCGCGGTCGTAGATCGACACGCCGATGATGTCGGCGGGCAGCATGTCGGAGGTGAACTGGATGCGGTGGAAGGCGAGCCCGAGCGAGCGCGCGAGCACGTGCGCGAGCGTCGTCTTGCCGACCCCGGGCAGGTCCTCGATGAGGAGGTGCCCGCGCGCGAGCATGCACGCGAGCGCCATCCGGATCTGGTGCTCCTTGCCGAGGATGACCCGGCCGACCTGGGTGATGACGCGTTGAAGAGCGGCTGCCATGCTGGAGGTGGGGTCCGAAGTGCGTTAGTTTATGCGCACTTACGCTATGATTTCTACGGCAGTACCGGAGGACTGAGGAAAATATGGCAACCGCGTTCATCACCCATGCCGCGTGCCTCAGGCACGACATGGGCAGCTACCACCCGGAATGCCCCTCGCGCCTCGCGGCGATCGAAGACCAGCTCATCGCCTCCGGCCTCGTCCAGTACCTGCAGCACCACGAAGCGCCGCTCGCGACCGAGGCCCAGCTCGAGCGCGCGCACCCGCGCAGCCACATCGACACGATCCGGTCCGCGGCGCCGGAGCGCGGCATCGTGCACCTCGACCCGGATACCGCGATGAGCCCCGGCACGTGGGAGGCGGCGCTGCGCGCGGCCGGCGCCGCGGTCCTCGCGACCGACCTGGTGGTCGGCGGCGAGGTCGAGAACGCCTTCTGCAGCGTGCGCCCGCCGGGGCACCATGCCACGCGCAGCCGCGCCATGGGGTTCTGCTTCTTCAACAACGTCGCGGTCGCGGCCCTGCACGCGCTCGAGCACCACGGCCTCGCGCGCGTGGCGGTGATCGACTTCGACGTCCACCACGGCAACGGCACCGAGGACATCTTCGCCGACGACGAGCGCGTGCTGATGGTGAGCACCTTCCAGCACCCGTTCTATCCGTACAGCGGCGCCGACAACCCCGCGCGCAACATGGTGAACGTGCCGCTCCCGGCGGGCACCGGCAGCGCCGGCTTCCGCGACGCGGTGGCCGCGCACTGGCTGCCCGCACTGCGCGACTTCGCGCCGCAGATGGTGTTCTTCTCCGCCGGCTTCGACGCGCACCTCGAGGACGACATGGCGATGATGCGCCTCGTCGACCAGGACTACGGCTGGGTCACGCGCGAGGTCAAGTCGGTCGTGGACCGGACCGGCGCGGGCCGGATCGTGTCGGTGCTGGAGGGCGGCTACGCCCTTTCGGCGCTCGGCCGCAGCGTCGTCCACCACCTTCGGGTGCTCGGCGGGCTCGACGGCTAGCCGCCCGTCGACAAAGGGACGGCGCAAGCGCCCGCGGCTTCCGTGCGGGGCGCACACGCGCCCCAAGCCATTGATCGAGCGAGCGTCCGATCCGGCGCCGCGGTCGAGCGAAGCGGCGTACGCACGTTCTTCGGCAGCCTGCTAGGCAGCCACGGGCTGCGCGCGCGCGGCGTGCGCGTGCAGCGCCGCAGCCACGCCGGCGATGGAGGCGGGCGCGAGGTCGCGCGGCCGCGCGACGTACGCTTCCGCGAGCCGCGCGTAATTGCGGATCGTCGAGCGCCGGTAGGCGGGATCGTAGTGCGCGGTCAGCAGCTCCGCGACCAGGCCCGTCCAGTCCTGCCGGTCGGCACGCGCCCGCCAGCCGGCCACGACATCGCGGCCGTAGAGCCCGGTCAGGCAGTCGAGCTGTGCCTTGAGCGCGGCGGGGTCGGCGAGGAAGTGCCGGTACTCCTCGATCAGGAACGCGACGCGCGCTTCGAGCGGGGCCTCGATCCGCGCGCACGCCGCGGCGCGCATCGTCGCGAGGAGCGCGTCGGGCACCTGCAGCTGCCCGATCTTCTTGCTCTCGGCCTCGACGAACACCGGCTCGGCCGGGTCCATGCGCCGGAGCCGGTCCCACACCAGCGTCTCGAACCGCTTCTGCGCCGGCTGCGGCGTGTCGGGAAGCCCCCCGAGCACCGAGCCGCGGTGGCACGCGAGCCGCTCGAGGTCGAGCACCTGCGCGCCGCGCGCGGCGAGCGCCTCGAGCACGCGGCTCTTCGCGCTGCCGGTCGCGCCGCAGAGCACCACGTAGCGGAAAGCGCGCGGCAGGGTCTCGAGCCCCGCCACGACCGCGCGGCGGAACGCCTTGTAGCCGCCCTCGAGCTGCGCGGCCTGCCAGCCGACCTCGCGCAGCACGTGCGTCATCGCGCCCGAGCGCTTGCCGCCGCGCCAGCAGTACACGAGGGGCCGCCACGCGCGGTCGCGGCCGGCGAACGCGCCCTCGAGGTGGCGCGCGATGTTGCGCGCGACGAGCGCCGCGCCGCGCCGCCTGGCGTCGAAGGGCGAGACCTGCTTGTAGAGCGTGCCGATCTCGGCGCGCTCGGCGTCGTCGAGCACGGGGCAGTTCCGCGCGCCGGGGAGGTGGTCCTCGGCGTACTCCGCGGGCGAGCGCACGTCGATCACCTCGTCGAAGCGGTCGATCTCGCCCACCGTGGCCGAATCCGGGAATCGCACGCGCTCGGTCTCCTGTGGCAAACTCGTGCGACCAGCACGTCTCGACACCGGCCGCGCAGCGGATTCTACCGTCCCGGGCCACCGCGAACCCAGGAGAAGCTCCCGATGAACGCCCCCACCGAGCTCGTGCGGCTCACCCAGTTCAGCCACGGCGGCGGGTGCGGCTGCAAGATCTCCCCCGCGGTCCTGTCCGAGATCCTGTCGCAGGGTCCCGCGCGCGCGGTGCCGCCGGCGCTGCTGGTCGGCATCGAATCGAGCGACGATGCGGCGGTCTACAGGCTGAACGACTCGCAGGCGATCGTGGCGACGACGGATTTCTTCACGCCGATCGTGGACGATCCCTACGACTTCGGCCGCATCGCGGCGACCAACGCCATCTCGGACATCTACGCCATGGGCGCGCAGCCGCTCTTCGCGCTCGCGGTGGTCGGGATGCCGCTCGAGACGCTGCCGGTGGAGACGATCCGGCGCATCATCGCGGGCGGCGAGTCGGTGTGCGCGGAGGTCGGGATCCCGATCGCTGGCGGGCACTCGATCGACGTCCTCGAGCCGATCTACGGCCTGGTCGCGCTCGGCGTCGTGCACCCGGACAAGGTGATGCGCAACGACCGCGCGCGCGCCGGAGATGCGCTCGTCCTCGGCAAGCCGCTCGGCGTCGGGATCCTCTCCGCGGCGCTGAAGAAGGGCGAGCTGTCGCCCGCGGGCTATGCCGAGATGCTGAGGTGGACGACCAAGCTCAACACGCCCGGCGGGCGCCTGTCCGCGCTCGACGGCGTGCATGCGCTGACCGACGTCACCGGCTTCGGCCTGGCCGGCCACCTGCTCGAGATCTGCCGCGGGTCGAAGCTCGGTGCGCGGCTGCGCTTCGACGACATCCCGCTCATCCCGGAGGCGAAAGCCTGGGCCGAGCAGGGCGTCGCGACCGGCGCCTCGGGCCGCAACTGGGCGGGCTACGGCAAGGACGTCGCGCTCCCCGCGGGCTTCGCGGAGTGGCAGCGCAAGCTGCTCACCGATCCCCAGACGAGCGGCGGGCTGCTGGTCGCCTGCGCGCCCGAGACGGTCGAGGCGGTGCTCGCCGAGTTCCGCAAGGACGGTTTCGCCGAGGCGCGGCGCATCGGCGCGATGACCGCGGGGCCGGCGCAGGTCACGATCGAGTAGGATGGCCCGGACCGATGGCCTTCCCGGCCGCGCACGTCTCGGAGATCGCCGGGGTCATCCAGCTCTCGGTGGCGCCGGTGTTCCTGCTCGCCGGGGTCGGGGCGATCGTGAACGCGATGAGCACGCGGCTCGGCCGGGCGGTCGATCGTGCCCGCGCGCTCGAGGCCGAGCTGCCATCGGCGGGGCCCGGCCGCGATGCGCGCATCCACGCGGAGCTCGCGTCGATCTCGGTGCGCGCGCGCCTGATCAGCCGGGCGATCGCGCTCGCGGTGCTGTGCGCGCTGCTCGTGACGCTCCTGCTGATCGCGGCGTTCGTCGACGCCTTCGTCGGCGCCGACCTCTCGTTCGTGCTCGCCACGATCTTCGTCGCCGCGCTCGCCTCGTTCAGCGCGTCGCTCCTCGTCTTCCTGCGCGAGATCCTGATCGCGTCGGCGAACCTGCGCATCGGGCCGCACTGACTCAGCGCTTGAGGAGCGGCTCGAGTCCCTTCCACACGGTGTCGAGGATGATCGGCTGCGCCTGCGCGGAGGGGTGGATCTGGTCGGAGAGGAAGAGCTCGCGCCTGTCCGCCATCCCGTCGAGCAGGAACGGCACGTAGGCCGTGCGGCGCTCTTGCGCCACCGCCGCGAAGGCCTGCTGGAACGCCTGGTTGTACTTGGCACCGTAGTTCGGGGGCATGCGCATCCCGACGACGAGGACGCGCGCCTTGCGCGCCTGCGCGGCGGCGACGATGCGCGCGAGGTTCGCCTTGATCTCGGCGACCGGCAGCCCGCGCAGGCCGTCGTTGGCGCCGAGCGCGAGGATCACGACGTCGGGCTGCAGGCGCGCGAGCGCCGCGTCGATGCGTGCGAGCCCGCCGCTCGTCGTCTCCCCCGAGATGCTCGCATTCGCGACGCTATAATCGAGCTTGCGCTGCTTCAGCCTTTCCTCGAGCAGGGTTACCCAGCCTTCCTTCTGGCCGATGCCGTACGCGGCCGACAGGCTGTCGCCGTAGACGAGGATCGTCCCCGCCGCGGAGGCGGCGCTCCAGGTGGTCGCTAACGCGAAGAGCAGGAATCTCAGCATGTCGGTCAATGTCTCACAGCCGATCGTGGCGGCGCGCGGCCTCGGCAAGAGCGTGCGGCTCTCCGAGGCCGACGGCGCCGCGACGCTCGCGATTCTCCAGGATATCGACCTCGCGGTCATGCCCGGGGAGGCGGTCGCGATCGTCGGCGCCTCCGGCTCGGGCAAGTCGACGCTGCTCGGTCTGCTCGCAGGGTTGGACACGCCCACCGCGGGCAGCGTTCGCCTCGACGGCGAGGAGCTCTTCACGCTCGGCGAGGACGCGCGCGCCGGCCTGCGCAAGCGCCTGGTCGGGTTCGTCTTCCAGTCCTTCCAGCTGCTCGCGCCGCTCAACGCGCTCGAGAACGTGATGCTGCCGCTCGAGCTCGCCGGCGACCCGGACGCGGAGCGCAAGGCGCGCGAGATGCTCGAGCGCGTCGGCCTCGCGGAGCGGCTCCGGCACTACCCGAAGACGCTCTCCGGCGGCGAGCAGCAGCGCGTGGCGCTCGCGCGGGCCTTCGTGATGCGGCCGAAGCTTCTCCTCGCGGACGAGCCGACCGGCAACCTCGACGCGGCGACCGGCGCGGACATCATCGAGCTGATCTTCCGCCTCAACCGCGAGGAGGGCACCACCCTCGTGCTGGTCACGCACGACGAGGCGCTCGCGCGCCGGTGCGCGCGGCAGATCCGGCTCGCCGGCGGGCGGATCCAGTAGGGGGCGGAAATGCTCAGGCTCGCATGGCGGATGCTCGGGCGGGATTGGAGAGCGGGAGAGCTGCGCATCCTCGCCGCCGCGCTCGCGATCGCGGTCGCGAGCGTCACCAGCGTCGCGTTCTTCGCCGACCGCGTGCGCCAGGCGCTGGTGCAGGAGGCGCACCAGCTCCTCGGCGGCGACGTGGTGCTCGCCGCCGATCATCCCTGGGCGGCGTCCATGCGCGACGAAATGGCCGCGCGCGGCCTGCGCGTGGCGGAGGCGACGACCTTCATCAGCATGGCCCGGGCCGGGGAGCGCGCGCAGCTCGCCGGCGTGAAGGCGGTGAGCGACGCCTATCCGCTGCGCGGCCGGCTGCGCGCCGCGCCCGCGCTGAACGAGCCGGACGCCGAGGCCGAGGCGGGCCCGCCGCGCGGCACCGTCTGGCCCGACGAGCGGCTCGCCGCCGCGCTCGAGCTGAAGCGCGGCGACCGGCTCGAGCTCGGTGATGCCACGCTGACGGTCGGCGCGATCCTGACCCTCGAGCCCGATCGCAGCACGACGTTCTTCAACGTCGCCCCGCGGCTGATGATGCACCAGGACGACGTTGCGGCGACCGGTCTCATCCAGCCCGGCAGCCGCGTGTGGTACTCGCTCCTCGCGGCGGGCGACAAGGCCGCGGCGCGCGCGTTCGAGGCCTGGGTGGGCCCGCGGCTCGGCCGGGGCGAGTCGCTGCAGAGCCTCGAGAACGCGCGCCCCGAGATCCGCGCCGGCCTCGAGCGCGCGCAGAAGTTCATCGGCCTCACCGCACTGCGCGCGGTGATCCTCGCCGCGGTCGCGGTGTCGCTCGCGACCCGGCGCTACACGCGCCGCCATCTCGACGGCTACGCGGTGATGCGCTGCCTCGGCGCGACGCAACGCCAGCTCGTGCGGCTCTTCGCGCTCGAGTTCGCCGCGCTCGGCGTCCTTGCGGCGGCCGCGGGCTCGCTCGCCGGGTACGCCGCGCAGTTCGTCATCGCCGCATTCGTGTCCGACCTGATGCTGGTCGCGCTCCCGCAGCCGACGCTCGTGCCGGCCGTGCAGGGCTTCCTCACCGGGCTCGCGCTGCTCCTCGGGTTCGCGCTGCCGCCGCTCCTCCAGCTCAAGAACGTGCCCGCGCTGCGCGTGCTCCGCCGCGACGTCGGCGCCCCGCGGCAGAGCACGCTGGTCGCGTACGGCGCCGGGGCCGCCGCGATCGGTGGACTGCTCGTCTGGCAGGCGGGCGACGCGCGGCTCGGGCTGATCGTGCTGGGCGGATTCGCGGCCGGCATCGTGCTGTTCGGCGCCGTGGCCTTCGCCGCGCTGCACGCGGGGGCGGGGCTGAGCGGCATCGCCGGTCCCAGCTGGCGCTACGGCCTCGCGTCGCTGCGCCGGCGCGCCCGCAGCAACACGGTGCAGATCGTCGCGCTCAGCCTCGGCCTCGCCGCGATCCTCCTCCTCACGTTCACCCGCGGGGACCTCCTCGACACCTGGCGCGCGAAGACGCCGCCGGACGCGCCCAACCGCTTCATCGTGAACATCCAGCCCGACCAGCGCGCGCCGCTCGAGCGCTTCTTCGCGGAGAACGGCGTCGCGGCGCCGACCACCTATCCGATGGTGCGCGGGCGCTATCTCGCGCTGAACGGCAAGCCCGTCGACGTGGACGCCTACGCCGACCGCGAGCGGCGGCTCGTCGAGCGCGAGTTCAACCTGTCGTTCATGGCCGAGCGGCCGGCGCACAACCGCCAGTTGGCCGGCACCTGGTTCGGGCCGGCCGATCTCGAGCGCGGCGCGCTCTCGGTGGAGGAGGGCATCGCCCGCTCGCTCGGCTGGCAGCTCGGCGATACGCTGACCTGGGAGGTCGCCGGCCAGCGCTTCAGCGCGCCGATCACCGGGTTCCGCAAGCTCGACTGGGACTCGATGCGGGTCAACTTCTTCGTGATCGCGACCCCGCAGCTGCTCGAAGGGTTCCCGGCGAGCTACGTGACGAGCTTCCACCTGCCCGACGCGCAGGCCGGCTTCGTCAACCGCCTCGCGCAGCGCTTCCCCACCATGACGGTGATCGACACGAGCGCGATCCTGCGCCAGGTCCAGGCGATGGCCGACAAGGTGATCCGGGCGGTGCAGTTCGTGTTCCTGTTCGCGCTCGGCGCCGGCGTGCTCGTGCTGTACGCCGCCCTGGTCGCCACGCAGGACGAGCGCGTGCAGGAGGCGGCGGTCATGCGCGCGCTCGGCGCGAGCCGCGCGCAGGTGCTCGCGGCGCAGCGCGCCGAGTTCGCGGCGCTCGGGTTCCTCGCCGGGCTGCTCGCCGCGGTGGGAGCGACCGCGATCGGCTACCTGATCGCGACGCGCGGCCTGCAGTTCGAGTACACCGTCAACCCGTGGGTCTTTCTCGCCGGCCCGCTCGCCGGGCTCGCCTGCGTCTCGGTGAACGCGTGGGCGGGCGCGCGGGCGGCGCTCGGCCGGCCGCCGATCCTGG
>CAZIXQ010000066.1:0-9708 GCA_964543155.1 uncultured Enterobacteriaceae bacterium
AGGACCTGCGCGAGCGTGATCGCCGCGCGCGGGTCGCCCGGGGCGCGCCACGCGGCGAGGGGCAGCGGCCGATCGAGCGCGAGCCGGCCTTCGGCGACGAGCACACCGGCGAGCGCCGCCGCGACGCTCTTCGCCATCGACCAGCCGGGCAGCGGCGTGTCGCGCGCGATGCCCGGGGCGTAGCGCTCGGCGACGAGGCGGCCGGCGCGTGCGACGACCACCGCGCGCGTGCGCTTCAGTGGGGCGCCGTCGTCCTCGGCGAGCGCCTCGTCGAGCACGCGCGCGAGCGCGGCGTCCGGCGCGGGCGCCGGGTCGGCGTCGCCCTCGGGCCACGGCGCAGCGGCGCGCGAGCGCACCGACGCCGGGGACGCGGCGCGCCGCAGCGCGTCCGCGTTCGTGCCGATCGCGAGCGCGCAGCCGAGACCCTCGCGGTGGACTGCCTTGCGTCGCGCGAGCCCCAGCACGGAACCGGTGACCATGCCCCGTTCGCGGTCGACCGCGACGCGCACGAAAGCGAGCGGGGTGGAGCGGTAGGCGCGCAAGTCCGTGATCGCAGCGGTCGGCGCGCGACCGGACACGAAAACCGCCGAACACACGTTCTTCGCCGCGAAGCCCGCGCCGACCAGCGCGACGCGATACGCCGGCACGGCGATCGCGCCCGCGGCGAGCAGCGAGAGGATCCCGAGAACGACGAGGACGCGCGCGCGACGCGATCGCATCGCGCAATGTTAACCGGCGCGGTGCGGTCGTCGCGCCCGCGCCTAGGCGCCGCCGGGCTGCGTCTCTTCCATGAACACCGTGACGCCCGGCGAGGCGGCGTGGCGCCGGTACTTGGCCGCGACCGCGAGGCCGAACGCGACGAGGTGCTCGATCTCCCGCATGCCGGGCTGCGGCGACTCGACGTCGATGCGCAGGCCCTGCCAGTCGAGCCAGATCGCGAGCCGCTCCTCGGCGGCGCCGCCGGGCCACTTCGCGAGGCTCGCCTCGGTCTTCGCATCGACGAGCGCGCGCGCGAGCCGGTTGTTGCGCGCGAGGCAGGCGAACTTGTCGCGGAAGTCCTCCGAGCCGACCTCGGCCGGCGCGGTCCGCTCGACGAACTCCGCGCGCGCCTGCGCCGCCGCGATGTCGCGCGGGCTGAGGACCAGGCTCGAGAGCTTCTCGGCCATCGGCTCGAAGTTCGCCTTGCCGCGCTCGTAGCGGGCGCGGCCGATCAGCCTGAGCTCGGTCGCGCCGCCCTGGACGCTGCGCGTCGCCCAGGTGAGGGTCGGGCGCTCGTCGGGGCGCGCCGGGTCGGCCCGATAGCGCAGCTTCCACTTCACGCCCGCGTCCTGGCCGCGCAGGGTGAACTGCGTGTCGCCGGTGACGGTCTCGTCGTACACCCAGCCGAGGGCGCGGGCACGCCGCTCGCGCTTGCGCGCGGCTTCTCCTGCATCCGACGGTGCGCCGCGCCGGCGGCGGACGAGCCACGCCCCCGCTGCCGCCAGCGCGGCGAGGAGGACGAAAAGGGCGAGAGCGGACGGTTCGAGGGCCATGATCGGGAATCTAGGTCCTGCCGTGTGCGGGCGCACGGAACTGGTACCGGCGCGACCCGCGCGCGCGGGCGCGGCCCGACGGACGGCAAATGGGGCGCGCCGAACGGTATGTCGTCGTCATGACAGCGCCCGCGGTGCGCGGGCGCGCGGCTATTGCGAGCGCTCGCCCTCGTAGGCGCAGCCGCGGAGCGCCCGGCCGTCCAGGCGGGCCTCGACCGTGAGCCAGGTCAGCGCCCCGGTGCGGGGATCGGCGCAGCGTCCGGGCGTCATCACGAGCTCGAGCTCGTGGCGCTGCGCGCCCTCGCGCACGGCGGCGAACCGGATCGCCCCGCCGTCGCGTCGCGGCGGCGCGTAGGGAAAGGCGAGGCTCGACGGCGCGCCGTAGGACGACCAGATGATCCCGCTGCGCGAGACGTCGACGCGCCAGAAGGGGTCGTCGCCCCAGGCGCGCAGCTCGAAGAAGCGCAGGTTCTCCCGGCAGCCCGCCCCGGCGGGATCGGCGCGGCGCAGCTCGACCACGCGCAGCACGCGCGCATGGCCGGAACCGGCACCGGTCTTCGGCGGGGGCTCCAGCACGCCGCGGACGTCGACGAAGAGCGGCTTGCCCGGCCCGCCGGCGAGCTGCTCGTACACCCGCCCGAGATCGCCGCCGGTCGCGTCGTTGACCCAGAACTCGCGGTCGCTGCCGCACGGCCTGAAGATCTTCTGGTCGGCCGCCAGCACGAGCGTGCCGCGGCCGGTCGATCCGGCCGGGACGTCGTCGGCGGACTTCGCGCCTGCCGTGGCGCTACCTTGCGCGGTCGCACCGCCGGCGCCGCCGGCGAGCAGCGCGGCCAGGACGAAATGGGCGAAGTAGCGCATGCAAGTTCCTGTTTTGACTCGGGCGGATCGTACTGCGGGACCGGCCGGGATGCGCGGAAAAGTTCCTCGGCGGGGCGCGCGGACCGCCCGCGCAGCGTGATGGGATGCCTACCAGAACTTGAAGCAGTCGCCCGAGGCCACCACCGGACCGGTGGGCGTGCCCCCGGAGCCCTGGGCGGGTTCCACGGTAATGGCGAGGGCCGGAAAGTCGCGGAGCGACTCGTCGGCGACCCCGGCGAGCTTGATCGTCGCCTTGTCTTCCTTGGGCAGCATGCCGAGGAGCCGTGGCGCCGCGCCCGCCTTGCCGTACAGGCCCCACAGCTCGAAGCGATGGTCGGGCGGCTCGGCTTCGAGGCCGATGCGCTTCACCCACAGCTCGTCGGACCGCCGGCCCGCGTACGCGACGAACACGGCCTCGCCGGCCTTGTTCCGCAGGATCGCGATGTACGAGGGCTGCATGCGCGTGCTCTCGACGACCTTCTCGGCCGGGACCTCCACGACCTCGGGCCGCTGCAGCGCCATCGCCGCGACGAGCGCGGCCGCGCACCCGGTGGCCACCAGGCCCCAGCCGCGCCAGAACGCGAGGCTCTCCCAGAGACCCGCCGAGGGCGCGGGCCGTGCGGCGGGCGCCGCGCCCGTGCCGGTCCGGGCCTCGATCGCGCGCCACACGCGGCGCGGCGGCGCAATCTCCGCCACGCCGGCGGCGAGCGGCCCGAGGCGCGCCTCCCACTCGGCGACGGTGCGCCGCAACGCGGCGTCCGCGCGCAGCCACGCCTGGAAGCGCAGCCGCGCGCGGCCGCGCAGCGTGCCGAGCACGTACTCGGCCGCCAGTCGGTCCTGCAGCGCGGGCTTGTCGCGGTACCTCATCGGTCCCCGTTCACGAGCCGCCGAGGCAGCCCTTCAGTTTTTCCAGGCCTCTGCGGACCCAGGTCTTCACCGTGCCGAGCGGCTGGCGCATGTGGCTCGCCAGCTCCGAGTGCGAGAGCCCGTCGTAGAAGGCGAGCACGATCGCCTGCCGCTGCTTGGCGTCCAGCTTCGCGAGGCACGCGGCGAGCGCCTGCGCGTCCGCCGAGCGCGCCAGCTGCTCGAGCGGGCCCGGCCCGTCCGCGGCGATCGCCTCCAGCGGGTCGTCCCCGCCCTCGTCCGGACGCTGGAGCACCACCTCCAGGTTCGGCCGGCGCAGCCAGTCGAGGCAGCGGTTGCGCACGATGCTCGTCATCCACGTCAGCGGCGCGGACAGCCCCGGGGAATAGGCGCCGGCGTTGTTCCAGATGCTCACGAAGCAGTCCTGGAGCACCTCCTCCGCCCAGTCCTCGCGCCGCAATATACGGACCGCGACGCCAAACAGTTTCGGCGACGTCGCCTCGTACAGCAGGGCGAACGCGCCGTGGTCGCGCCGCGCGCACGCGCCGAGCAGGCGCACGAGGCGCTCGTTCTGGGCCGGATCCACGGAGCGCGCGCCGGGCGGCCTCACCGGTCACGCCGCCACAGCACGTCGGTCCCGCCCGCCGCGCGATTGAGCGTCCGGCCGAGGACGAAGAGCAGGTCGGAGAGACGGTTGAGGTAGACCCGCGCCGTGCGGGTGACCGCGTCGGTGCGGGCGAGCGCGACGAGGGCGCGCTCCGCACGGCGGCAGACCGTGCGTGCGAGGTGCGCGAGCGCGGCGGGACGCGACCCCCCGGGGAGGATGAACTCCTTGAGGGGCGCGAGATCGGCGTTGAAGCGCTCGGTGAGCTGCTCCAGCCTGCCGACGTGCGCGTCGGCGAGGAGCGCCTGGCCGGGAATCGCCAGTTCGCCGCCGAGATCGAAGAGATCGTGCTGGATGTCGAGGAGGGCCGCGCGCACGTCCGCGGGCAGCGCCTCGGCGGCGAGCACGCCGAGCACCGAGTTGAGCTCGTCCACCTCGCCGAGCGCGGCGATGCGCGGGCTGTCCTTCGCGACCCGCGACCCGTCGGCGAGCCCGGTTTCGCCTGCATCGCCGGTGCGCGTCGTGATCTTCGAGAGGCGATGGCCCATGGCCGGCAAAATATAGCACGCGCACTCGCGCGCACCGCCCGAACGCCCGCGCGCGAACGCTGCATCCGGGGGCCGCGCGTGCGCGTATCAGCGGCACCGGGCGGTGGCGGCCGCGCCGGCGCGTGTCCGCGCGGTGAAAGGACTCGCGCGCGAGCGCGACTCACGACCGCGGACGCTGCTAAGGTACGGCCGGCGCCGGCCGGCGGGCCCGTTCGCCTGCCCTCTGGCGGTTTCAACACAAGGAGAACGCGTGCACGCGACCCTTCCCCTCCTCCGGGATTCGGACTTTCCGGCGATCGCCCGGGGACGCCTCGAGACGCTGCAGGTCAACGTCGGCTACCGCTGCAACCAGTCCTGCGTCCACTGCCACGTCAACGCCGGGCCGCACCGCACCGAGGAGATGGGGCGCGCGGTCGCCGAGGACGTGCTCGCGTTCCTCGCCCGCTCCGGCGTGCGGCGGCTGGACATCACCGGCGGGGCGCCCGAGCTGAACGCGCACTTCCGCCATCTCGTCGTCGAGGCCCGCCGGCTCGGCGTGCACGTGATGGACCGCTGCAACCTGACCATCCTGAGCGAGCCCGGCCACGAGGACCTGGCCGGGTTCCTCGCCGCGCACCGCGTCGAGGTCATCGCGTCCCTGCCGTGCTACCTGGAAGACAACGTCGAGCGCCAGCGCGGCAAGGGCGCGTTCGGCGGCAGCATCGCGGGGCTGCGCAAGCTGAACGCGCTCGGCTACGCCCGCGCCGGCAGCGGGCTCGAGCTCGGCCTCGTCTACAACCCGCAGGGGCCGGTCCTGCCGCCGGCGCAGGCGCCGCTCGAGGACGCCTACCGCGCCCACCTGCGGGCGAACTACGGGGTCGAGTTCACGCGCCTCTACACGATGGCGAACATGCCGATCGCGCGCTTCGGCTCGACGCTGATCTCGAAGGGCGAGTTCAACGCCTATCTGCGGCTCCTCCGCGAGAGCCATCGCGCGGAGAACCTCGCGCGCGTCATGTGCCGCACGCTCATCTCGGTCGACTGGCAGGGCTACGCCTACGACTGCGACTTCAACCAGATGCTCGGGCTGCCGCTCGCGGTCGCGGGCCGGCGGCGCGTGCGCCTCGCCGAGCTGGTGGCGCGCGATCTCGAGGGGCGCCCGATCGCGGTCGCCGAGCACTGCTTCGGCTGCACCGCGGGGCAGGGCTCGAGCTGCGGCGGCGCTCTCGCGTGACCTCGCGCGCATGAGCGCCCCCGGACGGGCCTGCCCGCTCGCGTACCGCTACGCGCCGGCGGTCTTCCGGCGCGCGCCGGAGATCGTTGCCGAGACGCTCTACGCTGTCGGCGGGCTCTACGGCAACCCCTTCGCGCTCGATGCCGTCCTCGCGCTCGCGGCCGCCGAGCCGGTCGCGCCGGTGCTCGTCTTCAACGGCGACTTCAACTGGTTCGACGCCGCGCCGGCGGACTTCGCGCGCCTCAACGCGCGCGTGCTCGAGCACTTCGCGCTGCGCGGCAACGTCGAGACCGAGCTCGCCTCCGACGACGGCGCAGCGGGCTGCGGCTGCGCCTATCCCGGCTGGGTCGGCGATGCCGAGGTGGCGCGCTCGAACGCGATCCTCGAGGCGCTGCGCGAGACGGCGCGCGCCTTCCCCGGCCTGCGCGAGCGCCTCGGCGCGCTGCCGATGCACGCGCTCGCCGCCGTCGGGGGCGAGCCGATCGCGCTCGTGCACGGCGATGCCTGGTCGCTCGCGGGCTGGGACTTCTCGCAGGAGCGGCTGGGCGAGGATCCGGCGCGCGTCGCCGCCGCGTTCGACGCGGCGGGCGTGCGCGTGTTCGCGTCGAGCCATACCTGCCTGCCCGTCTTCCAGCCGCTCGACCTGCGGGCCGGGCGGGTCCTGATCGCCAACAACGGCGCCGCGGGCATGCCGAATTTCCGCGGGACGCGGTTCGGGCTGATCACCCGCATCTCGGTGCACCCGGGCGGTGCCGAGGCGCTCTACGGCGAGCGCGTGGGCCGGTTGTGCGTCGAGGCCGTGCCGGTGCGCTACGATCACGCCGGCTGGCTCGAGTGGTTCGACGCGCGCTGGCCGGCGGGCTCGCCGGCATCGGTCTCTTACCGGCGCCGCATCGTCGACGGGCCCGCGTACGAGTCGCGAGCCGCGGTGCGCAGCGCCGTAAGGCCCCACGCCGCAGTGCGACGAACCGCGGTCGCCTGAACACGCCGTCCCGGAGGGCTCGCCATGAGCAAGAGCCGCCTCGTCCTGCTGCTGGTGCTCGTCGCGCTGGTGGCCGCGTTCTTCGCCTTCGACCTGAAGCAGTACTTCAGTCTCGAGGTCTTCAAGGCGCAGCAGGCCGCGATCGACGCCTACTTCCGGGCGCACCCGCTGCGGACCGCCGCGATCTACTTCGCGCTCTACGTCGCCGTGACCGGGCTCTCGCTCCCGGGCGCGGCGCTGATGACGCTCGCCGGCGGCGCGATCTTCGGCCTGCTGTGGGGCACGGTGATCGTCTCCTTCGCCGCGTCGATCGGCGCTACGGCCGCTTTCCTCGCGAGCCGCTTCCTCCTCCGCGACGCGATCCAGCGCAAGTTCGGCGACAAGCTCGCCGCCATCAACCGCGGCGTCGAGAAGGAGGGCGCGTTCTACCTGTTTGCCCTGCGCCTCGTGCCCGCGTTCCCGTTCTTCGTGATCAACCTGGTCATGGGTCTCACGCCCATGAAGACGCGAACCTTCTACTGGGTGAGCCAGGTCGGGATGCTCCTCGGCACGATCGTGTACGTGAACGCCGGGACCCAGATCGCGCGGATCAGCTCGCTCGCCGGGCTCTTGTCGCCGGGCCTGATCGCCTCGTTCGCGGTGCTCGGCCTCTTCCCGCTCGTCGCCAAGCGTCTCCTCGATTGGCTGAAGGCGCGCAAGGTCTACGCGCGCTGGACGCGGCCCGCGTCCTTCGACCGCAACATGGTCGTCATCGGCGCGGGCGCCGCGGGCCTGGTCTCGGCCTACATCGCAGCGGCGGTGAAGGCGAAGGTGACGCTGGTCGAGAAGCACAGGATGGGCGGGGACTGCCTCAACTTCGGCTGCGTGCCGTCGAAGGCGCTGATCCGTTCGGCCAAGTTCCTGTCGCACGTGAAGCGCGCGCGCGAGTTCGGCATCCGCACCGCCTCGGCCGACTTCTCCTTCAGGGACGTGATGGACCGGGTCCAGCGCGTCATCAAGGCGGTCGAGCCCCACGACTCGGTCGAGCGCTACACCGCGCTCGGCGTCGACGTCGTGCAGGGGGAGGCGGAGATGACCTCGCCCTGGACCGTGGACATCCGGCGCGCGGACGGCTCGAAGCAGACCCTGACGACGCGCTCGATCGTGATCGCCGCCGGCGCGCGCCCGTTCGTCCCGCCGATCCCGGGCATCGACGAGGTCGGCTACGTCACCTCCGACACCGTGTGGGCGCTCACCGAGCTGCCGCGGCGGCTGATCGTCCTCGGCGGCGGGCCGATCGGCTGCGAGCTCACGCAGTGCTTCGCGCGGTTCGGCGCGCGGGTGACGCAGGTCGAGATGCTCCCTCGCCTCATGGTCCGCGAGGACCCGGAGATCTCCGAGATGGTGGCGCAGCGCTTCCGCGCCGAGGGCATCGACGTGCGCGTGAACACCCGGGCGAAGGCGTTCAAGGTCGTAAACGGCGAGAAGGTCATGGTCGCCGAGCACGCCGGCCAGGACGTCGAGATCCCGTTCGACGTCCTGCTCTGCGCGGTCGGCCGCGTCGCGCGCACCGAGGGCTACGGGCTGGAGACGCTCGGCATCCCCGTCACCAAACAGCGCACCGTCGAGGTCAACGACTTCATGCAGACGATCTACCCGAACATCTACGCGTGCGGGGATGTCGCCGGCCCGTACCAGTTCACCCACACCGCGGCGCACACCGCGTGGTACTGCGCGGTGAACGCGCTGTTCGGGCGGTTCAGGAAGTACAAGGTGGACTACGCGGTGGTGCCGTGGGCGACGTTCACCGAGCCCGAGGTGGCGCGCGTGGGCCTGAACGAGACCGAGGCGAGGGAGAAGGGCGTCGCGTACGAGGTCACCACCTACGGCCTGGACGACCTCGACCGCGCGATCGCCGACGGGGAGGCCGACGGCCTGGTGAAGGTCCTCACCGTGCCCGGCAAGGACCGGATCCTGGGGGTCACGATCGCGGGCGAGCACGCCGGCGACCTGATCATCGAGTACATCACGGCGATGAAGCACGGGATCGGGCTCAACAGGATCCTCGGCACGATCCACATCTACCCGACGCTCGTCGAGGCGAACAAGTATGTCGCCGGCAACTGGAAGCGCGCGCACGCGCCGCAGGGCGTCCTGAAGTGGGTGGAGCGCTACCACGCCTGGATGCGCGGCGGGCGCTCGGCCGGGCCGGCCGCGCCGGGGAAGACCGCACGACCCGCCACCGGAGGGCAGACGTGATCCGGGCACTGGCCGCCCTGGTGCTCGCGACGGCGCCGCTCGGCGCCGTTTTCGCGCAGTTCGACCACGCGCACGCCGCGTGGACGGCGCTGCTGAAGAAGCATGTCGTGGTACGTGACGACGGCAGGGCGTCGCAGGTCCGCTACGCCGGGTTCGCGCAGGACCGCACCGCGCTCAAGGCCTACCTCGAGGCGCTGTCGCGCGTCGGCGAAGCGGAGTTCGACGGCTGGTCGAAGGCGCAGCGGATGAGTTTCCTCATCAACGCCTACAACGCGCACACGATCGAGAAGATCCTTACGCGTTATCCGGACATCCGGTCGATCTGGGATTTCGGCAAGGTGTTCGGAAACCCGTTCAAGGACGAGTTCTTCACGTTCCTCGGGCGCAGGGGCTCGCTCGACGGGATCGAGCACGGCATGCTGCGCCGAAAGGGCGCCTACGACGAGCCGCGCGTCCACTTCGCGGTGAACTGCGCCTCGATCGGCTGCCCGATGCTGCGCGAAGAGGCCTACGTCGCCGAGCGGCTCGAGGCTCAGCTCGAGGAGCAGGCGGTGCGGTTCCTGTCCGACCGCACGCGCAACCGCTTCAACGCCGCCACCGGAGCGCTCGAGGTGTCGAGGATCTTCGACTGGTTCAAGGAGGACTGGACGAGCGGCTACCGCGGCCTGGACGGGAAGGCCGCGCCGATCCGGAGCCGCGAGCAGTACTTCGCGCGCTACGCGAAGCTGCTCGCCGACGATCCGGCCGCGCAGAGGCTCGTGGCCGAGGGGCGGGCGCCGCTCGCGTTCCTCGATTACGACTGGACGCTGAACGACGCGGGGCGGGTGTTGGGAAGATGGTGGTGTAGTTAATGTTTGTGGTGATAG
>CAZIXQ010000066.1:9718-15584 GCA_964543155.1 uncultured Enterobacteriaceae bacterium
TGAACGACGCCGCGCGGCGGTAGCGACGATGCGGCTCTCGATCATCGTGCCGGTGCTCGACGAGGCGGGCGCAATCGCCGCGGCGCTCGACTCGCTCGCCGGCCTGCGCGCCGCCGGGCACGAGGTGATCGTCGTCGACGGCGGCAGCACCGACGGCACGCCGGCGCCCGCCGCGCCGCGCGCCGACCGCGTGGCGCGCGCGCCGCGCGGCCGCGCAAGCCAGATGAACGCCGGTGCCCGGATTGCGAGCGGCGACGTGCTCCTCTTCCTCCACGCCGACACCCGGCTGCCGCCGCGCGCCGAACGGGCCGTGCTCGACGGCCTCGCCGGAAGCGGTCGCGCGTGGGGGCGCTTCGACGTGCGCATCGAGGGGGCTCACCCGCTGCTGCGCGTGGTGGCCGCGCTCATGAACGCGCGCTCGCGCTGGACCGGCATCGCGACCGGCGACCAGGCGATCTTCGTCCGGCGCGACGCGTTCGCGGCCGTCGGCGGCTTCCCGCCAGTGGCGCTGATGGAGGACATCGCGCTGAGCGCCGCGCTCAAGCGCGTGTCGAGACCGCTCTGCCTGCGCGAGCGCGCGGTGACGTCCGGCCGGCGCTGGGAGTCGCGCGGCGTGCTGCGCACCATCGTGCTGATGTGGTGGCTGCGGCTGCGCTACTTCCTCGGGGCCTCGCCGGAGCGGCTCGCGGAGCGCTACCGGCACCATCCCCGTTGAGCGGGCGTGCCGGCTCGGGGAGAATCGGGCCGGCCATGCGCATCATCGTCTTCGCCCGGGCGCCGGTACCGGGCGCCGCAAAGACCCGCCTCGTCCCGGCGCTCGGCGCCGAAGGCGCGGCGAGACTCCACGCGCGGCTCGTCGAGCGCACGCTCGCGACCGCGTGCGCGGCGGGGATCGGCCCGGTCGAGCTCTGCTGCGCGCCCGACGCCGCGCACCCGTTCTTCGCGGCGTGTGCCGCGCGCTTCGGCGTCGCGTTGACGGCGCAGGGTGCCGGAGACCTTGGCGCGCGCATGCACCGCGCGCTCGCAGTCGACCTCCCGGCAGTTCTCGTCGGGAGCGACTGTCCGGCGCTGACGCCCGACGTTCTGCACGCGGCCGCCGCGGCCCTCCGCGACGATCGCGATGTCGTGTTCGCGCCGGCGGAGGACGGCGGCTACGCGCTCGTCGCGGCGAATCGGCTGCGCCCCGGCTGCTTCGCGCGCATCCCCTGGGGCAGCCCGGAAGTCATGGCGAGGCAGCGGTCGCGGCTCCGCGCGTGCGGGTTGCGCTGGCGGGAGCTCGCACCGCTGTGGGACGTCGATCTGCCGAGTGACCTCGAGCGGCTGCGCCGCGAACTGGCCGACGGCGCCGCACTGCTGTCCGGGCTGACGCGAGAGGCGGACGTCGTCTTGCGCCCGGGGTCGTGAAGCGCATCCTCCTCGTCGGCGGCGGGCACAGCCACGTCGAGGTGCTGCGGCAGTTCGGACGCGCGCCGGCGGCGGGCGTCGAGCTCGTGCTGGTGAGCCCGCACCGCTGGACGCCGTACTCCGGAATGCTGCCGGGGCTCGTCGCGGGGCACTACACGTTCGAGGAGGCGCATATCGACCTCGAGCGCGTGGCGCGGTTCGCGCGCGCGCGCTTCCTGCCGACGGTCGTGACCGCGCTCGATCCGGCCGGGCGCACCGCAACGCTCGCCGACGGTGCGCGCCTCGATTTCGCCTTCGTCTCGCTCGACGTGGGCTCGACGCCGGCCACCGCCGGGATCCCCGGCGCGCGCGAACATGCGCTCGGCGTCAAGCCGGTAGACGCCTTCCTGGGTGCCTGGGGCGAGCTCCTCGAGCGCGCGCGGACGGGCGAGCTCAGGCGCGCGGTCGTGGTCGGCGGCGGCGCCGCGGGAATCGAGCTGGTGCTGGCGATGCAGCATCGCGTCGCCGGCGTGACCGGGCGCCCCGACGCGGTCGAGTGGCAGCTCGTGACCGACGTCGACGTCCTGCTGCCCGCGCACAACGAGACCGTGCGGCGCATCGTCCGCCGCATCCTCGCCCGGCGCGAGGTCGAGGTGCACCTCGCGAGCCGCGTCGTGCGCGTGGAACGCGGGACGGTCTTCGCCGCGAACGGCTATCGCGTGGCCGGCGACGCGATCGTCTGGGCGACGGGCGCCGCGGCGTCGCCGCGTTTCGCCGCGAGCGGGCTCGCGCTCGACGACCGCGGGTTCGTCGCCGTGGACGAGACGCTGCGCTCGACCTCGCATCCGCACGTGTTCGCCACCGGCGACTGCGCGACGATGGTCGGGCATCCGCGGCCGAAATCCGGCGTCTACGCGGTCCGCCAGGGGCCGCCGCTCGCCGCCAACCTGCGCGCTGCCATCGAAGGCCGGCCACTCGGGCGCTACGTGCCGCAAGCGCAGGCGCTCGCCCTGATCTCGACGGGGGATCGCTACGCGGTCGCCTCGCGCGGCGACTGGGCGCTCGCAGGCCGCTGGGTGTGGCACTGGAAGGACTGGATCGACCGGCGGTTCATGCGCCGCTATGCGGCGCTACCCGAGCGCTGACGCGAGCAGCGCGGCGGCGATCGCCATCCACTCGTCCTCGAGCGCGCCGGTCGCTTCGGGCTGCTTTGCCCTGCGGTACCAGTAACGCGCGTTGTCGAGGTCGCCTTCCTTGCGGTGGAGGTAGGCGTGCACCCAGGCCGCGGCGGTGCTCTGCGCGTTCATCACGATGCGGTGCGCCGTCGCCCAGTCGCCTTTGGCGTCGTGCCAGAGCGCCTCGAGCGGCGCCGTCAGGCCGGCGGGCGGGTGCGCGGCGCTCGCCGAGCGCCGGAGCGCCTCGGGTGTCATCGCGTGCGATTTGCGCGCAGCGGTCATGGCGGGCGGGTCATTATGCATTGCGCTGCGGCCATTGCGAGGCCGCGCGAGTTTGCGCGAAACTGTGTCGCCGTCCCGACCACGCCCATGGCCGAGCTCCTTTTTCGCGACGATCCCTACGCCCGCGCGTGCGAGACGGCCGTCACGTCGGTCGACGCGCGCGGGATCCGGCTCGCCCGCACCGTCTTCTACCCGGCGGGCGGCGGCCAGCCCGGCGACACCGGCATGCTACGTCTCGCAGACGGGACGACGGTCGCCATTGTCGACACGCAGAAGGGCGAGGGGACGGACGAGGTCGTCCACGTCCCGGCGCCCGGCGCGCCGTCGCCCGCGGTCGGCGCCGCGGTGACCGCGGCGATCGACTGGGCGCGCCGCCACCGCCACATGCGCTTCCACACCTGCCTGCACCTGCTGTGCGCCGCGGTGCCGTACCCGGTCACCGGCGGGCGCATCGGCACCGACAAGTCGCATCTCGACTTCGACCTGCAAGGCGCGGCGATCGAGAAGGAGGCGATCGAGGCGAAGCTGAACGCGCTGATCCAGGCCGGGCACCGCGTGACCCCGCGCTGGATCACCGACGAGGCGCTCGCCGCGAACCCCGACCTCGTGCGCACGATGTCGGTCGCGCCGCCGACGGGGCAGGGACGCGTGCGCCTGCTCGAGGTCGACGGCGTCGACTTGCAGGCCTGCGGCGGCACGCACGTCGCCAACACCGCCGAGATCGGCCCGGTGGTGGTGCTCAAGATCCGCAGCGAGGGCAGGCGCAACAAGCGCGTCACGATCGGGTTTGCGGGGGAGGCGGAGTGAGCGCGGTTGCGGCGCTCGCCTTGCGCGAGGCGACGGTCGCGGACGCGCCGCGCATCGCCGCGATCTACGCGCACCACGTGCTGCACGGGCTCGCGTCGTTCGAGACCGACCCGCCCGGCGCGGCGGAGATCGCGCGGCGCCTCGGCGAGGTGCGCGCGCGCGGCCTGCCCTACCTCGTGGCCGAAGCGGACGGCCGCCTCGTGGGCTACGCTTATGCGGCGCCGTACCGGTCGCGGCCGGCCTACCGCTACACGGTCGAGAACTCGGTGTACGTGGACCGCGACTGCACCGGCCGCGGAGTTGGGCGGCAGCTGCTCGACCGGTTGGTCGCGGACGCCGCCGCGTCGGGCTGCCGGCAGATGATCGCGGTCATCGGCGACAGCGCGAACCGGCCGTCGATCGCGTTGCACGAGGCGTGCGGCTTCGCGCGCGTCGGGCTGCTGCCGGCGGTCGGGTTCAAGTTCGGGCGCTG
Organism: uncultured Enterobacteriaceae bacterium; assembly: GCA_964543155.1. Taxonomy (GTDB): domain Bacteria; phylum Pseudomonadota; class Gammaproteobacteria; order Burkholderiales; family SG8-39; genus JAGVSZ01. Next base: position 13,838 of record CAZIXQ010000066.1, read on the forward strand.
GGTGGACAGCGTGCTGATGCAGCGGGCGCTCGGCGCGGGCGACGGGACGCCGCCAGACGGAGGAGAATGACGCGATGCGCGGCGTGCACGACATGGGCGGGCTCGAGGCGGGGCGCTGCGAGCGCGACGAGCACGAGTACGAGCGCTGGGAGAAGCGCGTCGACGCGCTGATGATGCTGCTCTCGGCCAGGGACCGCGACCTCATGAAGGTCGACGAGCTGCGCCGGAACATCGAGGGCCTCGGCGCCGATGCCTACGACCGCATGGGCTATTACGAGCGCTGGATGCACGCCATCGCGCAGACCCTGATCCAGCGTGGCGTGATCACGATCGACGAGCTCGGCAGGGTGCTCGCCGAACAGGAGGCGCGCGATGGGCGCGGTTGAGGCGGTGCCGGCGAAGTTCCGCGCCGGCGACCGCGTGCGCGTGCGCTGGGCGGACCCGCCGGGCCACGTGCGCACGCCGTGGTACTGCCGCGGGCACGTGGGTACGGTCGAGCGACTCTGCGGGGCGTTCGCGAACCCCGAGGAGCTCGCCTACAACCGGCCGGGCCTGCCGGCGCAGCCGCTCTACCGCGTGCGGTTTGCCGCGCGCGAACTGTGGCCCGACTACCGCGAGCATGCCGCCGACGTGGTCGAGATCGAGATCTTCCAGCACTGGTTGGAGTCTGCATGAGCGCCGCCCCGTCCGAATCCGCCGGGTACTACCGCCGCATGCAGGCGGCGGTCGAGGAGCTGCTCATCCTCAAGGGCATCGTCACGCCCGAGGACGTGCAGCGCCAGGTCGACGCCATGGATGCGCGCAACTACAAGCGCGGCGCGCAGATGGTGGCGCGCGCCTGGTGCGATCCCGCGTACAAGGCGCGCATGCTCGCCGACGGCTCGGCCGCGGCCGAGGCGCTCGGGCTGGAGGTCGGCCCGCTCAAGCTGATCGTGGTGGAGAACACCCCGCGCGTGCACAACGTCATCGTGTGCACGCTCTGCTCCTGCTATCCGCGCATGCTCCTCGGCATCCCGCCCGAGTGGTACAAGAGCCGCGCGTACCGGTCACGCGTGGTGCGCGCGCCGCGCGCGGTACTGGCCGAGTTCGGCACGATGCTCCCCGACGACGTGGAGATCCGGGTGCACGACTCGACCGCCGACATGCGCTACATGGTGCTGCCGCTGCGCCCGCGCGGCACCGACGGCTGGGACGAGGCGCGCCTCGCGCAGCTCGTGACGCGCGACAGCCTGATCGGCGTGGCGCGGCTGCCCGAGGTCGCGTGAACGGGGCGCGGCGCAGGCTACAACGAGGAGGAAGCCAGAATGCTCGATACCGTCCGCAAGCTCGATTATTTCGCGCTCACCGTGGCCGACCGCCCGGGCGAGGGCGCGCGGCTCGTCGCGGCGCTGAAGGACAACGGGGTGAACCTGCTCGCGTTCAGCGGCTTTCCGGCCGGACGCAAGGCGCAGATCGACCTCGTGCCGGAGGATTCGGGCGCCCTGCGCGCGGCCGCGAAGAAGCTGAAGCTCGCGCTCGGGCCGCGGAAGACGTGCTTCGTCATCCAGGGCGACGACCGCGTCGGCGCGCTCGCCGACACGCTGCAGAAGCTCGCCGACGCGAAGATCAACGTCACCGCGATCCAGGCCGTCACCGCGGGGATGGGGCGCTACGGCGCGATCTTCTGGGTGAAGCCGCGCGATGCGGCGAAGGCGGCGAAGACGCTCGGCGCGAGCTGACACGCGCCGGTCGCGGCGCCTATCCGGGC
>CAZIXQ010000067.1:0-8762 GCA_964543155.1 uncultured Enterobacteriaceae bacterium
CCCGAGCCGCCGGCGCTGCGCGTGCACCACCACCTGATCATGGCGCAGGCGATGGCGTTCCAGAACGCCACCTGGCTCGTCGAGACCGCGAAGTGCGGCTTCGAGGACGGCTTCCGCATGTTCGGCCACTCGCTCATCGTCGCGCCGTCGGGCGAGATCGCCGCGAAGTCATCGAGCGAGGAAGACGAGGTGATCGTCTACAACTGCGATATCGACCTCGCCGCCAACCTGAAGAAGACGATGTTCAACTTCGCCGCGCACCGGCGGCCGGAGCACTACAAACTGATCGTCGAGCGGATCGGGGCCGGCGATCCGCTGCCGTAGCCTTTGGGGCAGAATTGCGCGGGAACAACCGAGGAGGATCCAATGAAGCCACGCATCGTCGCCATCGCCCTCGCCGCCGCGCTCGCCGCCGGCGCCGCCTGGGCGCAGAAGCCGCCCATCCGCACCGGGGTCGACGCCACCTTCGCGCCGCACGCGATGCCGCGCCTCGGCGGCGGGCTCGAGGGGTTCAACGTCGAGCTCGGCCGCGAGATCGGCCGGCGCCTGGACCGCGTGATCGAGATCGACGGCACCGAGTTCTCGGCGCTGATCCCGGGCATGAACGCGAAGAAGTACGACTTCGTGCTCGCCCCGACGACCGCCACGCCCGAGCGCGCGAAGCAGATGCTCTTCAGCGAGGGCTACATGGAGACCGACTACCGGTTCCTCCAGCGCAAGGGCGACAAGCCGATCACCGGGCTCGACGACCTCAAGGGCAGGACGCTCAGCATCAACAAGGGCTCGGCCTACGAGACCTGGGCGCGGCAGAATGCCGACAAGTACGGCTTCAAGTTCGACGTCTACGGCACCAACGCCGATGCCGTGCAGGCGGTGCTCTCGAAGCGCGCCGACGCGAACCTCGCCGGACACACGGTGGTGATGTGGGCGGCGAAGCAGAACCCGCAGGTGGTGCCGACCTATACCTACAAGACCGGGCTCGTGTGGGCCGTCGCATTCCGCATCGACGACCAGGTCGGCCGCGCCGAGATCAACAACGTCATCAAGTGCATGAAGAAGGACGGCACGGTCGCGCGCCTCTACGAGAAGTGGTTCGGCGAGAAGCCGGGGCCCGATTCGTGGGCGGTGAAGATCGCGCCCGGTCACGGCGTGCCGGAGCTGCCGGGATACGACGCGGGGCCGTATCCGCCGAAATGCTGATGTGACGGCACCCGGGGCGCCGGCATATCTCGCCGCGTTGCAGCGAACACGCACGCGTGTCGCTTGACACGCGGCGGCTTGCTTGGAGCCCCCGCCGAACCGAACGCGATGGCCTTGCCCGCAACGCCGGTCCTGGAGACCATCGGCCTGCGCAAGGCCTTCGGCCACGCCGAGGTGCTGCGCGGCATCGATCTCGCGGTCGCCCTGCGCGAGCTCGTGTTCGTCATCGGCCCGTCGGGCTCGGGCAAGTCGACGCTGCTGCGCTGCTGCAACCGCCTGGAGGAGCCCACCGGCGGCGAGGTGCGCGTCGAGGGCGAGAACATCTGCGCGCCGGGCGTGGACATCAACCGCGTGCGGCAGCGCATCGGCTTCGTGTTCCAGTCGTTCAACCTCTACCCGCACATGACCGCGCTCGGCAACGTCACGCTCGCGCTGCGCAAGGTCCAGGGGCTCGCGCGCGCCGCCGCGGACGAGCGCGGGATGGCGGCGCTGCGCCAGGTCGGCCTCGCCGAGAAGGCGAAGAGCCATCCCGCGGAGCTCTCCGGCGGCCAGCAGCAGCGGGTCGCGATCGCGCGCGCGCTCGCCCTCGAGCCGCACATCCTGCTCTTCGACGAGCCCACCAGCGCGCTCGACCCGGAGCTCGTGGGCGGCGTGCTGCAGGTGATGCGCGAGCTGCGCGAGTCGGGCATGACGATGGTGGTGGTGAGCCACGAGCTCTCGTTCGCGCGCGCGGCGGCCGACCGGGTCGTGTTCATGGACCACGGCCAGATCGTGGAGCAGGGCGCGCCGGAGCAGATCTTCGGCGCCGCGGAGTCGCAGCGCGTGCGCGACTTCGTCGCGACGATCACCGGACACCGCTAGGGAGGGACTTCCGTGCTCGAGCTGAAGCCGAACTGCGAATGCTGCAACCGCGACCTGCCGCCCGATGCGCGCGAGGCGATGATGTGCTCGTTCGAGTGCACCTTCTGCGCGAGCTGCGCGGAGACGGTGCTCGAGGGCCTCTGCCCGAACTGCGGCGGCGAGCTGGTGCGCCGGCCGATCCGCCCGGCGGCGAAGCTCGCGAAGTATCCCGCGTCGACCGAGCGCGTGTACAAACCCGGAGGATGCGTGCGATGAGCGGGATGACCGCTGCGCTGCGCGCGGAGCTGGCCCCGAGCGGGCGGCTGCGCGTCGGGCTCAACTACGGGAACTTCCTCCTCGTGCTCGAGGACGACGCCGGCGGTGCGCCGCGGGGCATCGCGCCCGACCTCGCGCGCGAGCTCGGGCGCCGGGTCGGCGTGCCGGTGGAGTTCGTCCGCTACGACCAGGCCGGGAAGATGGCCGACGCCGTGACGAGCGGCGCGTGGGACGTCGCGTTCCTCGCGGCCGAGCCCGCGCGCGCCAACGTGATCGCCTTCACCGCCGCCTACCTCGAGATCGAGGCGGGCTACCTGGTGCCGCCGGGCTCGCCGATCCGCACCATCGAGGAGGTCGATCGCCCCGGCGTGCGCATCGCGGTCGCGAACAAGGCCGCCTACGACCTCTACCTCAGCCGCACGCTCAAGCACGCCGAGCTGGTGCGCGCCGAGGGCATCCCCGGCTCGTACGACCTCTTCGTGACGCAGAAGCTCGATGCGCTCTCGGGGCTCAAGCCGCGGCTGCTGATCGATGTCGAGCGCCTGCCCGGCGCGCGCATCCTCGACGGCCGCTTCACCGCGATCCAGCAGGGGATCGGCACGCCGGTCGCGCGCGCGGCGGCGGCGCGCTACCTGGGCGCATTCGTCGAGGAGATCAAGTCCTCCGGCCTGGTCGCGCAGGCGATCGCGCGCCACGGCGTGCGCGGGGTGAACGTCGCGCCGGCTGCCGCCTGAGCAGTGGAACTCGAGCGCCTCGCGTTCACCTTCTTCAACCCCGAGATCGCGCGGGAGTACTGGCCCGACATCGCGAAGGGGTTCGTCGTCACGCTGCAGCTCGGCCTCGCCACGATCGCGGCCGGGCTCGCGCTCGGGCTCGCCCTCGCGCTCCTCCGCTCGTTCCAGGTGCGCATCCTCAACTGGATGATCGTTCTCTTCGCGGACGCGCTCCGCGCGCTCCCGCCGCTGATGGTGATCATCATCTTCTTCTTCGCCTTCCCGTACGCCGGGCTGCCGATGAGCGCGTTCACCGCGACCTGGCTCTCGCTCACCCTCGTGCTGGCGGCGTTCTCCGAGGAGATCTTCTGGGCCGGAATCATCTCGATCCCGAAGGGGCAGTTCGAGGCGGCGCGCTCGACCGGGATGAGCGCCTGGCAGACGCTCGTGAACGTGATCCTGCCGCAGGCGGTGCGGCTCACCATCCCGCCGCTCACCAACCGCACGATCGCGATCACCAAGGGCACCGCGCTCGGCTCGGTGGTCGCGCTCGCCGAGATCCTCGGCTCGGCGCACTCGGCGTCGAGCCTCGCCGGCAACCCGACGCCGCTCACGCTCGGCGCGATCGCCTACCTCGCGCTCTTCGTCCCGTTCGTGCTCTTCGGGCGGTGGGTGGAGACCCGCTTCGCGTGGAAGCGCTAGCGATGGAAGCGGTCCTGCAGCAGTTCTTCAACCTCGAGATCGTCGCGAAGGTATGGCTCTACCTGCTGAAAGGCCTCGGGACCACGGCGCTGCTTTCGCTGATGGTGGTGCCGCTCGGGCTCGCCGCCGGGCTCGCGGTGGCGGCGCTCTGGTCGCTGCAAAGGCGCTGGCTGCGCTGGGTGCTGATCGTGTACGTCGACTTCTTCCGCGCGTTTCCGCCGCTGGTGCTGCTGCTCTTCATCTATTTCGGCTTCCCGTTCGTGGGCATCGAGGTGCCGGCGCTCGTCGCGGTCGCGATCGGGTTCCTGCTCAACACGTCGAGCTACTACGGCGAGATCTTCCGCGCCGGGATCGAGAGCGTGCCGCGCGGGCAGTGGGAAGCGGCGCGGTCGACCGGGCTGTCGTGGTGGCAGACGATGGCGAGCGTCGTCGTCCCGCAGGCGACGCGCAACGTGCTGCCCGACCTGATCAGCAACACGCTCGAGGTCGTGAAGCTCACGACGCTGGCGAGCGTCGTCGCGATCCCGGAGCTCCTCAATGCCGCGCGCAACGCGCAGGCGCTGACCTACAACCCGACGCCGATCGTGCTCGCGGCGCTGATGTACCTGGTGCTGCTGTGGCCGGTCGTCAGGCTGATTTCGAGACTGGAGCACAAGGCCGTGGCGGTGCGCTAGCCGCGGCCCGACCGGTCAGCCGGCACCGCGTGCGCGCAGCAGCCCCTCGAAATAGCCGATCGTCTTCCGCAGCCCGTCCTCCAGCCCGACGCGCGGCGCCCAGCCGCCGAGCTGCGCGCGCGCAGCCGCGATGTCGGGCTGGCGCTGGATCGGGTCGTCCTGCGGCAGGGGGTGCGCCTCGATCTTCGAGCGCGAGCCGGTGAGCGCGATCACCTTCTCGGCCAGCTCCCGGATCGTCATCTCGGCGGGGTTGCCGAGGTTCACCGGGCCGGTGAAGTCGTCCGGGGTGCCCATCAGCCGCACGAGCCCTTCGATCAGGTCGTCGACGTAGCAGAACGAGCGCGTCTGGCGGCCGTCGCCGTAGATCGTGATCGGCTGACCCTGGAGCGCCTGGACGATGAAGTTCGAGACCACGCGGCCGTCGTTCGGGTGCATGCGCGGGCCGTAGGTGTTGAAGATGCGCGCGACCTTGATCCGCAGCCGGTGCTGGCGCCAGTAGTCGAAGAACAGCGTCTCGGCGCAGCGCTTTCCCTCGTCGTAGCAGGCGCGGGGCCCGATCGGGTTCACGCGCCCCCAGTAGTCCTCGCGCTGGGGGTGCACCTCGGGGTCGCCGTACACCTCGCTGGTCGAGGCCTGCAGGATGCGCGCGCGCAACCGCTTCGCGAGGCCGAGCATGTTGATCGCGCCGTGCACGCTCGTCTTCGTGGTCTGCACCGGGTCGTGCTGGTAGTGGATCGGCGAGGCCGGGCAGGCGAGGTTGTAGATGTCGTCCACCTCGACGTACAGCGGGAACGTCACATCGTGGCGCATCACCTCGAAGTGCGGGTGTCCGAGAAGGTGCGCGATGTTGTCCTTCGTGCCGGTGAAGAAGTTGTCGACGCACAGGACGTCGTGACCGTCGGCGAGGAGCCGCTCGCAAAGGTGCGAGCCGAGGAATCCGGCGCCGCCGGTCACCAGCACCCGCCTGCGGAGGTCGTTGCGCATCGTCGTTTCCGGGAAGTGTCGCCTCGGGGCGACTTATACCGCAATCCCGCCGCGCGGTAAGATCGCGTCTCCCGCAGCAGGACCGCATCGATGGACCTCCACTACACCCGGGAAGAGCAGGCGTTCCGCGAGGAGGTGCGCGCGTTCGTGCGCGAGCGGCTCCCGCGCGACATCAGCGCGAAGGTCCTCAGCCACCGGCGCGTGGTGAAGGAGGACTACGTCCGCTGGCAGAAGATCCTCCACGAGAAGGGCTGGATCGCCGCGGGCTGGCCGGTCGAGCACGGCGGCACCGGGTGGAGCGCCGTGCAGCAGCACATCTTCGACGAGGAGTGCGCTGCCGCCGGCGCGCCGCGGCTCATTCCCTTCGGCCTGAGCATGGTGGCGCCGGTGATCATGCAGTTCGGGAGCGAGTGGCAGAAGCGCCACTACCTGCCGCGCATCCTCTCCTCGGAGGACTGGTGGTGCCAGGGCTACTCGGAGCCCGGCTCGGGCTCCGACCTCGCGTCGCTCAAGACCCGCGCGGTGCGCCAGGGCGACCACTACGTGGTGAACGGGCAGAAGACCTGGACCACGCTCGCGCAGTACGCCGACATGATCTTCTGCCTGGTGCGCACCGACTCGTCGGTGAAGCCGCAGGAAGGAATCAGCTTCCTCCTCATCGACATGCATTCGCCGGGGGTGACGGTGCGCCCGCTCTACCTCTACGACGAGGAGCACGAGGTGAACGAGGTGTTCTTCGACGACGTGAAGGTGCCGGTCGAGAACCTCGTCGGGAGCGAAGGGAAGGGCTGGACCTACGCGAAGTACCTGCTGGGCCACGAGCGCACCGGAATCACCGGCGTCGGCGCGTCGAAGCGCGAGCTCGCGCTCCTCAAGGAGATCGTGGCGCGGCAGTCTAAGGACGGGAAGCCGCTTGCGGCCGACCCGGTCTTCAGGCAGCGGCTCGCGCAGGTCGAGATCGACCTTCTCGCGCTGGAGATGACGCTCCTGCGGGTGCTCTCGAGCCGGACGAAGCCCGGCCCCGAGGCCTCGATCCTGAAGATCAAGGGCACCGAAGTGCAGCAGGCGCTCACCGAGCTGATGATGGACGCGCTCGGGCCGCTCGCGCTGCCGTTCTCCCGCCAGGCGATCGAGGAGGGCGGGTCGGCGGCGCCGCTCGCGCCGGAGTACGCCGCGCCGCTCGCCGCGCGCTACTTCAACTGGCGCAAGACGTCCATTTACGGCGGATCCAACGAGATTCAGCGCAACATCATCGCGCAGCAGGTGCTGGGACTCTAAATGGACTTCACCCTGAGCGAGGAACAGCAGCTCTTCCGCGACGCGGTCGCGAAGTTCGTCCAGAACGAGTACGCGTTCGACGCGCGCAGGAAGATCGTCGCGTCGGCGCAGGGCTGGAGCGCCGAGGTCTGGGCGAAGCTCGCCGGGATGGGCGTGCTCGGCGTGCCGTTCGCCGAGGCCGACGGCGGCCTCGGCGGGTCGGGCGTCGACCTCATGGTGGTGATGCAGGAGCTCGGCCGCGGCATCGTGGTCGAGCCGTACCTCGCGACCGTCGTGCTCGGCGGCGGCGCAATCGCTGCGGCCGGCAGCCCGGCGCAGCGCCAGGCGCTGCTCCCCGGCGTGGTGGCCGGCGAACGCCAGCTTGCGCTTGCGTACGGCGAGCCCAATTCGCGTCACGATCTGCACGACGTGCAGACGACGGCGCGCCGCGACGGCGCGGGCTACACGCTGAGCGGCAGGAAGACCGCGGTGCTCAACGGCGCGACGGCGGACACGCTGATCGTCTCCGCGCGCACCGCGGGCGCACAGCGTGACGCGCAGGGCCTCACCCTGTTTCTCGTCGAGCGCGGCGCGAAGGGCGTCTCGCTCACCGACTACAGGACGATCGACGGCCTGCGCGCGGCGGACCTCGTGCTCGATGGCGTGCGGGTCGACGCCGACGCCGTCCTGGGCGCCGTCGACGACGGTCTCGCGCCGCTCGAGCGCGCGGTGGACTTCGGCGCGGCCGCGCTGTGCGCGGAGGCCGTCGGCGTGATCGAGCAGTTGAACGCGCTGACGCTCGACTACCTGCGCACGCGACAGCAGTTCGGGCAGCCGATCGGGCGGTTCCAGGCGCTGCAGCACCGCGCGGTGGACATGCTGGTGCACGCGGAGCAGGTCAAGTCGATCGCCTGCCTTGCGGCCTCGGCGGCGCAGTCGGGGCACGCGCGCGAGCGCGCGCGGGCGGTGTCGGCGGCGAAGTCGCTCGTCGGCCGCTCGGGCCGGGCGGTGGCGAAGGAGGCGACGCAGCTCCACGGCGGCATGGGCGTCACGCTCGACCTGCCGGCGGCGCACTACGCAAAGCGGCTCACGATGATCGACTTCTGGCTCGGCGACAGCGACTGGCACACGGAACGCTTCGCCGCGGCCGCGGCCTGATGCCGCGCCGCTTCGTGCCGCGAGCGCGCGGCGCACTTGCCGCGATCCTGGCCACGCTTGTCGCGGCGATCGCGTGGGCGCAGCACGACGCGCATCAGCATCGCTTCAAGGACGCCGAGCGCTGGGCGCGCGTCTTCGACGACCCCGCGCGCGCCGCCTGGCAGAAGCCGGACGAGGTGATCGGGGCGCTCGGCCTCGCGTCCGACGCAAAGGTTGCGGACATCGGCGCGGGAACCGGCTACTTCTCGTCGCGGCTCGCCCGCGCGGTGCCGGGCGGGCGCGTCTACGCGGTCGATGCCGAGCCGGACATGGTGCGCTACCTGGGCGACCGCGCAAAGCGCGAAGGGCTCGCGAACCTCGTGCCGGTGCAGGCGGGAAGCCGCGATCCGATGCTGCCCGAGCCGGTCGATCTCGCGCTCCTCGTCGACGTCTACCATCACGTCCCGGCGCGCGTTCAGTACTTCGAGGGCCTCCGCGGCAGGCTGCGGCCCAACGGGCGCCTGGCAATCGTCGACTTCCGGCTCGACTCGCCGCGCGGGCCGCCGCGCGCCGCGCGCATCGCGCCCGAACGGGTCAAGGAGGAACTCGGCCGCGCCGGCTACGCGCTCGTCGCCGAGCACGGCTTCCTGCCCGACCAGTACTTCCTCGTCTTCGCGCCGGCCGCTCGATGACGCGCCCGGAGAGCCGCCTCGATCCTGCGGCGCTCGCGGCCGCGCTCGAGGCGGCGCGGCGGGACCTGAATGCGCTCGCTGGCCGTCTGCGCGCCGACGACTGGATCGGTCCCTACGCGCCGACGCTGAACCCGCCGCTGTGGGAGTACGGCCACATCGTCTGGTTCCAGGAGCACTGGTGCCTGCGCTTGAAGCCGGGCGTGGACTGGCGCGCCTCGCCGCTCCTCGCGCCGCTCGCCGACTCGCGCATGCGCTGGTCCGACTGGCTGTTCGACGCCTCGCGAATT
>CAZIXQ010000067.1:8772-15466 GCA_964543155.1 uncultured Enterobacteriaceae bacterium
TGGCGCGCGCCGCTCCCCCCGATCGAGGAGACGCGTGCGTACGGCGCCGAGGTGCTCGCGGCGGTCGGCGAGCGCCTCGCGAACGGCCCGACGCCCGAGGTGCGCTACTTTGCCGAGCTCGCGCTGCATCACGAGCGCATGCACATCGAGGCGTGGTGGATGATGTGGCAGAGTCGTGCGTTCGCGCCCCCGTCGACGCCCGATCTGCCGGCTTTCGACGACGCCGGCACGCTCGCGTTCGACGCCGGGATCGTCACCCTCGGCTCCCCGCGCAGCGCCGGGTTCGTGTTCGACAACGAGAAGTGGGCGCACGCGGTGGCGCACGACGCGTTCGAGATCGACCGGCGCCCGGTGACCAACCGCGAGTTCGCGGAGTTCGTCGACGCCGGCGGATACGCGCGGCCCGACCTGTGGTCGAGCGCGGGCCGGGAGTGGCTCGCGGCGACCGGGGCGAAGCACCCGGTGTACTGGCGGCGCGAGCGGCGCGGCTGGCAGCTGCGCCGCTTCGACCGCTGGATCTCGCCCGAGCGCGAGCCGGTGATCCACCTCTCGCGTCACGAGGCCGAAGCGTTCGCCGCCTGGCGCGGCCGCCGGCTGCCGACCGCGGCCGAATGGGTGCGCGCGTCGGGCCACCCGACGTTCACGCTCGGCCGCTGCTGGGAGTGGACCGCCACGGCGTTCGGGCCGTATCCCGAGTTCAGCGCCGACCCGTACGCCGACTACTCGGTGCCCTGGTTCGCGGGGCATGCGGAGCTGCGCGGCGCGGGCAGCTGGGTCACCTCCCCGGCGCTCGCGCGCCCGACCTACCGCAACTTCTACACGCCCGACCGCCGCGACCCGTTCGTCGGCTTTCGCACCGCCCGCACCCGCTGAAGCGCCTGCGCGGGCGCGTGCGCCGGGAGTACACTCCCGCTCCCCCAAGGACGATCCGAGGCGCGCGGCCGTGCCGTCGAACCGCCAGATCCTGCTCGCGAGCCGCCCCACCGGGTTCCCGACCGAGGCGAACTTCCGGCTCGTCGAGACGCCGATCCCGGCGCCCGGCGAAGGCCAGTTCCTGGTGCGCAACCGCTGGCTCTCCCTCGACCCGTACATGCGGGGCCGCATGGACGCGGTGAAGAGCTACGCGAAGTACGTCGAGATCGGCGAGGTCATGGTCGGCGGCACGGTGGGGGAGATCGTCTCGTCGCGCCACCCGCGGTTCGCGGCGGGCGAGTTCGTCACCGGCCGGCTCGGCTGGCAGGAGTACGCGCTCTCGGACGGCGCAGGCATCGCCAAGGTCGACCCGAAGGGCGCGCCGCTCTCCTATGCGCTCGGCGTCCTCGGCATGCCCGGCATCACCGCGTGGATGGGGCTCCTCGACATTGCCCGGCCGAAGGCGGGCGAGACGGTGCTCGTCTCGGCGGCCTCCGGCGCGGTGGGCAGCGTGGTCGGGCAGCTCGCGCGGATCGCCGGCTGCCGCGCCGTCGGAATCGCCGGTGGCGCGGCGAAGTGCGATCACGTCGTGCGCGAGCTCGGCTTCGACGCATGCGTCGACTACCGGCGCGGCGCGCTCCACGAAGACCTGCAGGCCGCGGTCCCGGACGGCGTGGACGTGTACTTCGACAACGTCGGCGGCGAGACGCTCGACACGGCGCTGCGCCACATGCGGGATTTCGCGCGCATCACGGTCTGCGGCCTGGTCTCGCAGTACAGCGCGACCGAGGCCTACGGGCTCAGGAACATCCGCGCGATCCTCGTGCACCGCATCCGCATGGAGGGCTTCATCGTTTCCGACCGGATGGCACTGTGGCCGCAGGCGCTCGCCGAGCTCCGCGACCACGTTGCGGCGGGGCGGATCAGGTACCGCGAATCGGTCGTCCGCGGGCTCGAGAACGCCCCGCGTGCATTTCTTGGCATGTTGCGGGGCGAGAATTTCGGCAAGCAGCTCGTCGAGCTGCCGTAACGGTGTCCGGCCTCCGACAGCGCCGCGGAATCCTTCACGAACGATGACGTTGGCATAGGCCTTGCCGCGCGCACGGTGCTAGCCTGCGCGTCCCTGAGGTCCGAATCGCACTCGAACGGAGGCACCATGCGTCGCTCCGATGTCCTCGTCTCCGCCGCGCTCGGCGCGGTGCTCTTCGCCGGCTCGACGCTGCTCGCGCGCGCCGACGAGGCCAAGCCCGGCGCCGAGGCGCTCGCGAACGCGGCCGCCACGATGAGCCCGCGGCCCGCGGTCGCGTTCGCGGTCTCGAACTCGACTTCGGTCGATGCCTACAAGCGCGAGTTCGCCCAGCAGATCCAGGACAAGACCGACCGACTCGCCGATTCGCTCCCGGTGATCCTGAAGGGGGTCATCGTGCTCGACGTGACGATCGACCACGAGGGCAACGTCGCCGCCGTCAAGCTATGGCGCTCGAACGGCTACCCGGACCTCGAGAAGACCGCGCTCGAGAGCGTGCGCAAGGCCGGCCGCTTCCCGGCGCCCTCCGAGGCGGTGCGCGGGGGACAGCAGTCGGTGCGCTTCCTCGAGACCTTCCTCTTCCGCCACGACGGCCGCTTCCGCGTGCGCAGCACCGAGCCCAAGGAATGGGCGCCGACGCTGCCGCCCGAGGGCGGCCCAGCGGCGACGCGCACCGCGAAGAAATAGCGCTTCCGGCGCACGCCCGAGACGCCCCCACGCGGGGGCGTTTTCCTTTTTTGGCCCCTCGCCTGCGTGGCCGCGCACGGCACCTATAATCCGCGCTCCGCCGTCCCGTCCCGCAAAGGAGCGCGCCCTTGATCGACGTCTACACCTGGCCCACGCCGAACGGCCACAAGGTCCACATCATGCTGGAGGAGACCGGCCTCGCCTACCGGGTGCACGCGATCGACATCCAGGCCGGCGACCAGTTCAAGCCCGAGTTCCTCGCGATCAGCCCGAACAACAAGATTCCGGCGATCGTCGACCAGGACGGCCCGGGCGGCAAGCCGATGGCGATGTTCGAGTCGGGCGCGATCCTCTTCTACCTCGCCTCCAAGACCGGGAAGTTCCTGCCCGAGGACATCCGGCTGCGCTGGTCGGTGATGCAGTGGGTGATGTTCCAGATGGGGCACATCGGGCCGATGCTCGGCCAGGCGCACCACTTCCTCGGCTACGCCGTCGAGAAGATCGAGTACGCGATGAACCGCTACCGCAACGAGGCTAACCGGCTCTACGGCGTGCTCGACAAGCGGCTCGCCGGCAGCCCCTACGTCGCGTGCGACGAGTACACGATCGCCGACATGGCGATCATGCCGTGGCTGCGCTCCTACGAGCGGCAGGGCGTTCGGATGGACGACTACCCGAACGTGAAGCGCTGGTTCGACCAGCTCAACGCGCGACCGGCGGTCGAGCGCGGGCTCCAGGTCCTCGCGGAGCGCCGCCGCACGACGCCGCTCACGCCCGAGCAGCGCGAGGTGATGTTCGGGTCGATCCAGTTCCAGAAGCGCTGAGGCGGCCGGGGGCGTCCGCGCCCTACGGCCGATCGGTCGCGGCCGCGCGCCAGAGTATGGCCACGCCGATGATCGAGGACAGAATCGAGGCGGCGAACACCGCGATCTTCGCTGCGGCGAAGTCCGCCTCCGCGGCGAATGCCTGACCGGCGATGAACAGTGACATCGTGAAGCCGATGCCGGCCAGCGCGCCGGCACCGGCAAGCTGCAGCCAGGTGTACGCCGGGGGCTTGACCGCGACGCCGAGTGCGACCGCGAGCGCGGAGGCGAGCACGAACCCGAGCGGCTTGCCCAGCACCAGGCCGGCGACGATCGCCATCGCTAACGACTGGTGTGCGCCGAGAGTGTCGCCGGCCATGTTGACGCCGGCGTTCGCCAGCGCGAACAGGGGCAGCACGACATAGCTCGAGCGCGGAGCGACGCGGCGAAGCAGGCGATCGGCCGGCGATTCGAGCCGATCGTGGATGTCGTCGAGCGCGCGCAATGCCATCGGCGAGGGGCCGTTGCGCAGGACCTCGCCCTCGTGCCGTGCTTCGGTCGTCAGGATCGCGTCGGCTTGCGCCATCAGGCCGCGCAGGTTGGGCGGGGGCCGCGTGGGAATCAGAAATGCGAGCGCGACGCCGGCGAGCGTCGCATGCAACCCGCTCGCATGCACGCACGCCCACAGCGCGACGCCAAGCAGCAGGTACGGCGTCAGGCGATATACGCCCGAGCGATTCAGCAGCACCAGCAGCACCACGGCGAGCGCGGCCGCGCCGAAGTACACGACGTTCAACTGGGTCGTATAGAACAGCGCAACGACCACGATCGCGCCGATGTCGTCAACGATCGCGGCGGCGGTCAGGAACACGCGCAGCTCCACCGGCACGCGCCGGCCCAGCATCGCGATCAGTGCGATCGCGAACGCCGTGTCGGTCGCCATGGGCACGCCCCATCCGGCCGACCATGGACCGGCCGGAACCAGCAGGCTGTACAGCGCTGCCGGCACCACCATTCCGCCGATCGCCGCAGCGATCGGCAGCGAGGCCGAGCGAAGTCCGGCCAGGCTGCCGACCGTGAACTCGCGCTTGATCTCGAGGCCGACGACCAGGAAGAACACCGTCAGCAAGGCTTCGTTGATCCACCCGCGCAACGGCATCTGGAAAACAGCCCCGCCCGCAGACAGTGCCAGCGGCTCCTGCCAGAGCGCCTCGAACGCGCCAGCGACCGGCAGGTTGGCAATGACGATTGCCGCCAGCGTCGACAGCAGCAGCAGCACGCCGGTGGATGGCGCCCAGCTCGCGAAGTCGAGCGCGGCCGCGCGCACGCGATGCCCGAGAGTGCCGAGCAGTGCGTCGGCGAACGAGTTCTCGTCCCACGGTCCGTCGTAGCGGCGGCCGTTGGCGAAGAACGTCGGCGTGAACCGGACGCCGCTCGCCTGCGCGCTGGTCACGTCGGCGTCGACGCGCATACGCGCGCGGCGGGCAATATCGGCAAGGCCGTCCGCGTTCCTGCCGGCGAACTGCAGACGCTCTTCGACCGCGCGCAAATCGTCCTCGGTCAGCGTTTCGGAACGCGTCATCAGCTCGACATGCGCCGCCCAGAAGCTCGCTTCGTCCGGGGCGGATTCCGCGAGCTCGGCCGCACGCCGCGCAAGGTCGTCGCCCGGAATCGGTCGGTGGCGAAAGACGTAACCGAGGCGATCGCCCAGCCTCGTGCGCACTTCGGCGACGCGCTCGTTGGCGGCGCGGCAGTGCGGGCAGGCATAGCTGCCATACTCCACGAGCATGATCTCGGCGCGCTCACGCCCGAGGAGGTGATCGTATTTGCCGTCGACCGGCCGGTCGAGACGATTGCTGCCTTCGTTGTGCGACATCTGCCGTTGCGTCCAGTCAGACGACATCGCGGCTCGCCAGACCGCGCGAGGCTGTGCCGGGCGATTGCGCGTCAACAGGGTCGAGGCTGCCGTTCGGTGCCATGGAGGCCGTGGCGCTTCTTGCGCGCGAGGAGTGCGTAGCGGCGTAGATCGCCGTGATCATCCTGCGGCGCGACCGTGGAGGCGCGGCCGAGTATAAACGGACGCTTGCTTCAGGACGACGGGCGGGGCAGCATGTGCGCCCAGTGCGAGTGGATCGAGGAGGGAGGAGGCATGGCAACGCTCAGCGGCAAGGTCGCCTGGCTCACCGGCGCGGGCAGCGGCATCGGGCAGGCCGGGGCGCTCGCGCTCGCGCAGTCCGGTGCGCGCGTGGTCATCTCCGGCCGGCGCGCCGAGATGCTCGAGGAGACGCGCCGTCTGGTGATGGACGCCGGAGGCGAGGTCGAGAAGCTGCCCCTCGACGTCGCCGACCGGAAGCAGGTCGCGCACGCGGCGAAGACGCTCCTCGACCGCCACGGGCGCTGCGACATCCTGGTGAACAGCGCCGGCCTGAACGTGCCGAAGCGCTATCTCAAGGATCTCGTGCCGGAGGACTGGGACAAGGTGATCGGCATCAACCTGAACGGCGCGCTCTACTGCATGACCACGGTGCTGCCCGCGATGCGCGCGCAGAAGAGCGGGCTGGTCATCAACATCGCCTCGTGGCTTGGCCGCTGGGTCGGCTACCTGGGCGGCGCCGCATACGGCGCGAGCAAGCACGCGATGGCGACGATGACCCACCACCTCAACCTGGAGGAGGGCATCAACGGCATCCGCGGCTGCGTGATCTACCCGGGGGAGGTGGCGACCCCGATCCTGAAGACCCGTCCGGTCCCGCCGTCGCAGCAGGACCTCGATCGCATGCTCAAGGCGGAGGACCTGGGGCGCACGATCCGCTTCGTCGCGGAGATGCCGGCGCACGTGTGCCTGAACGAGATCGTGATCACCCCCACGTGGAACCGCCTCCTCGTCGGCGGCGGCGAGCTGCGATTGGGGCCCCCGTTGCCGGAGTGAGCCGGGCTACCTCTTCTCGCCCAGCAGCTTGAAGGTGCCGATCGCCTTCGCGAGGAGCTTCCCTCCCTCGTCGCGGGCCTCGGCCTCGCAGAACGCGGTGGACTGGCCGCCGTGCAGCACGCGGCCCTCGGCGAGGATGTGGGTCGAGGTGCCGGCGTTCATGAACCCGACGCTCATGTCGACGGTCAGGACGCCCCCGTCGACGCCGTAGTGGCCGCGCACCGCGGCGCTCATCACGTAGTCGAGCATCGTCATCACCACGCCGCCGTGCGCGGCGCCCCAGCTGTTGAGGAGCTCCGGGCGCTTGTCGAGCACGATCGACGCGCGCTCCTTCGA
>CAZIXQ010000068.1:0-15462 GCA_964543155.1 uncultured Enterobacteriaceae bacterium
CAACCCGAGCGTCGCCGCCCACGGCGAGATGTGGACCATGTTGATGCAGAGAATTGCCGCGATCGGGACGGGAATGCCCGGATCGCCTTCCCACCCTGCCGACGCGACGTCGAGTGCGAGCGGCGGTCGCACGTTCGTCAAGCCCGTGGTCCACGCCGCGACGCTCGCGCGCGCGGCGCGATCCGGATCGCTCGGCTGGAAGACGAGGCCGGGGAACTCGGCCGCGAAGTGGCACACGTGCTCGCCGGTGCCGCTCGCGATCTCGAGGACGGTGCCCGTGGCGGGCAGCCAGCGGCGCAGGACCGCCGCGATCGGCGCGCGGTTGCGCTCGGTCGACGGGGAGTACAGGCGCTCGTCCATGTGTGATCTCGCAGCATAGCGGGCTTCGCTGCCCGATGGTTCAATTGCGCCCATGAACCTCTCGCGCATCGTCGCGCACTGGGCCGAGGTCCGGCCGAGCCGGGTCGCCGTGCATTTCGCCGGCGAGGACATCACCTGGGCCGCGCTGTGGCGCCGCGTGGACGCCGCCACGCGCCGGCTCGCGAGCCTCGGGCTCAATCGCGGCGACCGCGTCGCCTATCTCGGCTACAACCACCCCGAGATCCTCGCGCTCCTCTTCGCGTGCGCGCGGCTCGGCGCGATCCTCGTGCCGCTCAACTTCCGCCTCGCGCGGGCCGAGCACGAGGACATCCTCGCGCACGCCGGGGCGTCGATGCTCGTGGTGGAGCCGGACTTCTACGAGTCGGCCGGGGCGATCCGCAAGACCTTGCCCCTGATGCAGCTGATCGCGCTGCGCGGCACGCCGCCCGGCTGGTTCGCGTGGGAGGGCCCGCTGCCGGGCGGCTTCGAGCCGAAGCTGCCCGGGACCGACGCGGACCCGGTGCTGATCGTCTACACCTCCGGCACCACGGGCAAGCCGAAGGGCGCGGTGCACACGCAGGCCGCGCTGCTGTGGAACGTCGTGAACGCGACGCTCTACCAGGACCTCACGAGCCGCGACCACGTGCTCACCGTGCTGCCGCTGTTCCACGTCGGCGGGTTGTGCATCCAGACGCTGCCCGCGCTGCACGCCGGCGCCACCGTCACGCTCCACGCGCGCTTCGATCCCGGGCTGTGGCTGCGCGACGTCGCGGCGCGCCGGCCGACGCACGCGCTGCTCGTGCCGGCGACGATGAAGGCGGTCACCGCGCATCCGGACTGGGCGCGTACCGACCTCTCCAGCCTGCGCGAGATGAACACCGGCTCCTCGACGATCCCCGAGTCGCTGTTCGCGCCCTTCCATGCGCGCGGTGTGCCGGTCGGGCAGGTCTACGGCTCGACCGAGACCGGCCCGGTCTCGATGTACCTGCGCGCGGAGGACGCGAGGCGCAAGACCGGCTCGGCCGGCAAGGCCGCGATGCACGCGGAGATCCGGCTCGTGGGCGCGGACGGACGCGACGTGGCCCCGGGCGAGGTCGGCGAGATCTGGGTGCGCGCGCCCAACCTGATGTCGGGCTACTGGAAGGACCCCGACAACCCCGCGTTCCGCGACGGCTGGTTCCTTTCCGGCGATCTCGCGCGCGTCGACGACGAGGGGTACTACTGGGTCGTCGGCCGCTCGAAGGACATGATCATCTCCGGCGGCGAGAACGTGTACCCCGCCGAGCTCGAGAACATCCTCGCCGACTGCCCGGACGTGCTGGAGGCGGCGGTGGTCGGGGTCCCCGATCCGAAGTGGGGCGAGGCGGTGGTCGCGGCAGTGGTGCGGCGGCCCGGTTCGGCGCTCGACGAGGCCGCGGTGATGCGGCTCTTTGACGGGCGGATCGCGCGCTACAAGCAGCCGCGGCGGGTGGCCTTCGTGGAGGCGCTGCCGAAGAGCGCGATCGGCAAGGTGCAGAAGTTCGAGGTGCGCAGGCTCGTCGCGGGCGAGTGAAGGCCGCTCAGCCGACGTCCGCGGTCTCGGCCGGCGCGAGCGCGCGCTCCTCGCGCGCGGCCTGCGCAGGGCGGCCGAGGCCCCAGCGCACGAGCTCCAGCCGCCCGTCGAGATGCTCGACGATCGCGGTGCAGCTGTCGACCCAGTCGCCGCAGTTGACGTAGTGGATGCCGTGCAGGGTGCGCAGGGTCGCGGAGTGGATGTGTCCGCAGATGACGCCGTCCATGCCGCGCTCGCGTGCATGGCGGGCGACCGCCTCCTCGAAGCCGAACACGAAGTCGACCGCGGTCTTCACCTTGCGCTTGGCGTAGCCGGCGAGCGACCAGTAGCCGGGGAGCCCCAGCCTGCGCCGCAGCCAGGAGAGCAGGAGATTGAGACGCACGAGCAGGGCGTAGGTGTGGTCCCCGAGGATCGCGATCCAGCGGGCGCACCGGGTGACCTGGTCGAACTCGTCGCCGTGCAGGACGAGATACCGCTTGCCGTCGGCGGTGACGTGCACCTCGTCGTGCACCACGCGGATGTTGCCGAACGATGCGCCGACGTGCTCGCGCGCCGCCTCGTCGTGGTTGCCCGGCACGAACACGACCTGGACGTGGTGCCGCGCCCGCTTGAGGATCTTCTGCACCAGCGTGTTCTGCGCGGCGGACCAGTACACGCCGCGCCGCCGCATCGCCCAGAAGTCGATGATGTCCCCGACGAGAAACAGCCGGTCGGAGTCGTAGACCTTGAGGAAGTCGAGCAGCCGGTCGGCCTGGCAGGCGCGGGTGCCGAGGTGGATGTCCGAGAGGAAGATCGTCCGGACGCGGTGCACCGTCGGCTCAGCCGGCGCTGTCGGGGCCGCGTTTGCGGCCCACGTACACCCAGTACGGCGCCCGGAGGCCGCGCAGGTAGGGCACCCGGCCGCGCGCGTGGATCGACGCGATCGTCTCGAGGCGGGACTCGACGTAGGTCGAGTGATCCGGCGACAGGCGCACGCCGTCGTGCGCGAACCAGCGCGTCCAGAACGCCCGCGCGAGCGCCCCGTCCCGCTCGGGGTGGACGTGGAAGTCGACGATCCCGAGCAGCCCGCCCGGCGCGAGCATCGCGATCGCGTTGTCGAGGGCCGCGCGCCAGTCGGGGATCATCGTGAGCGCGTAGGAGAAATACACGCGGTCGACGCCGGTTGCCGGTCGGTAGCTCGTGGCGTCGGCGAGGACGCAGCGGACGTTCGGCCGCCCGGCGTGCCGCTCGCGCGCAACGGCGAGCAGCGCGGCGCAGAGGTCGACGATATCGAGGCGCCCGAGGTCCTGCAGCCGCGCGCCCAGCAGCTCCGCCGCGCGTCCGGTCCCGCCGCCGAGCTCGACAACGTGCGCCCCGGGCGGCGGGTCGAGCAGGCGCACGAGCGCCTCCCGCCCGTGCAGCAGGCGCTCGCGGAACGCGTCGTACGCGCGCGCCTGCGGGCCGTAGAAGCGCTCGAGCCGCGCGGCGTGCGAGCCTGCGCGCGGCATGCCGCGGGCGAGGCTGGCGACGACCCGGGCTTCGGCAGCGAGCCCCACGGTCAGGCCCTCACATCGGCGATGTGGAAGCCGGCGTAGGTGTGCACCCGGTCCTCCTCGTGCAGGCGATGCGCGAGCTCGCGATCGAAGCGCAGCCGCTCGAGGAGCGGGCGCGGGGCCCCGCCGCACTCGACGTTGACCGCCGCGAGGTAGGCCGGCTCGCGGTGGGCGCTGCGGAAGATGACGCGCGCGGACTGCGCCGCGCGGGAGAGGATCGCGTTCCATTCCTCGGCGAGCGCGTCGAGCCGGTAGGCGCCCATCCAGTCCATGTGATCGAGCAGCACGAAGCGGGAGACCCGCTCCTGCGCGTTCTGCAGGAAGCCGGTGACCGTGGTGGTGTGCACGCTGATGCGCGCCGCGAGCCCGCCCTTGAGGGCGAGGAAGTTGGCGGGCTTCAGGTACTCCGGGCAGCACGTGCGCGTGTACGCGCCCCGGAGATACACCGTCCAGAAGTAGTTGCGCCAGATGGGCAGGCGGCGGGCGACGTACTCGACCGCCTCGCGCACGAACGCCGCGACGCCGCCGGCGTGCTGGCGCTCGACTTCCTCGCGCTGGGCGCGCGGCACGCCGAGCATGCTCATCGTCAGCTGGCGCGAGAGCGTCCAGCGCACCGGGGGCGTCCAGAGGAGCCTCGCCACGCGCGCGTCGTAGATCTCCCGCTGCTCGTCGAGCGTGCGCGCCTCGAGCAGTGCCTCGAGGGCGGCGCGCAGCCGCGGCTGCAGGGCGAGGTATCCGTGGAAGCCGCGCGCCACGGCGCCCGACAGCCCGCGGTAGTAGAAGGAGTCGCGCGCGCTCGGGCCGCAGAACCAGTGGCCGTGCCGGTCCCAGAAGGCCTGCGCGAACGGCGAAAGCTCGGCGCGCAGGACGTCGCCGTACAGCGCACGAAAGTCCGGATGCCGCCCCTCGCCGAAGAGGCGATAGAAGTCGTCGAAGTCGAGCCGCCGGATGCCCGCGAGCTTCAGCTCCAGGAGCGCGTTCTGGCGCGGGTTGGCGTCGACGGCGTGGATCGCGGCAGGGGCGTCGAGCGCGTAGTCGAGGACGTTGCAGCCGGCGCTCGTGATGACCAGCATGCGGTCCTCCGGGCCGAGCGCGAGCGCGCGCCGGTCGACCGCGGGGTCCTCCCAGCAGGTGTTGTAGACGAGCGCGCGCGAGCAGATCGCGTCGAAGAGCCGCTGGTCGACGCGCTCCGCGAGCGGCGCGCGAGCGCGGGGCGAGGAATTCGAGAACCGCTCGAAGTTCGGTTTCCAATTCATTGGCGAGCAAGACTAAGGGGCCAGTGTGACCGCTCGGTTACGAAAAGCCGCCGTGCGGCGTGACCGCAACAGAAACTTCACGTTTCGCGCGTACCGTGCGCGCCATGCGCGTCCAGTTCCGCTGATCCCGCGGGTGCGGATCCTCTACGTCTCCGACGTCTATTTTCCCCGCGTCAACGGCGTCTCCACCTCGATCCAGACTTTCCGCACCGAGCTCGGGCGCCTCGGGCACGCGACCACCCTCGTCGCGCCGGACTACCCCGAGCCGCATCCCGACGACCCGGGCATCGTGCGCATTGCGTCGCGCGCGGTCCCTCTCGATCCCGAAGACCGCGCGATGCGCTGGCGCGCGCTCGTCGGCGCCGGTCGCTTCCTCGCCCGCGAGCGCTTCGACCTCGTGCACGTGCAGACGCCCTTCCTTGCCCACTACGCCGGGGTCGCGTTCGCCCGCCGGTTCGGCGTGCCGCTCGTCGCGACCTACCACACGCTGTTCGAGGAGTACCTCTTCCACTACGTGCGGCACGTCCCGCGCGCGCTCATGCGCGCGCTGGCGCGGCGCTTCTCGCGCAGCCAGTGCGACGCTCTCGACGCCGTGGTCGTCCCCTCCACCGCGATGTGCGACAAGCTGGCGCGCTACGGCGTGACGACCCGCATCGAGATCGTGCCCACCGGCGTTCCGCTGCCGCAATTCTCAGGGGGCGACGGCGCGCGCTTTCGCGCGTGCCACGGCATCGAGCCCGCCCGTCCGGTGCTCGCCTACGTCGGCCGCGTGGCATTCGAGAAGAACATCGACTTCCTGCTGCGCGTGCTCGCGCGCGTGCGCGGGCGCTTCCCCGACGCCCTGCTGGTGATCTGCGGCGAGGGACCGGCGCTCGACTTTCTGAAGCGCGAGGCCGCCGCGCTCGGGCTGGCCGGCGCGGTCCGCTTCGTCGGCTATCTCGATCGGGCCACGGCGCTGCTCGACTGCTACCGTGCCGCCGACGGGTTCGTCTTCGCCTCCCGCACCGAGACGCAGGGTCTGGTGCTGCTCGAGGCGATGGCGCTCGGCGTGCCGGTCGTATCGACTGCGGTCATGGGAACGCGCGACATCGTCGGGCCGGCGCGCGGCGCGCTCGTCGCGGCCGACGACGAGGCCGACTTCGCGGCGCAGGTGGTCCGCCTGCTGGAGGATCCCGGCCTGCGCAAGCGCCTCGCGGCCGAGGGCCGGCTGTACGCGCAGTCGTGGAGCGCGCCGGCGGCCGCGCAGCGGATGGAGGCCTTCTACCAGTCGGTGCTCGAGCGGCCTGCTGCCGCGCCCGCTGGAGCGGTTCGCAGCGTCCAGTGCTGACGCTCAGGACGCGGGCGGGTGCAGGATCTCGCGGTGGCGCGTCATGAGCTCGTCGAGGACCGCCTTGCGGTTCTCCGCGCTCATGCCGGCGGCCTCCATCCCCGCGGACACGCGCTTGAGCAGCCCGGGCAGCAGCGCGACGAGTTGCGCGCGCTCCGCCGGCAGCGCCTTGGGCTTGAGGCTCCAGACGAGCTCCTGCATCGTCTTCGCCGCCTCGCCCCACGCCGCGCCGTCGTAGCCGCCTGCAGCGTGCGCGCGCGCGAGCAGCCCGCCCCAGGTTTCCCGCAGGAACACTTCCAGCAGCATCGGCAGATCCGTGCCGTCGAGCGCCGAGTCGAGCGCGCGCTCGGCGGCCGCCAGGGCGGCCGGCGGCGGCGCCACCTCCGACGCCGGCGCGCCCGCTGCCGCAGCGGGCGTCGCGGGCGCGGTCGCCCGTGTCGCGCCGGGCGGCGGCTGCGCCGGCATCACGCCGTTCGACGCGAAAGCGCCGTTGACGCCCTTGTACAGCGCCGCGATCGGGGCGACGAACTGCTGCTCGAGCTCGTCGCGCACCGCGCGCATCGCGCGCCCCTGGAGCTCGAGCGCGCCGACGCCGGCGTAGACGCCGCGCGCGATGACCAGCGGGCCGAGCGGATTCTCGCCGTCGTCGACCCGGCCGCGCCGGAACAGGGTCGCGAAGCGCGCCGAGAGCTCGGCGAGCTCGGGGGCGGCCGACTGCTTCACGAGCGCCGCGAGCTTGCCGATCGCGACCTCGCTCTCCAGCACGTTGGTGCGCATGGCGGCGAGCTCCTCGCGGCTCGGCTCGCCGCCGAACGGATCGAAGCCGCGCTGGAGCGTCTCCACGCACTCGGCGAAGCGCACCGAGAACTCCTTGCGGAAGCGCTCGAGGAAGGCGTCGCGCCCGCGGTGCAGGCGGGAGAGGGCGTTCGCATACTGGTCGCGCTCGTCGCGCTCCTTCGCGCCGCGGTGCAGCGCCTCGATCCTGGGAACGAGCCGGGCGAGCACCCCCTCGAGCTCGGTGCACAGCCGCTTCTCCACGGCTGCCCGGCACTGCGTGAGCAGCGCGCGGCGATCGACGGCGGGCGGTGCGGCCTCCAAGAAATTCCCCTCTCGAACTACTTTACGACGATCCGCCGGCGGCGCGGTAGGGCAGTTGACGCAATGCGCGCTCCCGGGCTCAACCGGGCTTCACGCCTGCGGCTCTGATCACCCTGCCCCACCGGTCCGCCTCCTCGCGCATGAGGAGGCGCAGGGCCTCGGGCGCGGTTCCCACCGGCTGGAAGTAGATCGCGATCAGGCGCCCGCGCACCTCCTCGCTGCGGACGATCCTGACGAGCTCCTCGGAGAGCCGGCGCACGATCGGTTCGGGCGTCTTCGCGGGCGCGACGGCCGCGATCCAGGCCGTAGAGTGGAAGCCCGGGAAGCCCTGCTCGGCGACGGTGGGGAGATCCGGCAGCACCACGCTGCGCGTCGTGGTCGTGGCGCCGAGCGCCTTGAGCCGGCCGGCCTGCACGAGCGGCATCGCGGTGGCCGGCACGACGAAGGCCGCGGCGATCTGGCCGTTGAGGATCGCGGTGTTGACCTGCGGGCTGCCCGGATAGGGCACGTGCACGAGGTCGATCCCGGCAAGCTGCTTCAGCAGTTCCATGGTCAGGTGCGACGCGCTGCCGTTGCCGACCGAGCCGTAGTTGAGCCTGCCCGGCTGGCTGCGCGCGAGCGCGACGAACGCCTTCAGGTCGCTCGCGCCGAGCTTCGGATCGACGACCAGCACGTTCGGGCTCGCCGCGACGATCGTGACCGGCGCGAGCTCGCGGAACGGGTCGTACTCCATCTTCGGCATCAGCACGGTGTTCACCGCGAGCGGACCCGGGATCGAGAGCCCGATCGTGTAACCATCGGGCGCCGCCTTCGCCACTGCGCCGGTCCCCACCATGCCGCCCGCCCCCGCGCGGTTCTCGACCACCACCGGCTGCCCGAGCGCGGCCGCGAGCCGGTCGTTCAGCATGCGCGCGACGAGATCCGGCGAGCTGCCGGGCGGGAACGGCACGATCATGCGCACGGGTTTCGCGGGCCACCGGCCTTTCGCGGCCGGGTCCTGCGCATTCGCCACCAGCGGTGCGAGCGCGAACGCGAGCAGCGTGGCCGCCAGGATCTTCTTCATCGATGCGGAGCCTCCCCGATCACTCGACGTCGCGCCCGAGGTACGCGCCGTCGCGCTCCAATTGTGCCTGAAGCCGCGTCGCGTGCAGCGCGCGCGGCGCGATGCCCTGCGCGAGCGCAAGCGCCGCCGCCGTCCCCGCGGCCTGTCCCATAACGAAGCATCCGCCGCTCACCCGCGCGGCTGACTGGCCTTCCTGGGTCATCGACGCGCACCGGCCGGCGACCAGCAGATTGTCGATCGCGCGCGGCACGAGCATGCGGTAGGGCAGGTGGTTGAAGCCTCGCGAGCCCGGGATCGCGGGCCACGACCATTCCACGTCGCCGGCCACATGGCGCTCGAGCGGCCAGCCGTTCACGCCGATCGTGTCGGCGAAGCTCGCGCAGGCGAGCACGTCGGGACCGCTCAGCACGTACTCGCCGAGCACGCGCCGCGTCTCGCGGATGCCCACCTGCGGCGCGATGTCGAGCGCGTACGCGCGCTCGAACCCCGGCACCCGCGCACGCAGGAAGCGCACGTAGTCGCGCACCTGGCGCCGGCCCTCGACCTCGCCGGCGCTCCACTGCTCGGCGTCGGTGCCGTCCATCGGGGTGCCGTCGGAGTTCGCGATCTGCGTGACGTTCGCGCGCCATTCGGTCGGGTTCTTCTGCGGCCGCACGATCGCGCCCTTGCGCGCGAAGCGGAACGCACCCTCGCGCTCGGCTTCCGCCATCAGACGCGGGATCTCCCGCACCGCGTCGCGCGCGCGCCCGGGATCGACGTTGCTGAGGCGGAACATCAGCGTCGGGTAGAGCAGCTGCGCGCTCTTCTGCCAGGGCGCGCCGGCCCACGCGGCGAGGTCGCCATCGCCCGAGGCGTCGATGAGCAGGCGCGCCCGGATCGCGCGCCGCCCGGACTTCGTCTCGACGAGCAGCGCGTCGATCGTGCGCTCGTCGCCCATGACGACGCCCGCGCCGAGGGCGTGGAACAACAGCCGCGCGCCGGCGGCGGCGAGCAGGTCGTCGGCCGCGCACTTGTACGCCGCCATGTCGTAGGCCTGCGCCAGCGTCTTGCCGAAGATCGAGTGCGGCGCGTTCAGCCCGCCGAGCGCGTCGATGCGGTCGAGCAGCTCGTCCGCGACGCCGCGCACCACGCGCCGGATCTCGCCGTGGACGTTGGCGAACAGGCCGCAGAAGTTGGTGACCCCGGCGGCGGTGCCCATGCCGCCGAGGAAGCCGTAGCGCTCGACGAGCAGGGTGGCCGCGCCGCAGCGTGCCGCGCCGGCAGCGGCCGCGATCCCCGCCGGGCCGCCTCCCAGGACGACGACGTCGTACGCCCCGGCGACCGGGGTATCGCGCGCGGGCTCGGTGAGAAAGTGCATGGCGGCGGGGAAGATACCGCAGGCGCGTCGAGCGCGGAGGACAGGCGCGTGCTTAGAATCGCGCCTGTGGACAAGCCCTTCAACCAGGTCGCGCTGGAATCCGCGTCCGACAGGGCGCGCGGCGTGCGCGCGTTCTGGAGCTGGCTGACGAGCGTCGGCCGCGCGCGCGAGCGCCAGCCGATCTCGGGCGCGGAGCTGCGCGAGGCGCGCGCGACCTTCCGCGAGTGCCTCGAGGGCAAGGGCGGCGAGGCCTCGGCGCGCCGGCGCGTCGAATCGCTCGTGACCCTGTACCGCCGCCTGAACGACGCGGGGCGCGTGAGCTATCTCGCGCTGCTCGCCGAGGAGTTCGGGCCCGACGAGCTCGCGGTCAACCAGGCGATCCAGGCGTACCTCGACGCACCCTCCGGCGGCGACCGGCGGCACGCCGAGTCGCGGCTGCGGCTTGCCCTCGCGAGCCCGCGCATCCGCATCCTCAAGCAGTTCAACCTGCTGCACGACGGCGTGAAGTTCCTCGTCGACGCGCGCGCCGAGGTGCTGCGCCACCTGCGTGAGCGGCCGTCCCTCGAGGCGCTCGACGAGGAGCTCGCGTCGCTCTTCTCGAGCTGGTTCGACATCGGCAACCTCGAGCTGCGGCGCATCTCGTGGAGCTCGCCGGCGGCGCTGCTCGAGAAGCTCATCGCCTACGAGGCGGTGCACGAGATCCAGTCCTGGCGCGACCTGCGCAACCGCCTCGACTCGGACCGCCGCTGCTACGCATTCTTCCACCCGCGCATGCCCGACGAGCCGCTGATCTTCGTCGAGATCGCGCTGGTGAAGGACATGGCGGACAACATCCACCACCTCCTCGACGAGGAGGCGCCGCCGTTCGACCCGCACGCCGCCCAGGCCGCGATCTTCTACTCGATCTCGAACACCCAGGCCGGGCTGAAGGGCGTGTCGTTCGGCGGGTTCCTCATCAAGCGCGTGGTCGAGGAGCTGCTGGCGGAGTTCCCGAAGCTGAAGACCTTCGCGACGCTGTCGCCGGTGCCGGGTTTCCGCAAGTGGCTCGACGCACGCGTCGCGGCCAAGGACCACTCGCTCTTCGGCCGCCACGAGCGCGAGCGGCTGTGCCGCGAGGCGGGTGGGAAGGATCCGTGCGATGCGTTTGCGCAGCTCATGCTGCGCGGCTTCGTGGCCGAGGCGCAGCCCCCGGAGTCGCTGCGCGGCACGCTGATGCACCTCTGCGCGCGCTACCTCGTCGAGGAGAAGGCGACCGAGCCGAACGGCGTCACGCGGCCGCTCGACCCGGTCGCGCGCTTCCACCTCGGCAACGGCGCGCGGCTGGAGCGGATCAACTGGCTCGCCGACACGAGCCCGCGCGGGGTCAAGCAGGCCGGCGGCATCATGGTGAACTACCTCTACAAGCTCGACGAGATCGAAGAGAACCACGAGGCGTACGCGCGCGAGGGCCGCGTGGTCATCGCGGACGCCGTGAAGCGGCTGCTGCGCAAGCCGGCCTAGCCCTTTCCCCCCAGAGCGGGAAGGCGCAGCGCCGGAGCACCCTCGTCGATCGCCCGCACCCGACCGATGAACCCAGGAGGAGACCGCAATGCCCCGCATCGCCCCGCTGCCCGCCGAAGCGAACCCCGACCTGAAGGAGGCCTTCGAGGTCTACCGCAAGTCGCTCGGCTTCGTGCCGAACAGCGTGCTGATCATGCAGCGCCGGCCGAAGCTCGTGAAGGCGCTCGCCCAGCTGGCCTCCGCCGTCTGGGACCGGGAGAGTGCGGTCGATCTCGGCTTCAAGCGCCTGCTCGCGCACTTTGCGAGCCGCGCGAGTGGCTGCCGCTACTGCATGGCGCACACCGCCGGGGGCGCGCTGCGGCTGGGCGTCGAGGAGGCCAAGCTCGACGCGCTCTGGGACTACAAGTCGAGCCCGCTCTACAGCGAGGCCGAGCGGCTGGCGCTCGACTTCGCGCTCGCCGCGGCGGCGGTGCCGAACGACGTGACCGACGAGCTGTTCGCGGCGATGCGCAAGCACTGGACCGACGACCAGATGGTGGAGATCGTCGGCGTGATCGCGATGTTCGGCTTCCTGAACCGCTGGAACGACACCATGGCCACGCCGCTCGAGGAGGAACCGACCCACGTCGGCGAACGGTTCCTCGCGAAGGGCGGGTGGAGCGCCGGCAAGCATCGGGCGTGACGCACTGCGGCGTGCAATCGGGCGCGCGCTGACGGCATCATCCGGGGCCGTCGTCGGACCGACCAGGAGGAGGAGTCATGAGGATCGCCGCCCTCGCGGGCGCCGCGTGCGCGCTGCTCGTCTGCGCCGCGGCGAGCGCCCAGCAGTTCCCCAACCGCCCGATCACGATGATCGTCCCGTTCCCGCCCGGCGGCATCGCCGACATCACCGGCCGGCCGCTCGCGGTGGCGATGTCGAAGCAGCTCGGCCAGCCGGTGGTGGTCGAGAACAAGGCCGGCGCCGGCGGCGCAGTCGGCCACGCCTTCGTCGCGAAGGCGAAGCCCGACGGCTACACGATCATGACCGCGCTGTCGTCGATCGTGGTGATTCCGGAGGCCGACAAGGTGAACGGCCGGCCGTCCACCTACCAGATGTCGGACTTCACCCCGATCGCGCTCCTGTCCGCGGATCCGACGATCCTGCTGGTGCCGGCGAACGCCCCGTGGAAGTCGCTGAAGGCGCTGATCGACGATGCGCGGGCGCGGCCCGGCAAGATCAGCTACGCCTCCTCCGGGGTGTACGGCACGATCCACACCTGCTTCGAGATGCTGGCGCAGGCGGCGAACGTGAAGCTCCTGCACGTGCCCTACAAGGGCGGCGGGCCGGCGATGACCGCGCTCCTTGCCGGGGAGACGAATCTCGGCGCACAGTCCCCGGGCGTGTCCGACCCGCACATCAAGGCCGGGAAGATCCGCGTGCTCGGCTCGTGGGCCGGCGCCCGCACCGCCTCGCTCCCCGACGTCCCGACCATGAAGGAGCAGGGCTTCGACGTCGAGTTCTACATCTGGGCCGGCGTGTTCGCGCCCGCCGGCCTGCCGCCCGACGTGCGCGAGCGGATCACCGCCGCCGTGCGCCAGTCGGCGCAGGACCCCGAGTTCGTGAAGGCGCTCGCGAACGTGAACACGCCGGTCAATTACAAGGAAGGCAGGGACTTCGACCAGTTCCTGGAAACGGACACGAAGCGCCTCGCTGAAGTCGTGCGCAAGATGGGGAAGACCGAGTGAAGATCGTTCGCTTCGATGCCGACGGCGCGGTGCGCGTCGGCGCGCTCGACGGCGACCAGGTGGTCGAGTTCCCTGGCGTGCAGAGCACGCAGGACTTCATCGCGGGCGGCGCTGCGGCGCTGGAGGCGGCGCGCAAGGCGATCGCCTCGGGCGCGGGGCGGCGACCGCTTTCGTCCGTGAAGCTCCTCGCGCCGGTGGTCCCGGCGACGATCCTGTGCAGCGGGTCGAACTACACCGACCACAACAAGGAGAAGGCGAACACGCCGATCTCGGGCAAGGAGCCCGAGTTCTTCGTGAAGACCGCCGACTGCGTCATCGGGCCGGGCGACACGATCGTGCACGACGAGCGGCTGGCGAAGAAGCTCGACTGCGAGACCGAGCTCGCGATCGTGATCGGCAAGCCGGGGCGCTTCATCCCGGTCGAGCGCGCGCTCGAGCACGTGTTCGGCTACACGATCGTCAACGACGTGACCGCGCGCGACCGCCAGGTGCGGCGCAACGCGCAGGGCTTCACCTGGTACGAGCTCGGGCGCGGCAAGGCATTCGACTGCTCGGCGCCGCTCGGACCCTGCATCGTGACCGCCGACGAGATTCCCGATCCGCAGGCGTTGCGCCTGCGCACGCGGATCAACGGCGAGCTGCGCCAGTCCGCCTCGACGGCGAACATGATCTTCTCGTGTGCGCAGCTGATCCATTTCTTCTCGGTGAACTTCACGCTGCGGCCCGGCACGGTGATCATCACCGGCACGCCGGGCGGCACCGCCTGGTCGGTGGACCCCGAGCTCGGCGGCAAGTGGGTCGGCGGCGACGGCAGCGAGGCGCTCGTGCCGGCGAAGGGCTACCTCAAGCCCGGGGACGTGGTCGAGAGCGAGCTGGAGAAGATCGGGGTGCTGCGGAACGTCGTGGGCGCGGCGTGAGCGTGCCCCGTACCCTCCCGGCGGGGAGATGAGCCATGGCCTTCCGGATCGAGACCGACACGATGGGCGAGGTGCAGGTCCCCGCCGACCGGTACTGGGGCGCGCAGACCGAGCGCTCGCGCAACAACTTCCGCATCGGCCCGCCGGCGAGCATGCCGCGCGAGATCATCCATGCCTTCGCCTACCTGAAGAAGGCCGCGGCGCTCGCCAACGTCGAGCTCGGTGTCCTTACGCGGCACAAGGCGGATCTGATCGAGCGTGTCTGCGACGAGATCCTCGCGGGCCGCCTCGACGGCGAGTTCCCGCTCGTGATCTGGCAGACCGGCAGCGGCACGCAGAGCAACATGAACGTGAACGAGGTGATCGCCAACCGCGCGCACGTGCTCGCGGGCGGGAAGCTCGGCGACGGGAAGCAGACGCTCAATCCGAACGACGACGTCAACAAGAGCCAGTCGAGCAACGACACCTTCCCGACCGCGATGCACATTGCGGCCTACAAGCTCGTGGTCGAGACGACGCTGCCGGGCGTGCAGCGGCTGCGCGCCACGCTCGCCGAGAAGGCGCACGCCTTCGACAAGGTCGTGAAGACCGGGCGCACGCACTTCATGGACGCGACCCCGCTCACGCTCGGGCAGGAGTTCAGCGGCTACGTGCAGCAGCTCGACAACGGCATCCGGGCGATCGACAACGCGCTCGAGGTGGTGCGCGAGCTGGCGCTCGGCGGCACCGCGGTCGGCACCGGGCTCAATGCGCCGAAGGGTTACGCGGTGCTGGTGGCGGCGAAGATCGCCGAGCTCACCGGCCATCCCTTCGTCAGCGCGCCGAACAAGTTCGAGGCGCTGGCCGCGCACGACGCGATGGTCGAGCTCTCCGGCGCGCTGAAACGCCTGGCGGTATCGCTGATGAAGATCGCGAACGACGTCCGGATGCTGAGCTCCGGACCGCGCAGCGGGATCGGCGAGCTCATCATTCCCGACAACGAGCCGGGCTCGTCGATCATGCCCGGCAAGGTCAACCCGACCCAGCCCGAGGCGCTCACGATGGTGGCCGCGCAGGTGATGGGCAATGACGTCGCGGTGACGATCGGGGGCGCGAGCGGGCACTTCGAGCTCAACGTCTTCAAGCCGCTGATCGCGGCGAACGTCCTGCAGAGCGCGCGCCTGATCGGCGATGCGTGCGTGTCGTTCAACGACAGGTGCGCGGCCGGCATCCAGCCCAACCTGCCGGCGATCGACCGGCACCTCGAGAACTCGCTGATGCTCGTGACCGCGCTCAACCCGCACATCGGCTACCACAAGGCGGCCGAGATCGCGAAGAAGGCGCACAAGGAGGGCACGACCCTGCGCGAGGCCGCGCTCGCGCTCGGCCACGTCACCGCCGAGCAGTTCGACGAGTGGGTCGATCCGGCGAAGATGGTGTCGGGCGGGTGACCGCCCGGCGCTGGATCACTTCATCCCGAGCGCCTCGCGCGCGAGGCCGTCGAGGAGCGCCTCGACCTCCTTGAGCGCGGCCTTCGACGCGGCCGAGCCGTCGGGCCGCCACGGCCGCTTGTAGGTGACGTACACCCTGTCGGGCTCCTGCGCGGTCGCGTACACGACCATCGTGTACGGGCACATCGACACGTTGGAGGGGTCCGCTTCCATCGTCTTGCGCGACAGCGAGGCGCTGCAGAACACGAAGGCCTGCGCATCCGCGTAGAGCTTGCGCGCCGAGCCCACGTCCTTGCCGGTGCGCTCGAGCATCCTGTTCACGTAGGACTGGTAGTCGATGACCAG
>CAZIXQ010000069.1:0-15415 GCA_964543155.1 uncultured Enterobacteriaceae bacterium
GAAGGTCGAGTCGTGCTTCGGGTCGCAGCCGATCTGCAGCACGCGCTTGCCGAGCTTGGAGAAGGCGACCGAGAGGTTCGACGAGGTGGTGCTCTTGCCGATGCCGCCCTTGCCGTAGACGGCGAACACCTTCGCGGTCCCGATCTTGACGTCCGGGTCCATCTGCACCTGCACGCTGCCCTCGCCGTCGGGGCGTCCGCCGCGCCCGATCGCGGATACGGGAATGCTGACTGTTCCGGTCACGCGGCCGCCTCCTGGAAAACCCCTTCCACCCGATCCTCGAGCTCCGCGCTCGCCTGCCGCAGCGCCTCGAGCGCGGCCGCGTCCGGCGACCAGTACTTGCGCTCGTGCGCTTCCAGCAGCCGGTTGGCCACTTTCGCCGACGCGGCCGGGTTGAGCGCGGCGAGCCGCTCGCGCATCGTCGCGTCGAGCACGTAGGTCTGGGTGAGCTGCTGGTAGACCCACGGCGCGACCTGCCCGGTCGTCGCCGACCAGCCGAGGGTGTTGGTGACGTGCGCCTCGATGTGGCGCACGCCCTCGTAGCCGTGCTTGAGCATCCCCTCGTACCACTTCGGGTTGAGCATGCGCGTGCGCGTCTCGAGCGCCACCTGCTCGTTCAGCGTGCGCACCGTGCCCTCGCCGCGCGTCTGGTCGCCAATGTAGACCGGCACCGCGGCGCCCTTCGCGCGCCGCACCGCGCGGCTGATGCCGCCGAGCGTGTCGAAGTAGTGGTCGAAGGTGGTGACCCCCAGCTCGACCGACTCGAGGTTCTGGTAGGCGAGCTGAACGCCCGACAGCGCGCTCGCGAGCAGCGCGGGCTGGCGCTCCGGCCGCCCGCTGCGCCCGTACGCGAAGCACTTGCGGCGCGTGTAGGTCTCGGCCAGCTCGTCCTCGTCGTTCCAGCAGCTCGCGTCGATCAGGTGGTTGACGTTCGAGCCGTACGCGCCGTCGGCGTTGCTGAAGACGCGCAGGCTCGCGGTCTCGAAGTCGCAGCCGTGCTCGCGCTGGTGCGCGAGCGCGTGCTTGCGCACGAAGTTGCGCTCGGGCGGCTCGTCGGCGCTCGCCGCCAGGAACGCCGCCTCGGCCAGCAGGCGCGTCTGCAGGGGCAGGAGATCGCGGAAGATGCCCGAGAGGGTCACGACCACGTCGATGCGAGGCCGGCCCAGCTCCTCGAGCGCGACGAGCGTCGCGCCCGCGAGGCGGCCGTAGCCGTCGAAGCGCGGGCGCGCGCCGAGGAGCGCGAGCGCCTGCGCGATCGGCCCGCCCTCGCTCTTCAGGTTGTCGGTGCCCCACAGCACGAGCGCGACCGTCTCCGGCAGGCCGTTGCCGTCGGCCGCGTGCCGCGCGAGGAGGCGCGCCGCCTGGCGCGCGCCGTCCTGGACCGCGTACGCGCTCGGGATGCGGAACGGATCGAAGCCGTGCACGTTGCGACCGGTGGGCAGGATCCCGGGATTGCGCAGCAGGTCGCCGCCCGGGGCCGGGCGCACGAAACCGCCATCGAGCGCGTGCACGAGCGCGGGAAGCTCGTGGTCCTGCGCGAGCAGGCGGTCGCTCGCGGCGAGCTCGCGCAGCGTCGCGAGCAGGGCTTCGTCCGCACCCGCGGCGGCGTGCTCGGGCGTCGCGCCGCGCACCAGCGCCTCGATCGCCGCGCGCGGCGGCGCGACGCCGCGCGCGGCCTCGGCCATCGCGGCGAGCAGATCGACGCGCTCGGCGCTCGTGACCGGCTCGCCGACCACGTGCAGGCCGTGCGGGATGAGCGTCTGCTCGAGCTCCAGCACCGCGGCGGCGAGCTGCGGGACGCGCGCCTCGGCGTCCTCGCCCCACGCTGGCGCGGCGTCCGCCAGGTCGAGCGTCGCCGCCTGTGCCTGGATGAGCGCGGCGAGATCGGCGCGCTCGGCGAGCGCCTCCGGCTCGAGCGCGCGCCAGCGCTCGATCGAGGCCTTGAGGTCGACCAGCCCGCGGTAGAGGCCGGCGTGCGCGACCGGCGGCGTCAGGTAGCTCACCAGCGTCGCCGCGGCGCGGCGCTTGGCGATCGTCGCCTCGGACGGGTTGTTCGCCGCGTACAGGTAGAGGTTCGGCAGGTCGCCGATCAGGCGGTCCGGCCAGCACGCGCCCGAGAGCCCGACCTGCTTGCCGGGCATGAACTCGAGCGCGCCGTGGGTCCCGAAGTGCAGCACCGCGTGCGCGCCGAAGTCCTCGCGCAGGAACCGGTAGAAGGCCGAGAACGCGTGCGTCGGGGCAAAGCCCTTCTCGAACAGCAGGCGCATCGGGTCGCCCTCGTAGCCGAACGCGGGCTGGATGCCGACGAACACGTTGCCGAAGCGCTCGCCGAGGACGTGGATCGAGGCGCCGTCGGACTGCTGCCGGCCGGGCGCGGGGCCCCACTGCGCCTCGATCTCCGCGAGCCAGCGCTCGCGCCGCACGTGGTCGTCGACCGCGACGCGCGCATGCACGTTCGCCTCCGCGCCGAAACGCGCGGCGTTGCCCTGCAGGATGCGGCTGCGCAACGCGTCGACGGTGGGCGGCGCGTCGACCGAGTAGCCGGCGGCGCGCAGCGCCGCGAGCGTGTTGTGGAGCGAGGGGAAGACCGCCAGGTGCGCGGCGGTGCCGGTGGCGCCCGCGTTCGGCGGGAAGTTGAACAGCACGATCGCCACCTTGCGCTCGGCGCGCGGCGTGCGCCGCAGCGCCACGAGCTTCGCGACGCGTGCGGCGAGCGCGTGCGCGCGCTCGGGCAGCGCCAGCAGGTCGCGCGCGTTCGCCGCGGCGGCGCCGAACCGCCCGCCGTACACCATCGGGCCGGTCGCGCCGTCGAGCTCGGGCAGCGCCACCATCATCGTCGCCTCGACCGGGACGAGCCCGCGCTCGGAGGCCTGCCACTGCTCGATCGTCTGGAACTCGATCGGGTGCGCCGCGAGGTACGGCACGTCGAGCGCGGCGAGGAGTTCCTCGGCCGCCTTCGCGTCGTTGTACGCGGGGCCGCCGACGAGGGAGAAGCCGGTCAGCGACACCA
This sequence comes from uncultured Enterobacteriaceae bacterium, assembly GCA_964543155.1. Classification (GTDB taxonomy): domain Bacteria; phylum Pseudomonadota; class Gammaproteobacteria; order Burkholderiales; family SG8-39; genus JAGVSZ01. The sequence goes on from CAZIXQ010000069.1 coordinate 3,011, forward strand.
CCGCGTCGACGCTCGCGCGGCCGTCCTTGACGAAGAACCGCTCGACCGCCGGCCGCGAGTCGAGACCGGTGGCGAACGCCGGGAGCACGCGCAGGCCCAGTGCCTCGAGCGCCGCGATCACGCCGTCGTAGTGGCGCGCATTGTCGGCGAGCACGTAGGAGCGCATGACCAGGAGTCCCACGGTGCCGCGGCAGGGACGGGCGGGCGCCGGGAGCTTCTCCGCGCGATCGGCGATGCGGCCCGGCGCGCGCGGGTGGTACAGGCCGACCTCGGGATAGGCCGCCGGCGCCGCCGCCGCGAGCGTCCCGCGCAGCGCGCGGCGCGGGCCGTCGGCGTAGCGGTCGACGAGGAAGCGCACCATGTTCGCCAGGTTCTCGTCCGAGCCGGCGAGCCAGTACTGCAGGGTCAGGAAGTACGCCCGCACGTCCTGTGCGGTGCCCGGGATGAAGCGCAGGATCTGCGGCAAGCGCCGCAGCATCGCCATCTGCTGCGCGCCGGGGCTGCCGCCGCGCGCGCTTCCGCCGCGCAGCCGCTTGAGCAGCGCGAGCGGGCCGCTCGCCGAGCCATCCATGCTGAAGCGGCCCATGCGCGTGAGCCGGATCACCTCGCCTGCGGAGAGAAACCCGATCATCGCGTCGCACGCCGCGCGGCGCGCCGCGAGCGCCGGGAGCACCGGCAGGATGTGCTCCTCCATGAACAGCATGTTCACGAGCACGATGTCGCCCGCAGCGATGTCGGCGCGGCAGCGCGCGAGCGACTCCGGGGCATCCGCCCAGTCGGCCGCCGCGTGCAGCGTGAGGACGAGGCCAGGCAGCTCGCGCGCGAGCGCGCGGCCCACGCGCTCGGCGTTGCTCGCCAGGTGACTGTCGAGCGTCACGATCACGACGCGGATCGGCGCCGGGTCAGCGGCCGAAGTGCGCTTTGGCATCGTAGAGCGTCTCCACAGTGATCGTCCCGAGGCCGCGCTCGTGCGCGTAGCGCTCGGTGTTGCGGCGCGCCTTGCCGCGCACGAAGAACGGGACCTTGTGCAGCTCCCTCTCGGCCTCGGAGGCCCACCGCACGGCCGCCGGCTCGGACGGGGCGGGCGCTTCGCTCGCAGGAGGGGGCGCCAGCGCGGCGGTCCCGAGGTGGGACGGCGCGGCCTCGTCGTGGAACTCGCGGTCGTCGCGGAACATGCCGAGGAGGTGCTCCTCGAGGCCCATCATCAGCGGGTGCACCCAGGTGTCGAACAGGACGTTCGCGCCCTCGCAGCCCATCTGCGGCGAGTAGCGCGCCGGGAAGTCCTGCACGTGCACCGGCGCGGAGATCACCGCGCACGGGATGCGCAGCCGCTTGGCGATGTGCCGCTCCATCTGCGTGCCGAGCACGAGCTCGGGCTGGAGCGCGGCGATCGTCGCCTCGACCTCGAGGTAGTCGTCGGTGACGAGGGCCTCGACGCCGTGGAGCGCTGCTGCGTCGCGCACCTCGCGCGCGAACTCGCGGCCGTAGGTGCCGATGCCGACGACGTCGAACCCGAGCTCGCGGTGCGCCACGCGGGCGGCGGCGACCGCATGCGTCGCGTCGCCGAAGACGAACACGCGCTTGCCGGTGAGATAGGTCGAGTCGACCGACCGCGCGTACCAGGGCAGCCGCGAGTCGAGGTCGGCGAGTGCGGCCGCGGGATCGACGCCCGCGAGCAGCGCGACCTCCGTGACGAACTCGCGCGTCGCGCCCACGCCGATCGGCACCGTGCGGGTCGCCGGCTGGTCGAAGGCCCGCGCGAGCCACTGCGCCGCCATCGCCGCGACCTCCGGGTAGAGCACGACGTTGAAATCCGCCTCGCCGAGCCGCGCGAGCGCGGCCGGGCTCGCGCCGAGCGGCGCGACGACGCTCACTTCGACGCCCAGGCGCTCGAGGAGGCCGCTCACTTCGCGCACGTCGTCGCGGTGCCGGAATCCGAGCGCGGTCGGCCCGAGGACGTTGCAGCGCGGCGGGCGTCCGGCGGGGCGGGGCGCGCGCCGCGCGCCCGGCGGCGGCACGTGCGGCCCGGCGAGCGCGCGCACGAGGCGATAGAAGGTCTCGGCCGCGCCCCAGTTCTCCTTGCGCTGGTATGCGGGCAGCTCGAGCGGGATCACCGGAACGGGCAGCCCGAGCGCCTGCGCGAGGCCGCCCGGGTCGTCCTGGATCAGCTCCGCGGTGCAGGAGGCGCCGACGAGCAGCGCCTGCGGGCGGAAGCGCTCGTACGCGCCGCGGACCGCGTCCTTGAAGAGCTCGGCGGTGTCGCCGCCCAGGTCGCGGGCCTGGAAGGTGGTGTAGGTGACCGGCGGCCGCTTCGGCGAGCGCTCGATCATCGTGAAGAGAAGGTCGGCGTAGGTGTCGCCCTGCGGCGCGTGCAGCACGTAGTGGACGCCCTCCATTGCGTGCGCAATGCGCATCGCGCCCACGTGCGGCGGCCCTTCGTAGGTCCAGACGGTGAGCTTCATCGCCTCACGCCCCGAGGCGCGCCCGCCGTGCGAGCGGCCGCGCGAAGAGCTCGGCGAGATCGCCCGCCTGCTCGTAGCCCTGGATCGGCGTGAAGACGAGCTCGATCGACCATTTCGTGGCGAGCCCCTCGGCCTCGAGCGGGTTGGCGAGGCCGAGGCCGCACACGACGAGGTCGGGTCGCGCCGCGCGGCAGCGGTCGAGCTGGCGCTCGACGTCCTGTCCCTCGACGAGACGCGCATCGCGCGGGAGCAGCTCGAGCTCGGCCGCGAGCAGCGCGCGGTGCAGGTAGGGCGTGCCCACTTCCGTCAGCGCGACGCCCAGCTCGCGGGCGAGGAACCGCGCGAGCGGGACCTCGAGCTGGGAGTCGGGGAAGAAGAAAACCCGCTTGCCGGCCAGCCCGGTCCGGTGGCGCTCGAGCGCGTGTTGCGCGCGCTCGCGGCCCGGTGCCGTCGCTCGCCGGAACGTCTCCGCGTCAACGCCCCACGCATCGGCCGCGGCCTGCAGCCAGCGCGTGGTGCCTTCCGCCCCAAGCGGGAAAGGCGCGGCGATGGGGGACACGCCGCGCGCCAGGAGTGCCCGCTCCGTCTCGGCGAGGAAGGGTTGCGCCAGCAGGATCGACGTGCGCGGTCCGACCGGCGGCAATGCGCTCGCGTGGCGGGGCGGAAAAAATCGGGTTTCGACGCCGAGCGCGGCGAACAGCCGCCGGAACTGGTCCTCGACGACGTCGGCCAGGGCGCCGACCACCAGGAGCGAGCGCGCGGCGCCGGGGGCCTCCGGCGGGAGCTCGGGCACGAGCGCGGCCAGGCAGGCGTCCTCGCCCTGCGTGAACGTGGTCTCGATGCCGCTCCCGGAGTAGTGGAGGATGCGCACCCGTGGGGCGAAGGTGCGCGTCAGCCGCGCGGCGGCCCGCGCGAGGTCGAGCTTGATCACCTCGGACGGGCAGGAACCCACCAGAAACAACAGCTTGATGTCGGGCCGGCGCTCGAGCAGCTGCGCGACGATGCGGTCCAGTTCGGCGTTCGCGTCGGCGAGCCCCGCGAGATCCCGATCGTCGATGATCGCGGTCGCGAACCGCGGCTCGGCGAAGATCATCACCCCGGCGGCCGACTGGATCAGGTGCGCGCAGGTGCGCGACCCGACCACCAGGAAGAACGCGTCCTGGATCTTGCGATGGAGCCAGATGATGCCGGTAAGTCCGCAGAAAACCTCGCGTTGTCCGCGTTCCCGCAGCGCGGGAAACGGGCCGCACGCGGGCATCGCGGCCGGGACGCCGAACTCGACCGGCGCGTTCATTCGGCGCCCGCCGCCGCCGCTGCGGCGCCCTGTCCAGGACGTTGCTGCCGTGCAGCGCGAAGCTTGAGCACGAACTGCGTTGCGTTGACGACATAGGCGGCGTAGGCTGCGAGCGCAAGCAGCATCTGTTGTCGAACATCGACAACATCGGTCGTCAATGCGACGAGATACGCAGTATGGAGGGCGAGCACCAGCATGCTGACGACGTCCTCCCAGTAGAACGCGGGCGCGAACAGGTATTTCCCGAAGACGTCGCGCTCCCACAACGACCCGGTGATCATGATCGCGTACAGCACCAGGGTCTTGACGACGACCGAGACGGTCGCGGCCGCGACGCCCTCGCCGGTCGCGAGATAGCGCAGCACCAGCCAGAGGCTGACGAGGAAGACCGCGAACTGGAGGGGGGCGAGGACCGCTTGCACGAGCGTCCAGGGGGAAGCGTCGCGACGGCGGCGCTCGTCGGGACTGTAGAGGTCCCCGCGCCGTCGATCCTGCGCCGCTACAGCCGGATGCATCACGCCCCCTCCCGCAGTCCCGAGCCAAAAATCTAGACGCGTTCGCGGCGGCTGTCAATAAAAACTGACGTATGGAAAACTTGACATACGATTGCGGAAGGGGTGAAGCTTTCACCACCGGCCGAACGGGCCCGGCGACGGGTGGGTAGACGCGTTCTCTCGAGAGAGGAGGCAGGCAATGGCGGGGTTCTCGCATCCGCTGGTGGCCGAGGAGTGCTGGGAGGAGGCAGGCGACCTCGCGCCGGATCTGCGTCTCGAGCCGCCGGGAGGCGTAGCGCCGGTGCGCGGCGGTGCCGACCGCCAGCTCGCGCGCCTCGTGAAGGCGATCGAGGTCGAGATCGTGCCCCGGCTCGTGCTCGCCCGGCGCAGCGCCCGGGTCCCCGCGACGGCGGCCCCGGAGGCCGCCGCGGTGCCGACCGCGACCGAGGTCGCCGATTTCGCGCGGCTCGTCCTCGCGCGTGACGCGGAAGCCGCCTTCGCGCACGTCGACGCGCTGCGCGGCCGTGGCGCCGCCCTCGACACGCTGCTCCTCAGGCTGCTCGCGCCCGCGGCGCGTCAGCTCGGCGACTGGTGGTGCGAGGACGAGTGCGATTTCACCCAGGTGACGACCGGGCTGTGGCGCCTGCACCAGGTACTGCGTTACCTCAGCCCGCCGGCGCCGGACGACCCCGAGGGGCGCAACGTGCACCGACGCGCGCTGCTCGTGCCGCTGCCGGGCGAGCAGCACTCGTTCGGGGTTGCCATGGTCGCGGAGTTCTTCCGCCAGGCGGGGTGGAACGTCTGGAGCGGCCCGGTCGCCTCGGCCGACGACCTCCTCGCCCTCGCGGCGAAGGACTGGTTCGCGGTGATCGGCGTCTCGGTGGCAAGCGAGGTGATGCTGACATCGGTCAGCGCGCTGGTGCGGGCGCTGCGCCGCGCCTCCCGCAACCGCTCGGTCGGCGTGATGGTCGGCGGGCAGATCTTCAACGCGCACCCGCAGCTCGTCGCGCGGGTCGGCGCCGACGCGACTGCGTCCGATGGCCGCCAGGCGGTCGCGCGGGCCGAGGACCTGCTCGCCCTGCTCCCGCAGGAGTGCGCCTGAACGCGCAAGGCATCGCCCCGTTGAAGCCCTTCACCGCCCCGAAGAGGACGCTCGGGGACCTCAAGGCCGAGACCGCGGCGCAAGTCGTCGCGGCGACCGCCGACGTCGCGCTGGTCGTCGAGCCCGACGGCGTGATTCGCGACGTGGCCTTCGGCAGCGACGAGCTCGCGCAGGCGCTGCACGCCCGGAAATGGATCGGCAAGCCGTGGGCCGACACGGTGACGGCCGAGAGCCGCAAGAAGGTCGATGCGCTCATGCGCGACGCGGCACGGAAGGCCGACCCGCGCTGGCGGCACCTCAACTACCCGTCGGCGCGCGGCACCCCGGACGTGCCCGTCCTGCACGTCGCGGTGAAGGCGGGCACGGGCAACGCGCTCGTGTGCGTCGGCCGCAGCCTCGGCGAGATGGCCGCCCTCCAGCAGCGGCTGGTCGAGGCGCAGCAGACGCTCGAACGCGACTACCTGCGCCTGCGCCACGCCGAGACGCGCTACCGTCTGCTGTTCCAGATGGCAGCCGAGGGGATCCTGATCGTCGATGCCGGGACGCTGCGGATCCTCGAGGCGAATCCCGCCGCCGCCCAGCTCCTCGGCGCACGCCCGAGTGAGCTCGTCGGCCGCACGGTTGCCGAGGGCCTCGACGCCGAGAGCGCCGGCGCGCTGCGCGCACTGCTCGCCGTCGCGGACTCGGCGGGAAGGACGGACAACCGGCGCCTGCGCCTCGGGCCGGCCGGTCGGGCGTGCGTCGCGACCGCGTCGGTCTTTCGCCAGGAGAACGCGACGCTCTTTCTGGTGCGCCTCGCGCCCGCCGACGCGAAGTCCGCCGCCGCGGCGCTCGGGCCGCCGCGCGCGCAGCTCCTCAGCATCGTGCAGAGCGCGCCCGACGGTATCGTCGTGACCGATCCGGACGGACGCATCCTCGCCGCCAATCCCGCGTTCCTCGAGCTTGCACAGCTCGCGACCGAAGCGCAGGCGCGCGGTCAGCCGCTCGACCGCTGGCTCGGGCGCCAGGGCGTCGACCTCGGGGTGCTGACCGCGAACCTGCGCCAGCACGGGGTCGTGCGGCTCTTTGCGACCACCCTGCGCGGCGAGCTCGGCTCGAGCGCGGAGGTCGAGATCTCCGCGGTCGCCGTCGCGAACGGCGAGCAGCCCTGCCTCGGGTTCATGGTCCGCGACGTGGCGCGCCGCATTCCCGCCGAGCCCCGGACGGCCCGCAGCCTGCCGCGGTCGGTCGAGCAGCTCGCCGAGCTGGTCGGCCGCGTGTCGCTGAAGGACATCGTGCGCGAGGCGACCGACGTGATCGAGCGCCTCTGCATCGAGGCCGCGCTCGAGCTGACGCGCGACAACCGCGCCTCGGCCGCCGAGCTGCTCGGGCTGAGCAGGCAGAGCCTCTACGTGAAGCTGCACCGTTACGGTCTCGGCGAGCTTGCGGCCGAGGGCGGAGGCGGGCGATGACGCGCGCGGCGATCGCCGTCGGCGCGACGGGCCGGCCCGCGGCCGGCGCGGTGATCGAGCTGCTGAAGCCGGTCACCTGGTTCCCGCCGATGTGGGCGTTTGCCTGCGGCGTGGTGTCCGCGGGCGGGGCGGCCGGCGACCGCTGGCCGGTGATCGTCGCGGGCGTCGTGCTCGCCGGCCCGCTGCTCTGCGCGACGAGCCAGGCGGTGAACGACTGGTTCGACCGGCACGTCGACGCGATCAACGAGCCGGGGCGCCCGATCCCCTCCGGACGGATCCCGGGGCGCTGGGGGCTCTACATCGCGCTCGTCTGGTCCGCGCTCTCGCTCGCCGTCGCGGCGGCGCTCGGCACATGGGTGTTCTGGGCCGCGGCCGCGGGGCTCGTGCTCGCGTGGGCGTACAGCGCGCCGCCGGTGCGCCTCAAGCGCAACGGCTGGTGGGGCAACGCCGCGGTCGGCGTCTCCTACGAGGGACTCGCGTGGGTGACCGGCGCCGCGGTCATGACCGGCGGGGCGCTGCCCGACTGGCCGATCCTCGCCGTCGCCGCGCTCTACAGCGCGGGCGCGCACGGCATCATGACCCTCAACGACTTCAAGTCGGTCGAGGGCGATCGCCGCATGGGCATCGGCTCGCTGCCGGTGCGCCTCGGGCCGGCGCGCGCCGCGCGCGTGGCGTGCCTCGTGATGATCGCGCCCCAGCTCGCGGTGGTCGGCCTGCTGGTCGCCTGGACGCATCCGGTCGAGGCTTCGATCATCGCCGCGCTGATCGCGCTGCAGCTCGCCGCGATGGCGCGCCTGCTGCGCGCGCCGCGGGAGCGGGCGCCCTGGTACAACGGCACCGGCGTCACGCTCTACGTGCTCGGCATGCTCGTCGCCGCGCTCGCCCTGCGCACGGTGGTCCAGGCATGAGCGCGCGCCCGCCGCTCGGCTGGCTCGGCATCGTCCGGCTCGGTCTGGTGCAGACCGCGCTCGGCGCGATCGTCGTGCTCACCACGTCGACCCTGAACCGCGTGATGGTGGTCGAGCTTGCGCTCCCCGCGATGCTGCCCGGCGCGCTCGTCGCGCTCCACTACGCGGTGCAGGTGCTGCGGCCGCGCCTCGGATACGGCTCCGACGTCGGCGGGCGGCGCACGCCCTGGATCGTGGGCGGGATGGCCGTGCTCGCGCTCGGCGGCATCGCGGCCGCGATCGCCACCGCCTGGATGGCGACGAGTCCGGTCGCCGGGATCGCGCTCGCGGTCGCCGCCTTCGCGCTGATCGGCGTCGGCGTGGGGGCCGCGGGCACCTCGCTCCTCGTCCTGCTCGCCAAGCGCACCGAGCCGCGCCGGCGCCCCGCCGCGGCGACGATCGTGTGGGTCATGATGATCGCGGGGTTCATCGTGACCGCCGGGCTCGCGGGGCACCTGCTCGACCCGTTCTCGCCGGCGCGCCTCGTGGCGGTGACTGCCGCGGTCTCGGCGATCGCCTTCGCGCTCACCATCGTCGCGATCTGGAACGTCGAGGGGCCGGGGGGCACGGAGGCGTCCGCGAAGCCGCACGCGCGGGCGTCGTTCCGGGAGGCGCTCGCGCAGGTCTGGGCCGAGCCCCAGGCGCGGCGATTCACGGTGTTCGTGTTCGTCTCGATGCTCGCCTACAGCGCGCAGGACCTGATCCTCGAGCCGTTCGCCGGCCACGTGTTCGGCTTCACGCCCGGTGAGTCGACGCAGCTCGCGGGCGTGCAGCACGCGGGCGTCCTCGCCGGCATGGTGCTGGTCGCGCTCGCCGGCACCGCGATCGGTGGACCGCGCTGGGGCTCGATGCGCTTCTGGACGATCGCCGGGTGCATCGCCTCTGCCGTCGCGCTCGTGGCGCTTGCGGCCACCGGTTTCGTCGGCGCCCCGGCGTGGCTGCGCGCGTGCGTCCTTGCGCTCGGGGTGGCGAACGGCGCATTCGCGGTCGCCGCGATCGGGTCGATGATGAGCCTCGTCGACAGCGGGCGCGAGACGCGCGAGGGCGTGCGCATGGGGCTGTGGGGGGCGGCACAGGCGATCGCGTTCGGGCTCGGCGGTTTCCTCGGCACGCTCGCCGCCGACGTCGCGCGCCATTTCCTGCGCGCGCCGGCCGAAGCCTACGCGGTGGTCTTCGCCGGCGAAGCCGTGCTGTTCCTCGTCGCCGCGGGGCTCGCGGCGTGGGTCGTGCAGCCGGGCGCGGCGCGCGCGCGGTTCGTTCCAACCGTGGACATCGCGGGGGCGGTGCAGCGATGAGCGCGGCCGAGTTCGACGCGGTGGTCGTCGGCGGCGGACCGGCCGGCGCGACGGCCGCGGCGGATCTCGCTGCGCGCGGGCGCACGGTCGCGCTGCTCGATCGCGCGGGCCGCATCAAGCCCTGCGGGGGTGCGATCCCGCCGCGTCTGATCGAGGAGTTCGAGATACCCGAAGCGCTCCTGGTCGCGCGCATCAACGCCGCCCGGATGGTGTCACCGAAGGAACGGCGTGTCGACATGCCGATCGACGGCGGGTTCGTCGGCATGGTCGACCGCGAGCACTTCGACGAGTGGCTGCGCCGGCGCGCCGCGCTCGCCGGCGCGGTGCGCGTGCGCGGGACGTTCGAGCGCATCGCACGCGATTCCGGCGGGGCGCCGGTCGTCGAGTACCGGAGCGACGCCGGGGCGCTCGAGCGCGTGCGCGCCCGGGCGGTCGTCGGCGCCGACGGCGCCCACTCCGCGGTCGCGCGCCAGTGCGTGCCGGGCGCCGACCGCATCCCGTGCGTCTTCGCCTACCACGAGATCGTGCGTGCGCCCGCGGCGGGCGCGGCCGATTACGACGCGACGCGCTGCGACGTGTACTACCAGGGCAGGCTTTCGCCCGACTTCTATGCGTGGATCTTCCCTCACGGCGAGACCGCCAGCGTGGGCGTCGGCAGCGCGCACAAGGGGCTCTCGCTCCGCCACGCGGTCGGGGCGCTGCGTGCCGCGACCGGACTCGACGCGGCCGCGACCGTGCGGCGCGAGGGCGCGCCGATTCCGCTCCGCCCGGCGAAGCGCTGGGACAACGGCCGCGACGTCGTGCTCGCCGGCGACGCGGCCGGCGTGGTCGCTCCCGCCTCGGGCGAGGGCATCTATTACGCGATGACCGGCGGCCGCCTCGCCGCGGCGGCCGTCGACGAGTTCCTCGCGCGCGGCGGCGCGCGTGCGCTCGGCGCGGCGCGCCGGCGCTTCATGCAGGCCCACGGGCGCGTGTTCTGGATCCTCGGCGTGATGCAGCACTTCTGGTACCGGAGCGACCGCCGGCGCGAGCGCTTCGTCAGCATCTGCCGCGATCCCGACGTGCAGCAGCTCACCTGGCAGGCGTACATGCACAAGAAGCTGGTGCGGGCGAAACCGGTGGCGCACGTGCGGATCTTCTTCAAGGACCTCGCTCACCTGGTCGGGATCGCGTCGCCATGACCGCGGTGGGCGCGCGTCGCTGGCAGCCGGTTCTCGTTGCCGCGCTCGCGGCGGTCGGCGTCGCGGTGCTCGGCGGCCTGATGACCGAGCTCGGCACCTGGTACTACGGGTTGCGCCAGCCGCCGTGGAAGCCGCCCGACTGGCTGTTCGGGCCGGCCTGGACGACGATCTTCGCGCTCGCCGCGCTGGCCGGGGTGCTGGGCTGGGCGCACGCACCGAGCCGCGCGGCGCGCGAATGGCTCCTCGCGCTCTTCGCGCTCAACGCGTTCCTGAACGTCCTCTGGAGCCTGCTCTTCTTCCGGCTGCGGCGTCCCGACTGGGCGCTGGTCGAAGTCGGGTTCCTGTGGCTGTCCATCGTGGTGCTGATCGCCGTGCTCGCGCGCTGGTCGCGGCCCGCGGCGTGGCTGCTGGCGCCTTACCTCGCGTGGGTCACGTTTGCCGCCGCCCTGAACGCCGCGGTCGTGCGCCTGAACGCGCCGTTCGGCGGGTGAGGGCGGGATGGGGGGCATCAGCGAGCTTCTCGCCGGGGAGCGCATCGCGGACCTCGCCCTTGCGGTCCTGCTGATCGAAGCGGTCGCCCTCACCGCCTATCGCCGGCGCACGCGGCGGGGGCTCGCCCCGGCCGCGGTCGTCCTGAACCTTGCCGCCGGGGCCGCCCTCCTGCTCGCGCTGCGCGGTGCGCTCGTCGGCGCGGGATGGGGCTGGATCGCGCTCGCCCTTGCGGGCGCGCTCGCGGCGCACCTCGCCGACCTCCGGCAGCGCTGGACCGCCGCCGACCCTGGCCAAGGCGGGCTGCCGGGCGGTGCCGCGCCCGTCCTTCACAGAGCGAATCGATCCGGCCTTGATGAGAATGAAGGAGCTGTTAGCAGCCGATGACATAGAATGTTGACAACGAGTGCCGGTGAACCCGTGTGCAGGACAGTTCGCCGGCCGCCCCGGCCGCCCGATGGCGGGCGCCGGAGCCCAAGCGCCGAAAGGAGGCGCGACATGACGAGACAGCCTAGACAGCGCGCGGATCCGAGCGGGTTGTCCGAGCTCGCACCAAGAGTCGCCACGACCCTCGCCTCGGTGATCGGCGACGTCGCGCTCGTCGTGGACCCGAACGGCGTGATCCGCAGCGTGGATTTCGGCGGCAACGAGCCGATGACCAGCAAGGCGGACGACTGGGTAGGTCGCAACTGGGTTGACACCGTCACTGCCGAGACTCGCCAGAAGATCGAGCAGCTGCTGCGCGAGGTGGCGACGAGCGGCGTCTCCCGGCTGCGGCAGGTGAACCATCCCTCCGCGGCCGGCGCCGACATCCCGGTCGCCTATTCCGCGGTTCGCCTCGGCGACCAAGGCCCGGTGCTCGCGGTCGGACGCGACCTGCGCACGATCTCGGCGATCCAGCGCCGGCTGGTCGAGACCCAGCAGGCGATGGAGCGCGACTACTGGCAGATGCGCCAGGCCGAGACCCGCTACCGGCTGCTGTTCCAGGTCGCCACCGACGCCGTGCTCATCGCCGATGCGAATTCGCTCCGCATCGTCGAGGCGAACGCCGCCGCCGGAAGGCTCTTCGACCTCACGCCCGAGAAGCTCGCGGGAAAACCGGTGACGGCAGGCCTCGAGCGCGGCACGCACGGGCCGGTGGAGGAGACGCTCGCCTCGGCGCGCGTGACCGGTCGCGAGGCCGAAGTGCGCGCGCGGCTTGCAGGAGGGCGGGGGGAGGTGCGCATCAGCGCGACCCCGTTCCGGGCCGAAGGCGCGACGCTGCTGCTCGTGCGCGCCCGCGCGACCGCGAAGCGCGCGAAAGACGACGCCGGGCCCGCCGTGCCGCTCGGCGCGCTCGTCGAGCGCACGCCCGACGCGGTGGTGATCACCGACCTGGAAGGTCGCGTTCTCAGCGCGAATCCCGCGTTCCTCGACCTCGCGCAGCTCGCGAACGAGGAGCAGGCGCGCGGGCGCACACTCGCCGACTGGGTCGGAAGGCCGGGCAGTGACCTCGGGACGATCCTCGGCATCGTGCGCAAGCACGGCGTCGCACGCCCGCTCGCGACATCGGTGCGCGGGGAGCACGGCGCGGCGATGGAGATCGAGCTCTCGGCCGCGGCCGCGACCGAGGGCGAGCGCGAGTGCGTCGGCTTCATCATGCGGGGCGTCGAGCGACGCCTGGGTGCGGCGCCGCGCGGCGCGCAGGACC
>CAZIXQ010000070.1:0-15339 GCA_964543155.1 uncultured Enterobacteriaceae bacterium
CCGGTGCCCATGATGCCGACCGCGAGCGGCGCGCCCGGCCGCTTCGCCGCCGCGGCCAAGGCTTCGGCCATCGCGCGGTCCCAGGTCTGCTGGCTCTCGACGAAGCGGCGGAACTCGGGATCGTTGCGGTCGGCCGTCGCGCCCTTCGCGCCGGGGCGCTCGTGGTTCGCCCAGACCGGCAGCAGCCAGTCGAGGTAGGCGTCGGTGGGCGGCGCGGGCCGGCCGACGCCCTCGCGCTTCTCCGGCGCGACGGCGTCGTAGCCCTTCTGCGTGATCTCGCGCGTGAGGCCGGCTTCGACATTGAGCGCGAGCATCGGGATGCGGTTCATGCGCGCGAAGTGGAAGAGCGGCAGGTAGAGCTGCGCATCCATGCGCCAGACGTTGCGCCAGTCGGCTTGCGCGAGAAAGTCGGCCTCGGAGAGCCCGCCCGCGACCCAGCGGTCGAGCGCGGGCTGCACGCGGCGCGGGAAGGACTCGAACCCGATCACCATGTTCGGCCGCTGCGCGTGCAGCGCGGCGAGCACCTGCAGCTGCCAGCGGTGGTGCTCGGCGCTGTCGTGGGTCTCGCCGAGGAGCACGACGGAAGCCTTCGCGGCGCGCTGGAGGACCTCGGCGGCGGCGAGCGGCGCGCCGCCCGGGGCGCGCCACGTCCCGACCGGTACGCAGGCGTCGTCGCTGCGGGCGGAGGCCGTGAGGGTCAGGGCGAGGACAAGAGCGAGCAGGACGGTGCGCGGGGACATGGTGGAATCGCTGCGGAATCGAGGCGGATGAGGGCTACCGGTACGGGGGCCCGCGGCCGGCGGATGCGGGCGGCGCGGGCGGTCGAATCCTAGCAGGCCGGCGTCGGCGCGCGCCGCGAGCGGTACTCCGTCACGACGCGCGCGACGGCTCGGCCTGTCCGGCGAGCGGCGGCGGCGGCGGCGAGCGTATGCTTCCGGCATTCCCGGACTGCCCGACCATGGCCCAACCCCCGCGCCACGCCCGCGATCGCGACTTCGCCGCCTGGGCGCTCGGGCAGGCGCGCGCGCTGCGCGAGGGGCTGTTCGAGGTGATCGACCGCGAGATCCTCGCGAACGAGATCGACCGGCTCGTGTCGCGGGAGAGGAGCGAGCTCAACCGCCGCATCGAAGCGCTCATCGTGCAGCTCCTGATGTGGACGGTGAACCCGGCGGTGCGGAGCGAGACGCTGCGCGCGGCAATCCTGGAGAGCCGGACCGGGATCGATTTGATGCTCAAGGCGAGCCCGAGCCTGCGCGGCGCGGTCGAGGACGCGCTGCCGCGGACCTACCAGAGCGCGCTCGACGCGGTGACCGAGGCCGGGATTCCGCGCGGGACGTTTCCGGGCGAGTCCGTCTTCACCCTCGAGCAGCTCGTGGACCGCCATTTCTGGCCGGGGAGCATGTTCGGGGGCAAGGCGTTCATGTTCTGAGTTTGCGTCGCGCAGGGTGGGCGTATCTACCTGTCGTTCGGCGCCGCGGGACAACCGACGCCCTCCGGGAGCCGGATCCGCAGCACGAGCGTCGCTACGGGTACGGTCATCGAAGGCAAGGGTGTGGTCGAAAGGGACACCCTCGAGGAGGGCGCCTGGGTCACGGGGGTCCTGCGGGAGGACGCAGTGGAAGGGCTCGCTTGGCATCGTTGACCCAAGAACAGATCGAAGCCGCGCACGAATTCGCCTCTAGCACTGTCGACACCCTGGGCACCGAGCGCGGCGTCCACGCCGAGACCGCGGTGGCCGCGGCCGCCAGAATGGCGGGAACGTTCCTCTTCCGGTCCTTCGACTTCCCGATGGGGAGCGTCCAGCCAGGCCAGGTGGTGCTCTCGGAGCAGGCCAACGAGCAGGGGCCCGCACTGATCCAGATCCTGGGCGGCGTCCTCTCCCACATCGGGATCGATCTGAACGAGGACGCGCTCGGGACGCCCCCGGGTCCGGATCACCAGCCGAATCTGGAGTTTCTCGAAACGCAGCGGCGGCTGGAGCCGGTGTACCGGGCGATCGCTGTGCGGCACGGCCTCGGGCAGCGGGCGGCCGCCGCAGCCGGCGCAGTCGCCGCGGCACTCCTGATCGATCGCTGCGCCCAGGTCCTCGATCCCGGCGTCGACTTCGGCATCGCGGTGTACGGCTTCATCGAGGGATCGAAGACCGCACCCGATCCCGTCGTCCTCTAGCGACGTGATTGCCTTCGAGTCGCGCCACCCCGCGGGCGTCGCCGCCGCCGTGCTCGGCGTCCTGCTCCTCTTCGCGGCAGCGCGATGATCCCCGACGCACGCACGGCACTCCTCACGCTCAGCGCGCTGATCGTCGGCCTCGCCGCGGCCCTTGCGATCGCGCTCTCGATCCGCCTTCTCTTCGGCGGCACGCTCGCCCCGCGCATCGAGCCGACCGTCTTCGCGCTCGGCCTCCTCGGCGTCCTCGCCTTCCTCCTCGCGATCCTGCTCCTCGTCGCGCGCACGCGCGCGGGCCGCGACGCCGGGAAGTCCGACGCCGCCCAGCTCGCGGCCGCCATCCGCCACTGTCCGGCACCGCTCAGGATCGCCTGCCTGGTCGGCGCGGTGCTCGCGACGCTCCAGGGCTTCGCGATCGGCGACGCGACCTGGGAATCGGGCCAGGCGCTTTCGCTCCGGGAACTGCGCGGCCTCCTCGCCGCCGCGACCGTCTTCCTCTGCCTCGCATTCCCGGTGATCGCCTCCGCGCGCCAGGAAAGCGCGCGCGACGAGGATTGAGCGCCCTGCCGCGAGTGAAGGAATCCACGGCCCGGCGCGTCGCGCCGGTGATGTCAGCCTTGACAACAGGCGCTTCATGTTGGCATTCTCTCCAACGTGAAAGCGATCGAGGTTCTGCGGACGCGCATCGCGTTCTCGGAGACCGCCTTCGCCGAGCTGGTGCTGTGGAGGGTCCCCGATCCCGTAGCCGGCTCGGCGCATGAGTTCAAGTACCGGCTCGCGTACGTTGTCGACGGAGCACGCGTCGTGCGCTACGACAACGAGACTGGAAAAGGCGATCACCGGCAATTCGGCGCGAAGGAGAGCGCCTATGCGTTCCGGACGCCGGAGAAGCTCATCGCCGACTTCGAACGCGACATTGCGAGGTGGAACCGTGAAAACCGTAATCCTTGACGTTCGTCCTCCGGGCGAGGCGATGGCGGATTTCGTCCGTGTCTGGAAGGCCGGGAAGGCGGAGAAATCGGCACGCATCAGCTTCGCTACACCTGAGCTCCTGTGGAGCGTACTGACGGCGAAGCGCTGGGAGCTGCTGAAGGCAATGTGCGGAGCCGGTCCCATGTCGATCCGCGAAGCGGCACGCCGGGTAGAGCGGGACGTAAAGGCCGTGCACGGCGATGTCACCGCCCTGTTGAACGCCGGCGTTCTCGACCGCGTGGCGGATGGTCGCGTCGTCTTCCCGTTCGAGGCCGTGAAAGTCGAGTTCCTTCTCCACGCGGCATAGGCAGCGGCGACCGAGCCCATGAACCCCGAAAAGATCAAAGTCCGGACCGAGAACGGGCAGACCCTCGACGTCGTGGTCTTCAGCAAGCGCGCCGACGCGATCCAGGTCGTGCTCGGCGAAGGCATCCACAGCATGAAGTGCACGCTGACGCCGACGCGCAACGGCCTCGCCTACGCGGGCAGCGTGATGGGCCGGGAAATCGTCTACGAGCGCAGCCGCGCCCAGGTCGAGGCGGACCTCGCGATCCGCAACCCGGCGATGCCGAAGCCGCGGCCGCGTTGAGCGCGACGCGCGCGCCGCAGGGCCACGAGGCGCCGCTGCGAGACGGCGGGTTCACGCTGCTCGAGCTGATGGCGGTGGTCGGCGTCGTCGCCATCCTCGCGCTGATGGCGCTGCCGAGCTACCAGGACAAGATCATCCGCGACCAGATCGCCGAGGCCCTGCCGCTCGCCGACCTCGCGAAAGCGCCGGTCACCGCCGCCTGGGCCGCCACCCAGGCCTTTCCCGCCGACAACGCCGCCGCGGCGCTGCCGCCGGCCGACAAGATCGTCAACAACTTCGTCGCCGCGGTCGCGATCGACAACGGCGCGATCCACATCACGTTCGGCAACCGGGCGAACAGCCAGATCAAGGGCAAGGTCCTGACCCTGCGCCCGGCCGTCGTGGAGGACGCGCCGATCGTTCCGGTGACCTGGGTCTGCGGCACCGCGCCGGCGCCGGACAAGATGACCGCCAAGGGCGAGAACCGGACCAGCGTCCCGCCCGCCTTCCTGCCGTTCCGCTGCCGGGGCTGAGCCCCGCGAGGTGAATAGATCACCGCTCGCCTCCGCACTGGTTGGCAGCGCGGGACCGGGCGCGCGCCTATCCTGTGCACGACGCGAATTGGAGGCGTGACGTGAAAGTGATCGAGGCACACGAGCTGGAGCGCATGGTCCGGGAGACCTTCCCGGCGCGGCGCGCGTCCGGCTTCGTCTCCGACCTCGGCCTGCGCGCCGACCGCCCGGTCGTCACCTTCGTCCACGGCGGCCCCGACCCGTTCCTCGATCGCGGCGTGGACGCCTGGCTCGAGGGCGCCTCGAAACACATCGCGCTCTACGCGCTGCTCAACCGGCTCTGCCGCCTCGGCGCGCTCGCGCCCGGGAACTACGCCGTCACGACGCGCCCGTAGCGCCGGCGACGCCGCATCAGGCCGCCCGCAGCGCGTCCACGATCTTCAGCCGCGCCGCCCGCACCGCGGGCAGGAACCCGCCCGCGAATCCCATCGCGAGCGCGAACACGAGCGACTTCACGACGATCTCCCGCGTCAGCGTGAACCGGAACGCGAGCTCCGAGAACGACTGCCAGTTCATGGTCGAGATCTGCACGAGCTGCATCGCCGCGGCGAACGAAATGCCCACGACCCAGCCGACCAGCCCGAGGGCGAGCGCCTCGGCGAGGAACGCGACCAGGATCGCCCCGCGCCGGAACCCGAGCGCCCGCAGCGCGCCGATCTCGGCGGTCCGGTTCGCCACCGCCGCGTACATCGTGATCATCGCCCCGATCATCGCCCCCACCGAGAAGATCACCGACAGCGTCAGCCCGAGGTAGCTGATGAAGTTCGACATCACCTGCGACTGCTCCTCGTAGAAGGTCCGCTCGCGCTTCACGTCCAGCGTGAGCCGCGGGTCGGACTCCAGGCGCGCTTTCAGCTCGTCGAACCGCGACGGGTCCGCGAGCCGCGCCACCACCGACGAGAACGCCTGGCGCCGGAACGCCTGCATCATCTGCTCGCCGTCGCCCCACAGCTCCGAGTCGAACGCCGACCCGCCGGCGTCGAACGCCCCGACCACGGTCCACTCGCGCCCGCCGAAGCGCAGCGACTCGCCGATGCCGGTCCCCTCGAAGCGCTCGGCGATGCTCTTCCCGACCACGATCTCGGCGGTGCCCGGCCGGAACATCCGCCCGGAGACCACGCGCACCTGCGGCCGGAGCACGAGCCCCTCCGCGCCCACCCCCCGCACCGTCACGTTCGTCGGCACGCCGGTGTCGCGCTTCGGCTGCGCGATCAGCACCACCACCTCCTTCGACACCATGCGCACGCCGCCCGGGCCGATCGCGATCTCCGGCTGGCTCTCCACGATCGCCGCCTGGGTGCGGTCGACCCCGCTCTGGATCTCGGTGCCCGCGGAGCGCCGCGTGACCAGGATGTTGTCGGGCTGTCCGGTGGCGACGAGCGTCGCCTTGAGCCCCGCGTCGAGCATCAGCACCGCGGCGAACACGAAGACGACGAGCGCCATCCCGCCGGCGGTGAGGACGGTGGTGAGCTTGCGCGCCCAGAGGTTGCGCAAGCTATAGGCGACGGGCAGGCCCACGTTGTCTGCGCCGCGCGATCACCCGATCGCGCGCAGGCCCTCGACGATGCGCACGGCAGCGGCCCGCCGTCCCGGGATGACCGCCGCCGCGACGCCGACCCCGAGCGCGCAGAGCGCCTGCAGCGCCACCGTCGTCCCGCTCACCTCGAACACCGGGAAGAGCGTGCCCACCTGCTGCGCGAACCAGTCGCCGACCGGGAAGGTGAGCGCGATCCCGATCGCGGCGCCCACCGCGGCGATCGCGAGCGACTCGCCGAGGATGAGGCCCGCGACGTATACGGGCGTGAAGCCGAGCGCCTTCAGCGTGGCGTACTCGGCGAGCCGCTCGCGCGCGGTCATCGCCATCGTGTTCGCCATCACCGCGAGAATGATCGCGATCACGACGTACGAGACGATGCGGATCGCGATCACCAGCGCCTCGGTCTGCTTCACGAAGCCGATCTGGAACGCGCGCTCGGTCTCGGTCAGGGTCTCGGCGAGCGAATTCCGGAAGAGCGCGTCGATCGCCTGGCTCACCTCGGCCGCGCGGTCGGCGTCGGCGACGTCGACGAGGTAGATCCCCACCTGGTCGGCACGGCCGCGGCCGCGCTTCTTCATCGTCTCGTTGAGGTAGTCCCAGTGGAAGAACATCTGCGAGGTGTCGGTCTTCGCCTCGGCGCCGTCGTAGATCGCGCGGATCGTGAACTCCCAGGCGCCGGGGAAGATCGTCCCGCGCAGCGGCATCGCGTCGCCGACCTTGAGCCCGTGCGTGGTCGCGAGCTTGCGCCCGATCACCGCGCCCTTGCGGTCGCGCAGAAACGCGGCGAGCTCGTCCGGGGGGATGAGGTAGTCGCGGTACATGTCGAAGTACGTGCGCGGCTCGATCGCGAACTGCGGAAAGAAGTTCTTGGGGTCCTGGTAGACGCCGGCGAACCAGTTCGCGTACGAGACCGAGCGCACGCCGTCGACCGAGCGGATCTTGTCGCGGTAGCTGATCGGCAGCGGGAACACGAGCGAGACGGCGTTGCGCGTGACGAGCCGCGTCGGCGCGGCCGCGTCGGCGCCGGCGAACCACGCGCCCACCACCGTCTGCAGGAGCCCGAACGACAGGATCGCCACCACCAGGCCGAGCACCGTCAGCGCGGTGCGCAGCTTGTGGCGCAGGGCATTGCGCAGGACGAGCTTCAGGAACTGCATCGCGGCGGGCTACCTCACCGAGCGCTCGTGCACGTCCGCGGCGGTCGAGAGCTCGCCCTTGTCGAGGTACATGATCGCGTGCGCCTGCTCGGCGGCGCGCCGGTCGTGCGTGACCATCACGATCGTCTTGCCGAGCTCGGTATTGAGGCGGTCCATGAGCTTCAGCACCTCCTCGGCCGAGTGGCGGTCGAGGTCGCCGGTCGGCTCGTCGGCGACGATCAGCCGCGGGTCGGCGATGAGCGCGCGCGCGATCGCGACCCGCTGCTGCTGGCCGCCGGAGAGCTCCGACGGGTAGTGCGTCACGCGGTCGGAGAGACCGACCAGCGCGAGCGCGGCCTCGACGTGGCTGCGCCGCTCGCGGCGCGAGAGCCGCGTCAGCGTGAGCGGCAGCTCGACGTTCTCGAACGCGGTGAGCACCGGCATGAGGTTGTAGAACTGGAAGACGAAGCCGACCGTGCCGGCGCGCCAGTCGGCGAGCTCGCGCTCGCCGAGCCGGGTGATGTCCACGCCGTCGAAGAGGATCTCGCCCGCGTCGGGCTTGTCGATCCCGGCGATCAGGTTGAGCAGCGTGGACTTGCCCGAGCCCGAGGGTCCCATGAGGCCGAGGAAGTCGCCGGCGCGCACGTCGAGGGTGATGTCGGTCAGCACCGGCACGACCTGCCCGCCGCGCCGGTACGACTTGACGAGGTTGCGGATGCGGATCAGCGGGGGCGCTGCGGCGTCGGGGGCGTTCACGGTACGCGGCTCGCGCCGTGCGGCGCTACCTCTCGCCGACCTTGACCCGCGCGCCGTCGGCGAGCTTGTCGAGCGGCTTCACGACCACTTTCGCCCCGGCCGCGACCCCGCCCACCTCGACCAGGTCGCCGAGCGCGCGCCCGGTCGTGACCGGCGTGCGCACCGCCCGTCCCTCCTTCAGCACGAACACCGCCTTCGTCCCGTCGCGCTCGGCGATCGCCTGCCTGGGCACCGCGGTCACCGGCTTGCGGTCGGCGGCCGGCACCTCGCGCTCGAGGAAGGAGACCTTCGCGCTCATGTCGGGCAGCACCCGCTCGTCGCGCTCGGCGAACTTGACTTTCACGAGCACGGTCGCCTTGGCGCGGTCCACGGTCGGCACGATGCGGTTGACCGTGCCGGCGAAGCGCGTGTCGGGCACCGCGTCGAGCTGGATCTCGGTCGGCTGGCCGACGCGGATCTTGCCGAGCGAGGACTCGGCGACGTCGGCCTCGACCTCGAGGGTGGTCATGTCGGCCATCGTCACCACCGCGCCCTTGGTGTCGACCGCGCTGGAGAACGGGGTGATGTTGTCGCCGACGTTCGCGTGCTTGGTGAGCACCACGCCGTCGAAGGGCGCGCGGATGAGGGTCTGGTCGAATCCGACCTCCGCCGCCTTCAGGTTCGCGCGCGCGACGCCGAGCGCCGCGTCGCTCGAGCGCATCGCGGCGCGCGCCTTGTCGAAGCGCGCGACCGCGGTGTCGAGCGCCGACTCGCTGATGAACTTCTTCTCCGCCAGCTCGCGCGACCGGGCGAGGTTGCGCTCGGCGTCGCGGAGCTCGGCTTGCGCCTGCTCGAGGTTGGCCGCCGCGACCTTCACGCTCGCGGCGGCCTGCTCGCGGCTCGCCCCCACGTCGCGGCTCTCGAGGCGCGCGATGACCTCGCCCTGCTTTACGCGGCTCCCCTCCATCACGCCGAGCCACTCGAGCCGCCCGGTCGCCTTCGACGCGACCGCGGCCTTGCGCTGGGCGACGACGTAGCCCGCGGCGTTGAGCACCGTCACCGCCTGCGAGGGATAGACGGTGGTGACCGCGGCGGTCTCCACCGCGAGCGGCCCGCCGAACCCGCCGAGGAGCCCGAGCGATGCCGCCGCGGCGAGCACCGCGAGCCCGGCGATCCACGGCCACGGCCGGCGGCGCGCGCGCGGCGCGGCGCGATCGATGCTCAGCTTCGACAGGTCGGGAGTCGACAAGGCGGGGTCTCGGGAGCGGCACGCGGACCACGGCATGCGCGCGGTGAAAACGAACGACGCCGCATTATAACCGCGCTGCCCCGGCGCCCCCGCGCGAACGGTTCCGGACGCGCGCGCGAGCGCCGCGCGGGCGCGCCCCGCGCGGGCCCGCCCGCGGCGGCGGGATCAGGCCGCCCGCTTCTGGGTCGGGGCGGTCATCGCGCCGAGCGAGGCGATCGACTTCATCATCGCTTCCTGCGAGGCGCGCGCCGCCTCGAACGCGATCACGAACGGCGGCTGCATCCCCGCTGGCGCGCCGGCGGCCGGCATCGCCCCGCGCATCAGGCGGTTCCATTCCTCGTAGCGGCCGGTGAGGAGCTTCGCGACCTCGGCGTTGGTCTGCTGCGCGAGCTCGGCGAAGGTCCGCGCGTAGCGCATGACGCTTTCGGCGTAGGCGGTGGCGAGGTTGGCCTGCAGCGCCATGAGCCCGTTCAGGTCGCGGCAATCGTTGACGGCGAGCGCCGCACTGCGGTTGCGCGTCTGTGTCTCGACGTCCGCCTCGAGCTGCGCCATCTGCACGCGCTCGGCGCCGGCGAGCGCCGCATTGCAGAGCGCGAGCCAGGTGTCGAAGCCGCTGCGGTAGGCCTGGAACCACTGCTGGGCGATGCCCGCCCAGTCGAATTGGGGCGTCGCGACGCTGGTTTCGGGGGGGGTGCTCATGGCCTGCCTCCTTTCGGCTACCGCGGGTTCCGCGCCGGGCCACCGAAGCCGGTGCCGGGCGCCCATGGGTTCATGTTGCACCTTCGACGGACGGGTGCAGTTGATGGTCGTCAACCCGGCGCCAGCCTTGCAGGGGAAACTCGACGGATGCGCGCGATGGCGCTCGATCGTCCCGGCACTCCGCTGCGGCTCGCCGACCTTCCGCGGGGCATCCCCGGCCCCGGCCAGGTCCTGGTCCGCGTCGCCGCATGCGGCGTGTGCCGCACCGACCTGCACCTCTGCGACGGCGACCTGCCGCTTGGGCGGACCCCCGTGGTGCCCGGGCACGAGATCGTCGGCCGGGTCGAGGCCCTCGGCCCCGGCGTGGAGGGCCTCGCCCCGGAGACGCGGATCGGCGTGCCCTGGCTCGGCTGGACCTGCGGGCGCTGCGTCTACTGCACGTCCGGGCGGGAGAACCTCTGCGACGAGGCCCGGTTCACCGGGTACCAGATCGACGGCGGGTACGCGGAGTACGCCGTCGCCGACGCGCGCTACGTGTTTCCGCTCCCCGACGCCTACGGCGATGCCGAGGCCGCGCCGCTGCTCTGCGCCGGGCTGATCGGGTATCGCTCGCTCGTGGCCGCGGGCGACGGCCGGCGCCTCGGCCTCTACGGGTTCGGTGCTGCAGCGCACATCGTGTGCCAGATCGCCATCCGGCAAGGCCGGGAGGTGTACGCCTTCACCCGCCCGGGGGATGTGGCCGCGCAGGCCTTCGCGCGCAAGCTGGGCGCGGCGTGGGCGGGCGAGTCCGGGCAGATGCCGCCCGCGCCGCTCGACGCGGCGATCCTCTACGCCCCGGTCGGTGCCCTCGTGCCCGCCGCACTGCGCGCGACGGCGAAGGGCGGCACGGTCGTCTGCGCGGGGATCCACATGAGCGACATCCCCGCGTTTCCGTACCACATCCTCTGGGGCGAGCGCCGCATCGTGTCGGTCGCGAACCTCACGCGCGCGGACGGCGAGGCGTTTCTCGCCCTCGCCCCGACGGTGCCGGTACGCACTGCGGTGGAAACCTTCCCGCTAGTGCGGGCAAACGAGGCCCTCGAGCGCCTGCGCGCCGGCCGGATCACCGGGGCCGCCGTGCTGCTCACCGGGTAGCGCCGCCCTGCCGCCGTTTGCGCTGGATCAAACCCGGGCCGACCCCGGTCGTTATGTTCCAGCGTGGATCAGTGTCGGTTCACCCGGGAGGAGACACGAAATGTACAAGCACATCCTGCTGCCCACCGACGGCTCCGAGCTCTCCGCGAAGGCGGTGCGAGACGGCATCCGGTTCGCCAAGGAGAGCGGCGCGCGCGTGACCGCGCTGCACGTCACCGCGCCCTTCTACCCGTCCGAGATGTCGCCGTCGTCGCTCGCCGCGCACGCGCAGGAGCACGAGGCGCACGCGAGGGAGAGCGCCGCGCGGGCGCTCGGCGCGGCCGCGGAGGCCGCGCGCGCGGCGGGGGTGCCGTGCACGACGGTGCACCGCGTGAGCGACAGCCCGTTCGAGGAGATCATCGCGGTCGCCAGGGAGAGCGGATGCGATCTCATCTTCATGGCTTCGCACGGCCGGCGCGGCGTGAAGGCGCTGCTTCTCGGCAGCGAGACCAACAAGGTCCTCACCCACTCCTCGGTCCCGGTGCTCGTCACCCGCTGAAAGCGCGCGCGCCGCGCGGACGGCATGGCCTACGCAATCGTCAAGCAGCTCCACCTCGCCACCGTCGTCCTGAGCTGGGCTCTCTTCTTCGTCCGCGGCCTGTGGATGATCGGGGACTCGCCGCGGCTCGGGGCGCGCTGGGTGCGCGTCGCGCCGCACGTGAACGACACGGTCCTCATCGTCGCTGCGCTCTACCTCGCGAGCTTCCACGGCGCCCAGGCCTGGATCGTCGCCAAGGTCGTCGCGCTGGTCGCCTACATCCTGATCGGCATGGTGGCGCTGCGCCGCGGCCCGACCAAGCCGGTGCGCGTCGCCGCCTGGGTCGCCGCGCAACTCGTCTTCGTCTACATCGTCGCGGTCGCGGTCACGAAGAACCCGCTGCCGCTCGGGGCATGATCATGTGCAGCGCTTCCCCCCTCACCGCGTTCCACGACCCGCTCGGCGTGATGCAGGCCCTGCACCGGCGGCTCGAGAGCCGCTGCGCCCTGCTCGACCGCCTCGCCGAGCACGTGCGCCAGCACGGCAGCGACCCGGACGCGCGCGCGACCGCCGGGCACATCATGCGCTGCTTCGACGAGGACTGTCCCCTCCACCACGAGGACGAGGAGATCGACTTCTTCCCGCTGCTGCGCGCGGCCACCCCGCCCGCGGAGCAGGCGCGGGTCGAGATCCTGATCGCCGCGCTCGCCGCCCAGCACGCGAACATGCACGAGGCCTACGACGCGGTGCGCCCGCAGCTCGCGGCGGTCGCAGACGGGCGTCTCGCGCAGATCGACCAGGCGCTCGCCGACCGGCTGCACATGCTCTGCGTCGCCCACGTCGAGCTCGAGGAGTCTGAGCTGATCCCGTTCGCGCGCGACCACCTGGACGCGCAGGCGCTCGAGCGGCTCGGGCGGGCAATGGCGGCGCGGCGCGATGCCGCGTATCCTAGCGGCCCGACCTAGCAGGTTGCCAGAGAACGTGCGTACGCTGCTTCGCTCGACCATGGCGCTGGACCGGGCGCTCGCTCGATCAATGGGTTGGGGCGCGTGTGCGCCCCGCAGAGAAGCCGCGGGCGCTGGCGCCGTTCCTTTTTCCACGGCCCGATAGCCGGACCGACCGTGGCGACCACGCTCTCCCCGCGCGCCTTCCTCGCCAACCTGCCCCTCTTCCGCGAGCTCGCGCCCGAGCAGCTCGACCGCATGGCGTCGCACACCCGTCAGATCCGGGCCGAGCGCGGCGAGATCCTCTTCCACCGCGGCGACCCGGTGAGCGGCTTCCACGCGATCGTGTACGGCCAGGTGAAGCTCGCCTTCGTCTCGGCCGGCGGCGACGAGAAGGTGGTCGAGATCCTCGGCCCCGGCCAGAGCTTCGGCGAGGCGGTGATGTTCATGAAGCGGCCGCACGTGGTCACGGCGCAGGCGCTCGTCGACTCGCTGCTGCTCTACGTCGAGCGCGAGGCGGTGTTCGACGAGATCCGGCACGACTCCGACTTCGCCGCGCGCATGATCGCCGGCCTCTCGCGG
This sequence comes from uncultured Enterobacteriaceae bacterium, assembly GCA_964543155.1. Lineage (GTDB taxonomy): Bacteria > Pseudomonadota > Gammaproteobacteria > Burkholderiales > SG8-39 > JAGVSZ01. The sequence goes on from CAZIXQ010000070.1 coordinate 12,812, forward strand.
CGGCTCCACCAGCTCGTCGGCGACCTCGAGGCCTACTCGATGCGCTCGGGCACCGAGCGGGTGATCGGCTACCTGCTCTCGACCGGCGCCGAAGGCGTGCCCGAAAAGGGCGCGTGCGACATCACGCTGCCGACGACCAAGGGCGTCGTCGCGTCACGCCTCAACCTCACGCAGGAGCACTTCTCGCGCATCCTGCACGACCTCGCCACCGCGGGGCTCATCAAGGTGCAGGGACGCACCGTCCACATCGTCGACGTGGAACGGCTGCGCGGTCACTCGGCGTAGCGGCCAGGCGCCGGCTTGACTCCCCGACAACGCAGCGCCGCGGCGCTCGTCGCGGCGACGGTCGTGAATCTGCCGTTCGGGACGCTCTACGCCTTCAGCGTTTTCCTGAAGCCGATGGAGGCGCTGCTCGGCGCGACCCGGGCGGAGATGAGCTTCGTCTTCGGGCTGGCCACCGTCACCCTCACCGTGGGCATGAACTTCGCGCCGCAGCTCTACCGGCGGTGCTCGCCGGTCGCGCTCGCCGTCGCCTGCGGTGCGTTGAGCGGCGCGGGCCTGTGGCTCGCGGCGTCGGCGTCGAGCTTCGCGCAGTTCGCGCTGGGCTACGGCGTGCTGTTCGGCCCGGGCGCGGGCGTGTTCTTCATCGTGTCACAGCAGTCCGTGAACCAGACCGTGGTCGCGCGGCGCGGGCTCGCGAACGGCTACGTCGTGAGCCTCTATCCGCTCGGCGCGATGCTCGGCGCGCCGGTCTTCGGCTGGTCGATCCAGGCCTTCGGCGTGCGGCCGACGCTCGCGGGCCTCGGCGTCGTCGTCCTGCTCGCGTGCGCGATCGCGGCGGCCCTGCTGCGCGCCGCGGGCATCCGGATGCACGACGATTCCGCGGCGGAGGCCGGGCGGAACCGGCTCGGCCGCACGTTCTACCTGCTGACCACGGTGTTCTTCCTCGCCGCGGCCGCGGGCCTCACGGTCCTGAGCCAGGCCGCCGCGATCGTGCAGGCCTACGGTGGTGGCGCGGCGCTCGCGGTGGGCGCGACGACCTTCATCACCGGCGCGGTGGGCGCGGCCCGCATCAGCGGCGGGTGGCTCGTCGACCACTTCGCGGCGGCGCGGGTGGGCGTCGGCGCGCACGCGTGCTCGCTCGCGGGCGCCGTGATGCTCAGCCTGATCCCGACGCCGACGACTGCGGCTGTCGGGCTCGGCCTCATCGGTTTCGGGTACGGCATCGTCTCGGGGCTCGCCGCCGGCGCGATCGGGCAGTACTGGCACAAGAACCAGTTCGGCCTCGTCGCGAGCCGGCTCTACATCGCGTGGTGCGCGGCGGCGATCAGCCTGCCGGTGCTCGCCGGCGCGCTCTTCGACCGCACGGGGAGCTACGCCGCGGCGGTGTGGATCGCCGCGGGGATCAACGTGCTCGGGGCGCTGGTAGCGCGGAGGCTGCCGGCGCGATCGTAGGATGCGCGCAGGGTCGGTCAGATCGTCGACGCGCCAGTCAGCGGCGAAAGCGTGAGCGCCAATAGCCCGGGCGACGACTTTGATGTGCGACGACCTCGATGCGCAGGACGTCGGATGTCACGCTGTAGTAGAGCGTGAAGGGAAATCGGTTGAGAACGGGCTTGCGAAGAACCGGATCGGCTGGGGTACCGATCTGGGGATGGTCAGGCAAGAGATCGGTCGCATGTCGAACCTCGGCCTCGAACCGCTCACCGAGTCCCGGGACCTGTAGCTCGTAGTATTCAGCTGCTTCGATGAGTTCCAGCTCCGCCTCGGGGTGGAACTCCGGCTTCATTTCTTGAGGCGCGTCCGGAGGTTCTCAAAGACGCGTTCGCCGGGCACCGGCTTCACTTTTCCGTCGACGACCTCGCGGTGGCGTCGCTGCGCCTCTTCGAGCCAGGCTCGCTCGACATCGGCCTCGGCCGGGCCGTCGAGTTCCGCGATGAGCGCGCGGATGAGCTCGGTCTTGTCCGCGAGACTCAGTGATCGGATCCTGGCTTCGATTTCAGCGACGTCGGTAGGCATGGCTACCTCAACGGTCGTTCGAGTTGCCCATGTCTAGCGCTAGGGCTGACTGATCGCCAAAGAGGCAGCGCGGGACTCGTCAGCCCGCCGCCGGCGGCTTCGCCTTGTCCCAGATCCGGATCTCGAACCGTCCGTCGTCGAAGTCGGCGGTCTTCCACGCGTAGCCGTTGCGTTCGAGCACGCGGTAGAGGGGGAACGGCTCGCGGTACAGGATCAGCAGCACGTCGTCGCCCGGCTTCAGCTCGCAGAGCGCCTCCATCACCTTTTCGAACGGCTCCGGCGGCTCGAGGTCGCGGGCATCGACGACGACGGTCATCGCGCCGCGCCCCGGAAGATCATGCCGACGCCCGCGGCGAGCGCCACGGTCGCGACGATCTGGAGGAGGAGACCGACCACGAGCGACGGCGGCCACACGACGATCGCGGCGACGGCCGCGCACGCGGCACCGACGAGCGCCCAGCCCGCCGCGAGGCTGCCCTGCCCTCGGGCCTCGAAGCTCCGCGCGGCAA
>CAZIXQ010000071.1:0-11053 GCA_964543155.1 uncultured Enterobacteriaceae bacterium
ATCAGCCGCTCACGGCGATCGCCAACTACGCCAACGCGAGCCTGCGGCTGCTCAAGGCGGGCGGGATATCGCAGGAGGAAGTCGCCGATACCATGCGGCGGCTCGCGAACGAGGCCGAGCGGGCGGGCGCGGTCGTGCGCAAGATGCGCGGATTCGTGCGCGCCGAGGAGGGGCATCCGCAGGCGGTGGAGGTGCAGGCGCTCTTCGCCGACGTGCTGCGCCTGACCCAGGCCGAGGCGCGGCAGTACGACGTGGAGGTTTGCGCACAGCGCGCCGACGGCCTGCCGAAGGTACTGGCCGACAGCATCCAGGTCCAGCAGGTCCTGCTCAATCTGGTGCGCAACGCCGCCGAAGCCATGGCCGCCGCCGCCAGCCCGGAACGGCGCGTGGTCCTCTCGGCGCGACGCGCGGATGCGGAAGCCGTCGAGATCTCGGTGCGCGACACCGGTCCCGGCCTGCCCGCGACCGCGGTCGAGAAAGTGTTCGAGCCGTTCTACACCACCAAGGCCGAAGGCATCGGCATCGGGCTCGCCCTGAGCCGCTCGATCGTCGACGCCCACGGCGGGCGGCTGTGGGCGGACCCGGCCGGTCCCGGCGCGGTATTTCGGTTTACGCTGCCCATCGCCATCGAGGCGTCCCATGCCTGAGCTCGAGCCTCTGGTCTACATCGTCGACGACGAGCCCTCCATCCGCGACTCGCTCGCGATGCTGCTGCGCTCGGTCGGGCTCGCCTCGCGCACGTTCTCCAGCGCGCCGGCCTTCCTCGAGGGGTTCGACCCCCGCGCCCCGGGCTGCCTCGTGGCCGACGTGCGCCACGACTTCGTGCGCACGGTGAACCGTCCGCTGCCGGAGGTCGCCGACGACCTCGTGCGGCGGGTGCTCGATGAGCAGATCGCCGAGGGGCGCGCGACCATCGCACGCGAGCGCGTGGCGGTCGAGCGCATCGACTTCGTGCACCGCGCGGACATGCAGTTCCAGGGCCAGAGCCATATCCTGACGGTGGCGCTGCCCGGTCTGGACGTGCCGCGCGAGGCGCTCCACCGCCTGTTCGAGGCGGCGTACTGGCAGCGCTTCCAGGTGGAGCTGAAGGAGATCCGGCCGGTGCTCGTCAACCTCCACACCGCCGCGATCGGCCGGCGGCGGCCGGTGTCGCTCGAGGCGCTGGCGCACGGCGAGCCGCGCGCGAGCCTGCACGAGGCCGAGGTCGCCCGGCGCGAGGTCTGGTTCGAGGGCGGATGGCGGGAGACGCCGGTGTACCGGCGGGAGTGGCTCCCGGCGAACGCGCTGTTCGACGGGCCCGCGGTGATCGAGCAGCTCGATTGCACGAGCCTGATCGAGCCGGGCTGCCGCGTCGAGCGCGACCGCTTCGGCAACCTCCTGGTCACGGTGTGAGGGGCGCGATGGGCGCGATCGATCCGGTAACGCTTGCGGTCATCCAGAACGGCCTCCAGCAGGTCTGCAACGAGATGGACCTCGCCTTCTGCCGGGCGGCGTTCAGTCCGGTGATCTCGGAGACGATGGACCGCTCCGACGGCATCTACCACCGCGACTCGGGCGAGCTCGTCGCGCAGGGCGAGCTCGGGCTGCCGGTGTTCGTCGGCACGATGCAGTTCTCGACCCAAGCGGTGATCGAGCGGGTGCGCGCCGACCGCGTCGCGCTCGAGGAGGGCGACGTCTTCATCGTGAACGACCCCTACCTCGGCGGCACGCACCTGATGGACGTCAAGTTCGTGAAGCCGTTCTTCTACCGCGGCGCGCTGTGGTGCTGGCTGGCGAACACCGGCCACTGGCCCGACGTGGGCGGGATCGTGCCGGGCGGGTTCTCCGCCAACGCCACCGAGGTGGAGCAGGAGGGGTTGCGCCTGCCGCCGGTGAAGCTCTACAAGCGCGGCGAGCTCGACCGCGAGATCCTGTCGATCATCCTGTCGAACATCCGGATCGCCGACCAGCGCATCGGCGACATCAAGGCGCAGGCCGCGGCGCTCGCGATCGGCGAGCGGCGCCTCACCGCGCTCCTCGACCGGTACGGCGCCGACACCGTCGACCGCGCGATCGGCGAGCTCAAGGCGCGCGCCGCGCAGCAGATGCGCGCCAAGATCGCCGCGATTCCCGACGGGACGTACGAGGGCGAGGCGTTCGTCGACTCCGACGGGGTGGTCGACGCGCCGCTGCGCATCGCGATGAGGATCACGAAGCGCGGCGAGCGCCTGGGCTTCGACATGGCCGGCTCGTCGCCGCCCTGCCGCGGCCCCATGAACAGCGTGCTGGCGACCACCAAGTCGTCGATCTATCTGGCGATCAAGCACGTCTTTCCCGACGTGCCGATCAACGCCGGCACCTTCGAGCCGCTCGAGATCGTGGATCCGGACGGGACCTTTCTGTACGCGAAGTACCCGCGGCCGGTCTCGGGCTGCGCGGCCGAGGTGAGCCAGCGCATCGCCGAGGCGGTCTTCGCCGCGCTCGTGAAGGCGATCCCGGACCAGCTCTTCGCCGCGCCGGCGGGGACCTCGGGGAACCTCTCGGTAGGCGGATACGACCCGGTGCGCCGGCGCTCCTACGTGATGTACGTGATCTCGGGGGGCGGCTACGGCGGCTCCGCGCGCGGCGACGGCATCTCCAACGGCTGCTCGACGATCGGGATCTCCAAGACCACGCCGATCGAGGTCATGGAGCAGTACTACCCGGTGCTCTTCGAGGAGTACTCGTTGCACGAGGGGTCCGGCGGGCCGGGCGAGAGCCGCGGCGGCTTCGGCGTGAACTACCGCTTCCGGCTCCGGCGCGGCGAGGCGCGTGCCTCGATGGTGATGGACCACGGCCGGTACGGCCCGCAGGGCGTTCGCGGCGGGCGGGACGGGGGAGTGAACCGGGTGCGGATCGTGCGGCGCGGCACCGAGTACACGCCGCCGCACCTGTCGAAGGACCAGGACATCGAGCTCGCCGAGGGCGACGTGATCGAGGTGTCCACGCCCGGCGGAGGGGGCTTCGGCGATCCGCTTGCGCGGCCGCCGGCGCTCGTGGCGCGCGACGTGGCCCGCGGCTACTACACGCGCGCCCAGGCGTTGAACTGGTTTGGCGTCGCGCTGTCCGAGGACGGGAGCGTCGACGGGCCGGGCACCGCGCGGCTGCGTACCGGCCGCGCCTGAGCCGACGGGGCTTGCGCCGAGGCGCGGTTTGGCCTAACTTCGCGCCCGCGCGGCGGCCACGCGGCCGCCGCCCCCGGGCGGCGGAGGCGGCGGTCCGGCCTCGCAGCACCCGCAGACCGAAGGTTCGAACCAACACCGAGGACGCAATGATCAAGGTCGAGCACCTGACGCGCACGTTCGGCCCGAAGACCGCGGTCGACGACGTGTCGTTCGAGGTCGCGCGCGGCGAGGTCCTCGGCTTCCTCGGCCCGAACGGCGCCGGGAAGTCCACGACGATGCGCATGATCACCGGCTACATCCCGCCGAGCGCGGGGCGGGTCGCGGTGTGCGGCTTCGACGTCGCCGCGCAGCCGATCGAGGCGCGCCGCCGCATCGGCTACCTGCCCGAATCGGCGCCGTCCTACCACGACATGAGCGTCGTCGCGTTCCTCGGTTTCGCGGCCGAGATGCGCGGCCTGAGCGGCGCGGCGAAGAAGCGCGCGGTGGCAAAGGCGGTCGAGACCTGCTTCCTCGAGTCGGTGCTGCACCAGAGCATCGACACGCTGTCGAAGGGCTTCCGCCACCGCACCTGCCTCGCGCAGGCGCTGATCCACGACCCCGAGGTGCTCATCCTCGACGAGCCCACCGACGGTCTCGACCCCAACCAGAAGCACGAGGTCCGTTCGCTGATCAAGCGCATGGGCGCGGACAAGGCGATCGTCTTCTCCACCCACATCCTGGAGGAGGTGGAGGCGGCGTGCACGCGCGCCATCATCATCGACCGGGGGCGCATCGTCGCGAACGGCACGCCGGCCGAGCTGAAGTCGCGCTCGGAGCGCGCGGGCGCGGTGCGCCTCGCCCTGCGCGGCCCGCAGGCGGAGGCGGCGCGGGAGGCGCTTTCGAAGCTGCCGGGCGTCGCGCGCGTGGAGCTCGTCTCGGACGAGGGCGGTGCCGTCGTGGTGTGCGCCTTTCCCGACAGGTCGCGGCTCGAGGCGGCGTTCGCCGCCCAGCTCGCGCAGGCGATCATGAGCCGCTGGAACTGGACGATCGAGGAGCTGCACACCGAGGAGGGACGGCTCGACGACGTGTTCCGCGCCATCACCCGGCCCGACACGGCGCGCGAGCCCGCTGCGCCGGCGCCGGAAGGGGTCGCGGCATGAACGCCTGGTCCCGCATCTGGACGGTAGCCAAGCGCGAGCTCGCCGCGTACTTCGACTCGCCGGTCGCCTATGTCTTCATCGTGATCTACCTGCTGCTCGCCGGGTTCTTCACCTTCACTTTCGGCGCGTTCTTCGACCGCGGCGAGGCCTCGCTCGGCGCCTTCTTCATGTGGATGCCGTGGCTCTTCCTCTTCCTCGTCCCCGCGGTCGGCATGCGGCTGTGGTCCGAGGAGCGCCGCAGCGGAACGATGGAGCTGCTCCTCACCTTCCCGATCACGACCTGGCAGGCGATCGTGGGCAAGTTTCTCGCCTCCTGGATCTTCCTCGGCATCGCGCTCGCGCTCACCTTTCCGGTGTGGCTCACGGTGAACGTCCTCGGCGATCCGGACAACGGCGTGATCGTCGCCGGCTACGTCGGCAGCCTGCTGCTCGCGGGCGCCTACCTGGCGATCAGCTCCGCGACCTCGGCGATGACGCGCAACCAGGTGGTGAGCTTCATCCTGTCGGTGGTGGTCTGCCTCGCGCTCGTCCTGGTCGGCTTTCCCCCGGTGACCGACCTCGTGGCGCGCTGGGCGCCGCCGTGGTTCGTGGAGGGGGTGGCCGCGTTCAGCGTGCTCACCCACTTCGACGGGTTTCAGAAGGGCGTGCTCGACTCGCGCGATCTCGTGTTCTTCGCCTCGGTGATCGGCTTCGCGCTGTTCGTGACCGGGGTCGTGCTGCGCGGCCAGCGGGCGGGGTAGGGCGGACATGAAGAAGAACACCGAACGCTGGGTCTACTCGCTCGCGGGCGTGGCGGCGGTCGCCGCGGCCGTCATCGCGATCAACTTCATCCTCGGCGCGCTGCCGGCGCGGGTGGACCTGACCGAGGGCCGGATCTACACCCTGTCCGACGGCACGAAGAAGCTGCTCGGGAAGCTCGACGCGCCGGTGCGGGTGCGCTACTACTTCAACGCCGGCGACGAGAACGTGCCGGTGCCCCTGCGCGCATTTGCAGCGCGGGTCGAGGACCTGCTGCGGGAGTTCCGCGCCGCCTCCGGCGGCAAGGTGCAGATCGAAAAGCTCAATCCGCAGCCCGACTCGGACGCCGAGGACTCGGCGAACGTCGACGGGGTCGAGGCGCAGGTCGCGCCGTCGGGGGAGAAGTTCTACCTCGGGCTCGCGGTGAGCCAGGCCGACCAGAAGGTCGCGCTGCCCGCGCTCGCGCCCGACCGCGAGCGGCTGCTCGAGTACGACCTCGTGCGCGCGATCGGCCGCGTCACCGCCGCGGCGAAGCCGGTCGTCGGCGTGATGAGCGGCCTGCCGGTGTTCGGCATGCCGGGGAACCCGATGTTCGGCATGCAGGGCGCCGACCCGCAGGTGTTCATCCTCGAGCTGCAGCGCGACTTCGACGTGAAGCGCGTCGGGATGGACGTCGACCGGATCGACGAGACGATCAATACCCTGCTCGTGATCCACCCCAAGGGCATCTCGGAGCAGGCGCAGTTCGCGCTCGACCAGTTCGTGCTGCGCGGCGGGAAGCTGGTGGTGTTCCTCGACCCGTACGCGTATTTCGACCAGCAGCCGGGGCCGATGGCAGCGATGGGGCCGAGCTCATCGAACCTCGACCGCCTGCTCAAGGGCTGGGGCCTCGCGTTCAGCGCGGACAGGGTCGTGCTCGACATGAAGTACATGGCGGGCGCGGGGCCGCGCGCCGTACCGACGGTCATCCAGCTCGACGCGGACGCGCTCAACCGCGACGACGTCGTGACGAGCTCGCTCGGCACGGTGCTCATGGCCTTTGCCGGCGTGTTCACCGGGACGCCGGCCGACGGGCTGACCCAGACCACGCTCATGCGCACCTCGCCGCTGGTGAACCTGGTGGACAACGCCGACGCCATGAAGCGCGGCGAAGAGGCGGTGCGCAACTTCAAGCCCGACGGACAGCCGCTCGCGATCGGCGTGCGCCTCACCGGCAGGTTCAAGTCCGCGTTTCCGGACGGGCGCCCGGCGCGCAAGGACGACGGGAAGGGCAAGCCGCCTGCTCCCGACGCCGGCCCGGCCTTGAAGGAATCGACGGGCGAGAACACGGTCGTCCTGATCGGTGACAGCGACCTCCTCAACGACGGTGCGGCGGTGCAGATCCGCGAGATCTTCGGCCAGCGCGTCGCGATCCCGATCAACGGCAACCTCGCGCTCGTGCAGGCGCTGGTCGAGCAGCTCGCCGGCGATCCCGATCTGATCGGGCTGCGCGGGCGGGCGACCGCGTCGCGGCCGTTCACGGTCGTCAAGGAGATGGAGGCGCAGGCCGCGCAGGCCTACCTCGGCAAGATCAAGGGCCTCGAGGAGAGCCTCGACGAGACGCGCAAGAAGCTCGAGTCGCTGCAGAAGACGAAGGGTCCCGCGGCGTCCGGGGCGATCCTCACGCCCGAGCAGCAGGCGGAGGTCGAGAACTTCCGCAAGCGCGCCGCCGAGACCCGGCGCGAGCTGAAGGAGGTCCGGCGCGAGCTGCGCGCCGAGACCGAGGCGCTCGAGTTCTGGACCAAGGTCGTCAATATCGGCGCGATGCCGCTGCTGGTCGCGATCGCGGGGCTCGCGATCGCCTTCGTGCGCCGGCGGCGGCGCGCCGCGCACTGACGGTCGGGCGCCATGAACGGCAGACAGTTTTTCCTGGTGCTCGTGGCGCTGGCGGTGCTCGTCGCCGGCGGCTGGGCCGTCTTCAACTGGAAGCGCGGGAGCTACGAGGTCGCCGACAGCCGGGTGGGGCAGAAGCTGCTTCCCGGGTTCAAGGTCGACGAGGTCGGCGAGATCGCCATCGTCGAGCCGGCCGGGACGGTCACGCTGGTCCGCGCTGAGCGCGGCTGGACGGTAAAGGAACGCGGCGGCTATCCCGCCGACGTGGAGGCGATCCGGGATCTCCTGCTCAAGCTCGAGGCGGCGAAGGTGGTGCAGGCCGAAGGCCTGACCGACGCCTTCCGGTCCCGCCTGCGGCTCGCAGCGCCGGGTAGCGGGGCGAAGCCCGAGGAGACCGGCACCGTGCTCGAGCTGAAGGCGCGCGACGGCAAGCCGCTCGCGCGACTGGTGCTGGGCAGGAAGACCACGAAGCCGGCGAACATGCCGGGACTCCCGGTCGACAGCGTGCCCTCGGGCCGGTACGTGCTCGTGACCGCCGATCCGCAGCGCGCGAACGTCGTGGCCGAACCGCTCTCCGCCGTGGCGGCGAACCCGCAGCAGTGGCTCGCACGCGATTACCTCAGGATCGAGCGGATCCGCACGCTCACCGTGCTCGGGCCGGACGGCAGGGAGCGCTGGAGCGTCGTGCGCCCCGACGAAGCGGCCGGCTGGACGTGGTCGGCGCCGGACAAGCTCGACGGCGGGAAGGCGCAGGACGCCGCGAGCGCGCTCACCTCGATGCGGATCGACGACGTTGCGGCCGGCGTGGGCGACGCGGAGGCGGGGCTGGACAAGCCGGTCACCGTGCGCGCCCAGACGTTCGACGGCTGGACCTACGCGCTGCGCATCGGGAAGAGCGCGCCCGAGGACCGCTATCACGTCAAGGCCTCGGTCACCGGGACGGTGCCCGAGAAACGCACCCCTCGGCCCGACGAGAAGGCCGAGGACAAGGAGAAGGAAGACAAGGCGTTCGCGGAGCGGCAGGCGGCGCTGAAAGCGAAGCTCGAGCGCGAGCAGGCCCTCGGTGCCAGGACGGTGCTCCTCGCGAAGTCGACCGTCGAGCCGCTCCTGCGCGAGCGCAGCGCCCTCGTGGCGCCGGAGAAGAAGGACGACAAGAAGGGCGAGAGGAAGGCCGCGGCCAGGAAGTAATCCGGGCTCCTCCGGGTGGCGGCATAATTCGGGGCCCGGAGGATCATCGCCATGTCCGAGCCCGTCATCATCGACGCGGTCCGCACGCCGTTCGGCAAACGCGGCGGCGCGCTCCGCGACACCCGACCCGATGCACTCCTCGCGCACGCGCTGCGGGGGCTCGCCGCGCGCGCCGGCGTGCCCGCCGAGCGCATCGAGGACGTCGTCTGCGGCACGGTGACGCAGGCGGGCGAGCAGGGCGCCAACATCGGGCGGCTGGGCGTGCTGCTCGCCGGGTTCCCCGTCTCGGTGCCGGCGGTGTCGCTCAACCGCATGTGCGGGTCGAGCCAGCAGGCGGTGCACTTCGCCGCGCAGGCGATCGCGGCGGGCGACGCGCGTTACGCGGTCGGGTGCGGCGTGGAGAGCATGACGCGCGTGCGCATGTTCTTCGACATCGATCCGGACGGTCGCCATGGCGGCTTCGGCGGCCTCAATCCGGCCCTCTTCGAGCGGCACGAGCTCATCCACCAGGGCGAAAGCGCCGAACGCATCGCCGACAAGTGGCGCCTCGCGCGCGCGACCCTCGACGAGTTCGCGATCGAGAGCCACCGCCGGGCATGGGACGCGCTCTCCCGCGGCCGCAACCGCGAGCTCGTCCCCATCGCCGGCATCGACGAGGCCGGACGGCCGGTCGAGTTGACGCGCGACGAGGGCGTGCGCGAGCGCGTCGACCCGGCAAAGATGGCGACGCTCAAGACCGTGTTCCGCGAAGACGGCGTCGTCACCGCGGGGAACTCGAGCCAGATCTCCGACGGCGCCTCGGCGGTGCTCGTAGCCGACCGGGATGCGGCGAAGGCCGATGGCCTCAAGCCGCGGGCGCGCTTCCGCGCGCGCGTGGTCGTGGGGTCCGACCCGACGATGCAGCTCGACGGGGTGATCCCCGCCACGCGCCTCGCGCTGGAGCGCGCGAAGCTGTCGGTCAGGGACGTCGACTGGTTCGAGGTGAACGAGGCGTTCGCGTGCGTGGCGCTCGCCTGGGCGCGCGAGTTCGCACCGGCGCCGGAGAAGCTGAACCCGTGGGGCGGCGCGATCGCGCACGGCCACCCGCTCGGCGCGACCGGGGCGGGCCTGATGGCGAAGATGCTCGCCGGGCTCGAGGCGACCGGCGGCGCGATCGGACTGCAGACGATGTGCATCGGCCACGGGATGGCGACCGCGACGATCGTCGAACGAATCTAGACCAGACTGCAAAGGGGTATCGAGATGGAACTCGCGGGCAACACTTTTCTCGTGACGGGCGGGGCATCGGGGCTGGGTGCGGGAACGGTCCGCACGCTGGCCGCCGGCGGCGCCAACGTGGTCATTGCGGACCTCCAGGTGGACAAGGGCGAGGCGCTCGCGAAGGAGTTGGGCGCCAAGACGCGCTTCGTGAAGTGCGACGTGACGAGCGAGGCGGACGGCAGGAACGCGGTCGAGACCGCGCTGAAGGCCTTCGGCGGGCTGCAGGGGCTGGTGAACTGCGCCGGGATCGCGATCGGCGAGAAGACCATCGGCAAGGAAGGCCCGCACGCGCTCGCCTCGTTCACGCGCGTGATCACGATCAACCTGATCGGCACGTTCAACATGATCCGGCTCGCCGCCGACGCGATGGCGAAGGGCAAGCCGAACGCCGACGGCGAGCGCGGCGTGATCGTCAACACCGCGTCGGTCGCGGCGTACGACGGCCAGATCGGGCAGGCGGCCTACTCGGCGTCGAAGGGCGGGGTGGTCGGCATGACGCTCCCGATCGCACGCGATCTGGCGCGCAGCGGCATCCGGGTGTGCACGATCGCGCCCGGGATCTTCCTCACGCCGATGCTCGAGGGCCTGCCGAAGGAGATCCAGGATTCGCTCGGCCAGCAGGTGCCGTTCCCGTCGCGCCTGGGCAAGCCGTCGGAGTACGCGGCGCTCGCGAAGCACATCATCGAGAATCCGATGCTGAACGCCGAGACGATCCGGATCGACGGCGCAATCCGGATGGCGCCGAAGTAAGCCCGGGGCGCTATCGCCCCCGCGCCATCACACCCGCGTCGACCCGAGCAGGTTGCCCCCCAGGCTGGGGTGGCCCACCTCGCGATCGCCAATCACGTTCACCAGCGCGGTCCTGCCGGACTTGAGCGCCCGTTCGAGCGCGCTGCGGATTTCATCGGGGCGCGTAACGTGCTCGCCGTGGCAGTCCATCAACTCGGCCATGCGGTCGTATCGAATGTCGGGAAGCATGTCGAACGGATCGGTGCGCCCCTTCAGCATCGGCATCTCCGCGAACCCGGGGCCCCACGAGCTGTTGTTCCAGAGCACGGCGACGATCGGCAGGCCGTAGCGGCGCGCGGTCTCGAGGTCGAAGCCGCCGATGCCGAGGCCGCCGTCGCCGAGCACGACCACGACCTGTTTGCCCGGCCGCGCGAGCTGCGCCCCGATCGCCATGCCGATGCCGTGCCCGACCGGCGCGAGCGGCCCGGCGTCCAGAACCTGGCCGGGGAAGCGCGCCTGGAACCACTGCGACATCCAGCCGCTCATGGTGAAGCTGTCGATCACCACGGTGGCGTCCCGGTCCAGCACCGCGCAGAGCTCGCGGGCGAGCCGGGCAGGATGGACCGGAATGTGGTCGTGGGCGGCCTGTTCCTGAGCGGCGATGGCGCGCTCGAAGTTCGCACGCGCCGTCGCCACCTCGCGTACCCAGGTCCCATCGCGCTGGCGCTTCCAGTCGAGCGGGCGGGCGGCGGCGATCAGCTGCTGCAGCACGAGCTTGGGGTCGCCGACGATCGCCACTTCCGCGGGCACGTGCAGACCGATCCGGTTCGGCGTGGCGTCTGCCTGGATGTAGCGCGCGTTCGCGCTCCACGTCGGCGGTTCACCGAAGCGCTCGCCGCTCCAGAAGCGGAAGCCGATCGCGAGCACCGCGTCCGTGCGGCCGCTGAACGCCTTCTTCCACGCGCCGCGCACGGCGAGCGGATG
>CAZIXQ010000071.1:11153-15273 GCA_964543155.1 uncultured Enterobacteriaceae bacterium
AGCGTGACGCCCTGCGGGGCATTGGTCGCCTCGCGGAACGCCTGGCGCAGATCGACCTCGATCGTCGACCAGTCGAGCACGCGCTTGGTGAACTTCGAGAAGGACCGGCAGACCTCGCTGCCGTACGCCTCCTGGAACGAGCCGAGCGCGTCCTCGGTCGTCGGATGCTGGCCCGCGATGCAGACCACCGCGCTGTTCGCGAGCCCCGCCGCGCAGAGCCCGGTCACCGCGTTGGTCAGGCCGCAGCCGGCGGTCACGCTGCAGACGCCGGGGGTGCCGGTGGTTCGCGCCCATGCATCGGCGGCATATGCGCAAGTCTGCTCGTGGCGCATGTGGATGAGCTGCACGCCGTGCTCGCGCAGCGTCGCGAGGATCGGCCAGATATGGCCACCGTTGACGGTGAAGAGGTACTTCACGCCCTGTGCCTGCAGGACGCGGCTGACGACGGTCCCGCCGTCCACGCCGGTCGGGGCCGCGCCGGCGATCGCGTCGGCCGCGTTCTTCCCCATCACGACGCTGCTCAGGGTGTCGCCGGACTTCTGCTCGTTCGCCATCGTTTGCGCTCCTCGCTGTCGCTCCTACGTGCCGGCGTGCCGCTCGCGCAGCACCCGGTGCAGGATCTTGCCGGTGGCGGTCCGCGGCATCTCGTCCTCGGTGACGAACGACGCCGACCGCGGCCGCTTGTAGCCCGCGATCTTGTCCTTGCACCAGTCGAGAATCTCGCTCTGCGTCGCGCTGGCCCCTTGGTGCAGGATGATCACCGCGTGCACCGCCTCGCCCCATTTCTCGTGCGGCACGCCGATCACCGCCACGTCCTTCACCTTGGGGTGCGACGCGAGCAGGCTCTCGACCTCGGACGGATACACGTTCTCGCCGCCGCTGATGATCATGTTCTTCTTGCGGTCGACGAGATGATAGTAGCCGTCCGCGTCGCGGCGCGCCATGTCGCCGACGGTGCAGTGCTCGCCGCGGAACGCCTCCGCGGTCTTGTCGGGCAGCTTCCAGTAGCCGCTGAACGCATAGGGCGTGCGGGTGTAGATCTCGCCCACCTCGCCGTCGGGAACCTCGGCGCCGGCGTCGTCCAGCAGCCGGATCCGGCCGGAGCCGGTGAACTCCCGACCGACCGATCCGAGGTGGGTGAGCTGCTCTTCCGGGCGCAGGATCGTGGCCAAGCCGGCTTCGGTCGAGCCGTAGATCTCGAACAGGCTCGAGCTGCGAAAGTGCTCCATGATCGCGAGCTTCGTCTCGCGGCGCGCGGGCGCGGAAGAGATGAGGAGCTTGCTCACGCGGTGGACGTCGTATTTCCGCTTCGCGGCATCGGGGAGCCCGAGCATCATGATGTAGTGGGTCGGCACGAGCGAGGTGAAGCTGCACTGCTCCTCGGCGAGCGTCTTCAACAGGTGCTCCGGGTCGAAGCTCTTGCGGTCGTAGACGCAGCAGCTGGCGCCGCAGTAGGCGAACGTGAAGGCGAAGAACAGCGAGTTCGCGTGGCACATCGGCATGACGAGCAGGCCCGCGTCGTGCCGGGAGAACCCGAAGTCGACTTCCATCACCAGCGAGTGAAGCGCGGTCGCAGCGTGGCTGCGGATCGCGCCCTTCGGCCGCCCGGTCGTGCCCGAGGTGTACATTAGCGCGAAGATGTCGTCCGGGAAGACCTGGATCGCCGGCTCTGCCGCCGCTGCCGCGGCGATGAGCGCCTCGTAGTCGCGGTAACCGGCGGGCGGACGCCCGGCGCCGAAGTGGATGTAATTCGCTTCCGGGACCGGGAGGTCCGCGCGGATCGCCTCGACGCGATCGAGCAGGTCGGCCTGGACGACGAACGCCCTCGCTTCCGCGTTCTCGGCGATGTACCGGATCTCTGGCGCCACTAGGCGGAAGTTGATCGGCACCGCGACGAGGCCCGCTTTCGCGCAAGCCGCGTAGAGTTCGAGCCACTCGAGGCAGTTGTAGGCGAGGATCGCAATCCGATCGCCCTTCTCGAGCCCGAGGCCGCGGAGCGCATTCGCGAGGCGGCAGGCTCTTTCGTTCCATTGCCGGAAAGTCATCGCCCGCGCGAGGTCGCGGGCTCCCAGCTTGTCCGGGTAAAGCCGCGCATTGAGTGCGATCGCTTCCCCGACATGCGACAGCCGCATCACGAGTCCCTCCCTCCCGCGCGGGCCTCGACGGGCTCGAACTCGGCCCTGTAACGCCGGCCTTTCTTGACGTAGCTCTCGGCGGAGTACCTGAGCAGCTCGAAATCCTCCGGCCGCAGCTCGCGGACGACCTTGCCGGGCTGGCCGAGAATCAGCACCCCGTCGGGGAACCTCTTGCGCTCCGGGATCAGCGTCTTCGCGCCCACGATCGAGTTCTTGCCGATCACCGCGTGGTTGAGGATCACCGCGCCGATGCCGATCAGGCTACCGTCGCCGATCGTGCAGCCGTGGATCATCGACATGTGTCCGATGGTCACGCCCGCGCCGATCGTGACCGGGATGCCGGGGTCGGGGTGCACGACGCAATTGTCCTGAACGTTGCTGCGCTCGCCGATCGTCACCCGATCGTTGTCGCCGCGCACCACCGCTCCGAACCAGAAGCTGCAGTCGTTGCCGACGACCACCGAGCCGATGAGCGAAGCGCTCGGCGCGATGTAGACGTCCGGGCCGCGGAACTCGACACGGCGCTCGCCGAGGTGGTAGACCGGCATGCGGGACTCCGTTGCGGGACGGCGCGATGTTAGCATCGGTCGCCGTCCGAGCCATGAAACCGAGCGACTCCGTCTTCGTCGACATCCGCGGACTGCGCTACCACTGCCGCACGTGGGGCGACCCCGCGCACCCGAAGCTCTTCCTCCTGCACGGCTGGATGGACGTCTCGGCGTCCTTCCAGTTCCTCGTCGATGCGCTGGAGGGTGACTGGCACGCGATCGCGCCCGACTGGCGCGGCTACGGGCTCACGCAGTGGAGCGGAGCGGACAGCTACTGGTTTCCCGACTACCTCGCCGACCTGGACGCGCTGCTCGCACGCTTCTCGCCCGATTCGGCCGTCGACCTCCTCGGCCACAGCATGGGCGGCAACGTCGCCGCGCTGTACGCCGGCGTGCGGCCGGAGCGGGTCGCGCGGCTGGTGAACCTCGAAGGCTTCGGGCTGCGCAGCAGCGGCCCGGAGGAGGCGCCGGCGCGCTACGCCCGCTGGCTCGCCGAGCTCGGCGAGCCGCAGCGCTTCCGCGACTACGCGAGCTTCGAGGCGCTGGCCGAGCGGCTGCGCGCGGCGAATCCGCGGCTCGCGGCCGACCGCGCGCTGTTCCTCGCGCACCACTGGGGCATGCCCACGCCCGACGGCCGGGTCACCCTGCGCAGCGACCCCGCGCACAAGCGCGTGAACCCGGTGCTCTACCGGCTCGAGGAAGCCGAAGCCTGCTGGCGCAACGTCGCCGCGCCGGTGCTCTGGGTGGAAGGCGCGGATTCGGAGACGCTGAAGCACTTGCGCCTCGATCGCCCCGCCTACGAGGCGCGCATGCGCTGCTTCGCCAATCTGCGCGCGCACACGATTCCCGACGCGGGGCACATGCTGCACCACGACCAGCCGCAGGCGCTCGCGCGGATCGTGGAGGACTTCCTGAGCGCCTGAGCGCGCGCGCAGGTTCGAAGGAGGGCGGCTGCTAGAATCGCAGCATGCTCGCGCCGGTCCCGATGAACTTCGACCTGCACTGCCACTCCGCGGCCTCCGACGGCGTGCTCACGCCCGCCGCACTGGTTCGCCGCGCGGCCGCGAACGGCGTGCAGGTGCTCGCGCTCACCGATCACGACGAGCTCGCCGGGCTCGCCGAGGCGCAGGCTGCGGCCGACGAGTGCGGCGTGCGGCTCGTGCCGGGCGTGGAGATCTCGATCACCTGGGGCGGCATCACCATCCACGTCCTCGGGCTCGGGATCGATCCGGGCAGCGACATGCTCGCCCGCGGGCTCGCGCACGTTCGCTCGAGCCGCGCGCGGCGCGCCGAGCGCATCGCTGCGGAGTTCGACCGTCTCGGCATTCCCGGCACCCTGGAAGGGGCCTATTCCTACGCGGGCAACCCGAACCTCGTCGGCCGCGCGCACTTCGCGCGCTACCTGGTGGAGCAGGGCGTCGCACGCGACGTGAAGTC
>CAZIXQ010000072.1:0-15101 GCA_964543155.1 uncultured Enterobacteriaceae bacterium
AGGTCTCGATCCCCGAGATGCGCCGCCACGGCTACGACCCGGGCTTCTCCGCCGGGGCGGTCGCCGCCGCGGGCACGCTCGGCATCATCATTCCGCCGTCGGTGATCCTCGCGATCTACTCGATCGTCGCCGAGCAGTCCTTGCCGAAGCTCTTCGCCGCGGCGCTGATCCCGGGCCTGATCCTGGCGACGCTGTACGTGGTCACGGTGTGGATCGTCGCGCGCCTGCGCCCCGACCTCATGCCGCAGACCGCGCCGATGCCGCTCGGGCGCCGCCTGCGCGCGGCGCTCGGCATGTGGAAGCTCGCGCTGCTCTTCTTCCTTGCGGTGGTGGGCATCTACCTCGGCTGGTACTCGCCCACCGAGGCCGCGGCAGTGAGCGCGTTCGCCGCGATCGTGATCGCGTTCGCCACCGGTCACATGCGGCTTCGGGGCCTGCTCGACGCTTTCATGGAAACCGCATATGCGACCGCGATGCTGTTCTTCATCGTGGTCGGGGCGTTCATCTTCGCCCGCTTCATCGTGCTCACCCAGTTCCCGACCGCGCTCTCCGGCTGGGTAGCCGACTGGGGGCTGTCCCCGGTGATGGTGATCGTCGCGGTGATGCTGCTCTACTTCGTGCTCGGCACCTTCCTCGAGGAGGTGAGCACGATCCTGATCTCGGTCCCGGTCACCCTGCCGCTCGTGCTCGCGGTCGGCTACGACGGCATCTGGTTCGGCATCTTCGTCACCGTGATGGCGACGATCGGGCTCATCAGTCCGCCGACCGGGATGACGGTGTTCGTCATCCAGGCGCAGAATCCGGACATCCCGGCTGCGCGCATCTACCGCGGCACGCTCGCGTTCCTCGCCGCGGACTTCGTGCTGGTCGGAATGCTGATCGCGTGGCCGGGGCTCGTGTCCTGGCTGCCCGCGGTCCTGAAGATGTAGTTCCGCAGGCTGATCTTGGGGGTCGAAGGGGGGTGGCCCCCTTCTGGACAGACGATAGGAGGAAGGTATGGCCGCCAGACCCGAGATCCTGATCGCCGGCGGGGGCCTGGGCGGGCTCGCCTGCGCCCTGGCGCTCGCGCGCAAGGGACGCCGCGTGCGCGTCCTGGAGAAAGCCGCCGAGTTCGGCGAAATCGGCTACGGCATCCAGATGGGGCCGAACATCCACCGGGTGATGCAGGTGCTCGGCGTGATGGACGCGCTCGAGCCGAAGGCGGTGTTCCCGGACGCGCTGGTGATGATGGATTCGGTCTCCGGCGAGGAGGTCACGCGCATCTCGCTCGGCGACGCGTTCGTCAAGCGGTTCGGCTACCGCTATTTCGTGATCCACCGGGGCGACCTGCACGGAACGCTTTTCGACGCCTGCAAGCAGCGCGCGGAGATCACGCTCGAGGCCTCGAAGGGGCTCGTGAAGTTCGCGGAGCGCCCGGACGGGGTGACCGTCACCTGCGAGGACGGCTCGGAGTACTTCGGCGCGGCGCTCGTCGGCGCCGACGGCCTGTGGTCGCCGACCCGCAAGCAGATCGTGACCGACGCGCCGCGCCAGACCGGCCACACGGTGTACCGGGGACTGGTTCCGGTCGACGCGGTGGTCGACCGCCAGTTCCTGAACTCGATGGTGATCTGGTGCGGGCACGACACGCACCTCGTCCAGTACCGCCTGCGGGGCGGCACGGTCATGAACAACGTGGCGGTGTTCGTGAGCCCGCGCTTCAAGCGCGGCGAGAAGGAGTTCGGGCAGCCCGACGAGCTGCACGAGATGTTCGCCCCGGCGGTGCCGCGGGTGCGCGACATGCTGAAGTACATCTCGCTGGAACGGAACTGGGTGCTGCACGACCGCGATCCGGTGACCAACTGGACCAGGGGGCGCACGACGCTGCTCGGCGACGCGGCCCATCCGACCCTGCAGTACCTCGCGCAAGGCGCGTGCATGGCGTTCGAGGATGGGCTGGTGCTCGCCGCCGAGGTGGCGCGCCACGGCGACGACTTCAACGCCGCGTTCCTCGCCTACCAGGGCCGGCGCATGAATCGCACCGCCCGTGTCGTGCTCTCCGCGCGCTTCTTCGCGGAGGTCTGCCATGCCGGCGGCGGCGCGCGCCTGCTGCGGAACGAGCTGCTCGGCCGTCGCTCTCCCGACGATCCGTGGGAAGCCGACTGGCTCTACCGGGGGATCGACGTCGACTGATGAGCGGAACACAGGGGTATCACGAGTACTTCGAATACCGGCACTACCCGCTCCGGCTGCCGCGCCTCGTCGACGGCGCGGACCCCGTCCGCCATCCGGTGGCGATCGTCGGGGCGGGGCCGATCGGGCTCGTGCTCGCCCTCGACCTCGCCCGGCACGGCGTGCGCTCGGTCCTGATCGAGGCCGACGACACGGTGACCTACGGCAGCCGCGCCGCGTGCATCTCGCGCCGCAGCCTCGAGATCCTGGACCGCGTCGGAGCGGCGGCCGGAACGCTCGAAGAAGCGCTGCCGTGGACGGCGGGCACCAGTTACTACCGTGACGTCCCGGTCTACCGGCTGCAGATGCCGATGGACGAGAACCAGCGCTTCGCGCCGATGGTGAACCTGCAGCAGTGCATGTTCGAGCAGGTGCTCGTCGACCGCGCCGAAGCGGCCGCGGACCGCATCGACATCCGCTGGCAGACCAGGCTCGCCGGCATCGAGCGCCGCGACGATGGCGTGCGGCTCGTGCTCCAGACGGCCGAGGGCGACTACGGGCTCGACGCCGACTGGGTGGTCGCGTGCGACGGCGCGCGCTCGGCGGTGCGGCAGGCGCTCGGCCTGCGCTTTTCGGGCACCACCTACGACGGCACGTACATCATCGTCGACATTCACCTCCGGTCCGGCTACCCGACCGAGCGCCGCGCGTGGTTCGATCCCCCGACGAACCCGGGCTCGACCATCCTGATGCACAAGCAGCCGCGCGACATCTGGCGCGTCGACTACCAGCTGCGCGACGACGAGGATCCGGAGGAGGCGGTCAAGCCGGAGAACGTGCTGCCCCGCGTGCGGCGTCACCTCGAGTGGATCGGGGAGCGCACCGACTGGCGGCCGGTCTGGATCAGCGCCTACCGCGCCAACTGCCTGAGCCTGGACGACTACGTGCACGGACGCGCGCTCTTCGCCGGCGACGCCGCCCACCTGGTGCCGATCTTCGGCGTGCGGGGGATGAACTCGGGCATCGACGACGCGCACAATCTCGCGTGGAAGCTCGCCTGGGTCCTACAAGGGCATTCTAGTGAGCGCTTGCTCTGCTCCTACTCCGCCGAGCGCGTGTTCGCCGCGCGCGAGAACATCCGGCACGCATCGAAATCGACCGAGTTCATGGCCCCGCCCTCGCCCGCTTTCGCGCTGATGCGCGAGGCGGCCCTCGGGCTTGCGACCGCGGACCCGACCTTCGCGACGCTCGTCAATCCGCGGCAATCGAGCGCCATCACGTTCGCGGATTCACCGCTCAACGCCGCCGACTCGGACCCGCTGCCGGCGGGCCCGGTGCCCGGCGCGGTGCTCGCCGAGTGCCCGTTGGAGACCGCCGAGGGTGCAACGCACCTCACCGCCCGACTCGGGCTCGGGTACTCGCTGCTCGCCTTGACCGATCGCGATCCGCGGCCCCTGCTCGACGGCCTGCCGGTCGCGACGGTCTGGATCGCCCCGCGGCGGCTGGCCGGGGCCGAAGCCTGGGATGCGACCGGGCGCCTCTTCCCGCTCTACGGCGCGCGGCCGTCGGCGTTCTATCTCGTGCGGCCGGACGGGCACGTCGCCGGGCGCTGGGCCACGCTCAAACCCGAGTCCCTCCGCGCCGCCCTCGGGCGTGCGCTCGACTGACGAGACGACATGCTCACCGACCAGGAACTGGACGAGGTCTACACCGAGGCCTGCCACCGCATGACCGAGGTCGGGGAGGCGCGGACCCCGCTCTTTCTCGCGCGGCTCGCCCTGCTGCTCATGAAGGAGGTTGGGGACGTCCCGCGCATCCGGGCCGCCCTCCGGGCGGCCCTCGCCATGCCCGATCGGCGCGGTGAATAGATCACAGAATCTGGGTTAGTACTCCCGGCCTAGGCCGCCCGTCGCAGCCTACGCTGCGATCACCGAGCGACCGGTCAGCGGTCGCCAGCCGAGTGAGAAGGAGGACTGCCCATGAGCGACGCTCTCAACGGAAAGATCCGGATTCTGGCGGTCGACGACCAGCCGCTGGCACGGGAAGCCCTGGCGCGTCTGGCCGCCGATCTGGGCGACGCCGTCGAGGTGCTCGAGGCCGACAGCTTCGCCGGCGCGCAAGACTGCCTGGCTCGGCATGACGACATCCAGCTCGTCGTCCTGGACACCGCGCTGCCGGACGCGAGCGGCCTCGGCGGACTCGAGCGCCTGCTGCGCACGCGGCCGGGCATTCCGGTGCTCGTCCTGGCATCGCAGGACGAGCCGGAGACGGCCCGAGCGGCGCTGGAGGCCGGGGCGCGGGGGTTCATCTCCAAGCGTTCGCCCACCCGCGTGCTGGTCGAAGCGCTGCGCCTCGTGCTCGTCGGCGGCACCTACGTGCCCCCGCAGGCGCTGCACGCCGTCGGGCCACGGCGGCCCGACCCCAAGCGCGACGGTCTCCACGCCGCGGACGCGCCGGCCTTCACGCCGGTGAAATCGCTCGGCCTGACGCCGCGCCAGATCGACGTGCTCGCGCTTCTGGTGCAGGGCAAGCCGAACAAGGTGATCTGCCGCACGCTCAACCTGGCCGAAGGCACGGTGAAGACGCACACCGCGGCGATCTATCGGGCGCTCGGCGTAATGAACCGGACGCAGGCGGTCTACGCGGTGAACCGGCTCGGCGTCGTGCTCCCGGCGGCCGACGAGGTCTACCGGCGTGCGATCGAGGCGACCTCCACGACCGGCCGCGTGATCCGGCTTCTGGGTCGCCAGTCCGCTCTCCAGCCGGTGTAGGGGGCGGAGGACGACCGAGGTACTGCGCCGCGCCGCTACCGGACGTACTCGGATGCGATCCGGACGTCGAACCGTCCGACGCGCTCGATCTCCGCGGTGAGGAAGTCGCCCGGCTTGACCGGGCCGACGCCTTCCGGGGTGCCGCTGAAGATCAGGTCGCCCGGATAGAGCGTGTACATGCTGGTCGCGTACTCGATCAGCCGGTGCACGTCGTAGACCATGCGCGCGGTCGTGCTGTCCTGGCGCGTCTCGCCGTTCACCTTGATCGAGAGCCGCAGACTGTTGGGATCCGGCACCTCGTCCTTCGTCGTCAGCCACGGGCCGCACACCGCGTAGGTGTCCACGGACTTGCGCCACGACGGCATCTCCGGGCCGCGGATGGTCATGTCCAGCCCGATCGCGTAGCCGGCGACGAAGTCGAGCGCGTTGGCGCGCGTCGCCGAGCGGCACTCGCGCCCGATCACGACTGCGAGCTCGATCTCGTGGTCGTTGCGCTTGTCGGCCCCGCGCAGGCGGATCTCTTCGCCCGGCCCGATCAGGGCGCTGGTGGCCTTGAGAAAGAGGCCCCAGTCGGTGATGTGGTTGAGCTTGCGCCCCGCGCCCAGCTTCGGGTCGGCCTTCGCCTCGTCGATGTGCGCCTGGTAGTTGATCGGGGCGTTCACGATCTTCGTCGGGTTCGCCACCGGCGACTTGAGCCGCACCTCGCCGAGCCGGCGCCGCGGCGCGGTCGCCTCGAGGTCGCGGACGCGCTCGAGCACGCGGTCGAGATGCGCGATCAGCGGGTCGCCGAGCGCGATCGGCCAGCGCTGCGGCGGGATGACCTCGAGCGCCGGCGTGACGTCGAGCACCTCGTCCCCGCGGACGAGCCCGAGACGATCGTCGTCGAAGCGGCAGATTCGCATCGTGGTCCCTCCCTCCGTCCCCGCACCCTGCGGCGCGAGGCCGCCATGGTAGGCCGCGGCCCGCGATCGATCAATCGCGCGCGAAGCGCCTGCGGTAGGCGGCGTAGTAGAGCACCGGGATCACGACCAGGGTCAGCACGGTCGAGACCAGGATGCCGAAGATGAGCGAGATCGCGAGCCCGTTGAAGATCGGGTCGTCGAGGATGAAGGTCGCGCCGAGCATCGCCGCCAGCGCGGTGAGCGCGATCGGCTTCGCGCGCGCCGCGGCCGACTGGATCACCGCGTCGCGGAACGGGACCCCCTCCTCGGTCTTCAGGTTGATGAAGTCCACCAGCAGGATGGAGTTGCGCACGATGATGCCGGCCAGCGCGATCATCCCGATCATCGAGGTCGCGGTGAAGTTCGCGCCGAGCAGGGCGTGGCCCGGCATCACGCCGATGATGGTCAGCGGGATCGGCGCCATGATCACGAGCGGCGCGAGGTAGGAGCGGAACTGTGCGACCACGAGCAGGTAGATGAGCACGAGCCCCACCGCGTAGGCGAGCCCCATGTCGCGGAACGTCTCGTAGGTGACCTGCCACTCGCCGTCCCACTTGATCGCGTAGCTGCGGTACGGGTCCGACGGCTGGCGGATGAAGGTCTCCCCCAGCACGCCGCCCTCGTCGAGCGGCTTGCCCGCGACCAGGCCGCGGATGCCGAACATGCCGTAGAGCGGGCTCCCGATCGCGCCGGCCTGATCGCCCACGACGTAGACGACCGGGAGCAGGTCCTTGTGGTAGATCGGGCGGTCGCGGTCGTCGCGCTGGCTGCGCACCACCTCCGCGAGCGGCACCAGCGCGCCGTCGGGCGCGCGCACGCCCAGCTTCAGGACGTCATCGAGGTCGCCGCGGCGCTCCGCCGGCAGGCCCACGCGCACCGGCACCTCGTACTTCGACTGGCCGTCGTGGATCGGGGTGACGTCCTCGCCCGCGAGCCCGAGCCGCATCGTCTCGACCACGTCGCGGCGGCTCACGCCGGCGAGGGCGGCCTTGCTCTGGTCCACGTTCAACACGACGCGCGGCGCGGCGTCCTCGACCGAATCGTCGATGTCGACGATGTCGGGCGTCGCAGCGAACGCTTCCCGCACGCGCTTCGCCACGCGGATGCGCCCCGCGTCGTCCGGCCCGTAGACCTCGGCGACGATCGGCGCGAGCACCGGCGGGCCGGGCGGCACCTCGACCACCTTGACGCGCGCGTCCCACTTGCGCGCGATGCGCTCGAGCTCCGGCCGCACGGCCTGCGCGATGTCGTGGCTCTTGCGGTCGCGGCTGCCCTTGTCGACGAGGTTTACCTGCAGGTCGCCGATCTCGGCCGCGTTGCGCAGGTAGTACTGGCGCACCAGACCGTTGAAGTTGATCGGCGAGGCGAGCCCGGCGTAGGCCTGGTAATCGGTGACTTCCGGTACGGTGGCGAGGTAGGCGCCCATCTCGCGCAGCGCCGCCGCGGTGACCTCGACCGGCGTGCCGGCCGGCAGGTCGACCACGACCTGAAACTCCGACTTGTTGTCGAACGGCAGCATCTTCAGCACGACGAGTCGGAAGACCGGCAGGGCAGTGGACGCGACGATCAGCGCGAGAACAGCGATGCCCAGGCGGCGGCGGTTGCGCTGCGCGCGGTCGTCGGCGGCGACGAACGGGCCGAGCATGCGGCCGAAGAGCCGGTCGAGCCAGCCGCCGGTGCGCTCGGGCGCATGATGGGCGTGGCCGAGCAGCTTGAGCGCGAGCCAAGGCGTGACGGTGAACGCGATCGCCAGCGAGATCACCATCCCGAGGCTCGCGTTGATCGGGATCGGGCTCATGTACGGGCCCATCAGGCCGGTGACGAACGCCATCGGCAGGAGCGCGGCGATCACCGTAAAGGTCGCGAGGATCGTCGGTCCGCCCACCTCGTCGACCGCGTCCGGGATGATGCCGGTCAGGGCACCGCCTTCGAGCGCGCGGCGGCGGTGGATGTTCTCGACGACGACGATCGCGTCGTCGACCAGGATCCCGATCGAGAAGATGAGCGCAAAGAGCGATACGCGGTTCAGGGTGAATCCCCACGCCCATGACGCGAAGAGCGTGGTCGCGAGCGTGAGCAGCACTGCGATGCCGACGATCAGCGCCTCGCGCCAACCGAGCGCGAACAGCACCAGGGCGACGACCGAGAGCGTCGCGAAGACGAGCTTCTGAATGAGCTGCTGCGCCTTGTCGTTCGCCGTGGCCCCGTAGTTGCGCGTCACGGTGACCCGCACGTCGGCGGGAATGACGGTGCCGCGCAGCTCGTCCACACGTCCGATCACCCGCTCGGCGACGTCGACCGCGTTCTCTCCGGGCTTCTTCGTCACCTGCAGCGTGACTGCCGGGTGCTCGCCCGCCGCAGCAATGCCCTTGCGCTCGGCCGCCGGCCCTGCGCCGGTCCAGACGTAGCGGCCCGGCTGGTCGGGCCCGTCGACCACTTCGGCGATGTCGGACAGATAGACCGGCCGCCGTTCGAACGTGCCGACCACCAGCGCGCGCACAGCGGCCGCCGACTCGAGGTAGCTGCCGGTCTCGACGACGATCTCGCGGTTGTCACGCACCAGCTTGCCGGTCGGCGCCGCGGCATTCGAGAGCCGCAAGGCGTTGCGCACGTCGAGGGCGGAGATGCCGTGCGCGTTCATGCGGTCGGCGTCGAGCAGCACCCGCACCGTCCGGCCCGGACCACCGAGCGTCTGCACCTCGCGCGTGCCGGGCACGCGCTTCAGCTCCACCTCGGCCGCGTGCGCCACCTGCTCGAGCTCGAATGCCCCGCGCGCGGGATCGGTCGTCCAGAGGGTGAGCGTGACCACCGGGACGTCGTCGATGCCCTTCGGCTTGATGATTGGGTCAAGCACGCCGAGGTTGGGCGACACCCAGTCGCGGTTCGAGTGGATGGTGTCGTAGAGGCGCACGAGCGCGTCAACGCGCGGCACGCCGACCTCGAACTGCACGGTGAGGATCGACATGCCGGGACGCGACACCGAGTACACGTGCTCCACGCCGGTCATCTGCGCGAGCACCTGCTCGGCCGGCGTGCTGACCAGCTTCTCGACGTCGCGCGCGGACGCCCCCGGGAAGGGGACGAACACGTTCGCCATCGTCACGTTGATCTGCGGCTCTTCCTCGCGCGGCGTCACCGCGACGGCGAACAGACCGAGCAGCGCCGCCACCAGCGCGATGAGCGGGGTGAGCTGCGAGTCCTGGAAGAAGCGCGCGATGCGCCCGGAGATGCCCATGCCCGCCTCAGGCGCCCTTCGGCGCCGTCTGCATGCCGGCCTTGACCGGGTCGAGCGCGACCCGCTCGCCCGCCTTCAGCCCCGCGAGCACCTCGACCGACTGCTCGTCGGCCGCCGCCCCGAGGCGCACCTGCCGGAGCTGCGGAAAGCCCTTCGCGTCGATCACGTACACGGCGGTCACTTCGCTCCGCCGCAGCACTGCCTCGCGCGGCACCAGCAGGCGCGGCGCGCGGCCGACGACGAAGTGGGCGCGCGCGAACACGCCCGGATAGACGCCGCGCACGTCCTCGGGCAGCTCGATGCGCACGCGCGTGGTGTGGGTGCGCGGGTCGGCCGCCGGAACCACCGTCACGCGGCGCGCCTCGATCCACTTGCCGAGGCCGGGCACCTCGACCCTCGCCTTGCCTACGGCTTCGATCGCGCCGACCTGCGCCTGCGGCACGGTCGCCACCACGCGCAGTGTCGACGGGTCGAAGCCGGTCATCAGCGGCTTGCCGGGGGTCGCCATCTCGCCGAGCTCGACGTGACGCGCCGAGACGACGCCGCCGTACGGCGCGACGATCGTGGCGAAACTCCGCTCGGTGGCCGCCTGCCCGGCACCGGCGAGGAGGGCGGCGACGCGCGCTTGCGCCGCCCGGTAGTCGGCCTCGGCCTTGTCGACGGCCGCCGAGCTCACGAATTTCTGCGCGAGGAGCTGCTTCGAGCGCTCGAAGTTGACGCGCGCGTTGCGCAGCGCCGCCTCGGCCTCGGCCACCTGGGCCTGGCTCGCCGCGACCGCCTGGGTCGCGGCGCGTTCGTCGATCCGCGCAATCACGTCGCCCTTCCTGACGACGTCGCCGACGTCGAAGCGCAGGTCGACGATGCGCCCGGCGATCTGCGCCGACACGGTCGACTGGCGCACTGCCTCGACCGTCGCCTCCGCGGAGTGCGTGAGCTCGAGGTCGCGCATCTCGACCACGCCGGTGCGCAGCTCCGGCGGCGCGGCGGCAGGCGGCGGAGCTTTCTCGGTGCCGCAGCCCGCGAAGGCGAGCACCGCGGCGAGGGCGACGAAGCGCTTCACGGCATTCCTCCGTTCAGATCCGGTCCGAGACCCAGCGCACCAGCGAGCGCGCGTCCATCGCGCCGGAGATCCGCTCGACCTCCCGGCCGCCGCGGAACACCGCGAGCGTCGGGATCGACCGGATGCCGAAGCGCGCCGCGAGCCCGGGCGCGTCCTCGGTGTTGACCTTCGCGAAGCGCGCGCGGGTCGCGAGCTCCGCCGACGCCGCCTCGAAGGCGGGCGCCATGACGCGGCACGGCGCGCACCAGGGCGCCCAGAAATCCACGACCACCGGCAGGTCGGTACGCCCGACGAACGCGTCGAAGCTCGCTTCGTCGAGCGCGACCGGCTTGCCGTCGAGGAGCGGCGTGCCGCAGCCGCCGCACTTCGGCCCGTCGCCCACGCGGTCCGCGGGGACCCGGTTCGCCTTGAGGCAGGCCGGGCAGGCGACGTGCACGTACGCGTCGGTCATGGCTACCGCCTCGATCACGCGTGGGCCACCGTCCGCACGCCCAGCTTGCGCAGGATTGACGCGAGCGGGCAGATGCCGGTGAAGCCGCTCTGGAAGAGATTGGCGCCGACGAACACGGCGAGCCACAGGAAGTTCGCGTTCACGAACACGGGGCTCGCGGGCGCGCCGAGCGCGACCGCGACGAGCACAAAGGTGCCGGCGAAGATGTGGACCAGGCGATCGACCGTCATTACTGCTCTCCTTCAAAATGGATGGAAGTCACGACGGCGCGCACTATACCCTAGGGGGTATAGTATGTCAAGCGCTACGCTGGGCTTGCTGGACGATACCCGGTAGAGTATGCTCGGCGGCGTGCGAATACGACCGGGAGCCGGACCGATGGCGGTGATCCGCGACGAGGACCACAAGAGGGAGCTGGTGCTGCGCCTGCGCCGTGTCGAGGGACAGCTGCGCGGCATCCAGGCGATGATCGAGGAGGGCGCGGACTGCGAGAAGGTGACGCAGCAGCTCAGCGCGGCCCGCCGCGCCCTCGACAAGGCGTTCTTCCAGGTGCTCGCGTGCGCGATCCAGGCGGGGCCGGAGGGCGTCCCGGCGAGCGTGAAGGGCGCCGCTGCTGCGGAGCGGCTCGAGCACGCCGCGGCGCTGCTCGCGAAGTTCGGCTGACCCGGGCGGGTCGCGCGGCGGGCGCAGCGCCCCCTTCCCCGGCATAGAATTCCCCACCTTCGAGCAGGCGGTGGCCTGCTTCGAGTCGCAGGAGTACCAGGAGGCCGCGGCCTTTCGGAAGGCAGGCGGCGGCATCGTCGAGAACGTCATCGTGGAAGGCGGCGACGCCACGCCCCGGTGATTCGAACGAGCAGCCGAAAAGGACCCGCAATGGAATACGTCATCCCCGCGCCCCAGATCCCCTCGCTCTCGGTCGAGGGCACCAGCGCGCGTTTCCCGGTCGCCCGCATCTTCTGCGTGGGGCGCAACTATGCCGAGCACGCGCGCGAGATGGGGCACGACCCGACCCGCGAGCCGCCGTTCTTCTTCATGAAGCCGAACACCGCGATCCTCGAGGGCAGGGACTTCCCTTATCCCGCGGCGACCAGGGACGTGCATCACGAGATGGAGCTGGTCGTCGCGATCGGCAAGGGTGGCGCGAACATTCCGGAAGCGAAGGCGCTCGAGCACGTCTACGGGTATGCGGTCGGGCTCGACATGACGCGGCGCGATCTGCAGGGCGAGGCGAAGAAGATGGGGCGGCCGTGGGACACCGGGAAGGCGTTCGACCACTCCGCGCCGTGCTCCGCGATCGTCCCGGCGGCGAAGGTCGGCCATCCCGCGAAGGGCGCGGTGGTGCTCGAGGTGAACGGCGAGGTGAAGCAGAAGGGCGACCTCGCCGAGCTGATCTGGAAGATCCCGGAGATGATCGCCTTCCTCTCGACGCTGTTCGAGCTGAAGGCCGGCGACCTGATCTTCACCGGCACGCCCGCGGGCGTCGGCCCGGTCAAGAAGGGCGACGTGCTGAAGGGCAGCGTCGCAGGGGTCGGGACGATCACGTTCAGAGTGGTTTAGCCGCGAGGAGGGTACCGTGCCCCTGTCCCATCTCGATCACTACCTGATCCAGACCGCCGACCTCCAGGCCACGCGCGACTGGTACGTGCGCGTGCTCGGGATGCGGGAGGGCTGGCACCCGGACTTCAAGTTCCCGGTGGTGTGGCTGTACATCGGGGAGAAGGACGTGCTGCACCTCTCCGAGGGCGGCGCGAACGTCTCCGAGAACCGCAAAAGGTACCTCGGTCAGCAGTCCACCGACGTGCACGGCAGCGGCGTCGTCGACCACGTGGCGTTCCGCTGCACCGGGCTGCCGGAAACCCTCGCGCACCTGCAGGGCGAGGGCATCCCGTTCACGCAGCGCATGGTCAGCGACCAGGGGCTCTACCAGCTCTTCCTGATCGATCCGAACGGCGTGAAGGTCGAGCTCAACTTCGACAACAGCGAGGCGCTCCGGCACGGCATCCAGCCGGAGCTCAAGGCGAGCGAGCTGACCGGCTAGCTGCAGGGTGAGGCAGCGGGTGCGGCGCCGGTAGCGATCACCACCTTCGCCATCAGCGCAGCTTCGAGTAGCCGGTCGGCTGCAGGATGTGGTTGGTGGTGAACGCCAGGATCGGGCCGTCCTTCTCGGACTCGGTGCGCGCGGCGATCCACTCGGGATCGTTCATGAACGTGTTCCACTTCTTCTCGCGCTCGGCGAGGCTCTCCCACTCGAGGAGGTAGTAGAGGTCGTGGTTCGTCGCCCCGATCAGCACCGTCCAGAAGCCGACCTGGCGGATGCCGTGCTTCTCCCACAGCTTCAGGGTCACGGTTTCGAAGCGCTTGTTGAGCGCCGGCAGCCGCCCCGGCGCACAGCGATAGATGCGTAGCTCGTGGATCACGCTTTGCTCTCCCGGTGGATCAGACTTTCCCGAGCGCCTTGAGGATGCGCTCGGGCGTGAAGGGCTGGACGGTGACGCGCGCACCGAGTGGCGCAAGCGCGTCGTTGATC
Organism: uncultured Enterobacteriaceae bacterium; assembly: GCA_964543155.1. Lineage (GTDB taxonomy): Bacteria > Pseudomonadota > Gammaproteobacteria > Burkholderiales > SG8-39 > JAGVSZ01. The sequence goes on from CAZIXQ010000072.1 coordinate 13,137, forward strand.
GCGTTCATCACCGCCGCCGGCGCGCCCGCGGTGCCGGCTTCGCCGGCGCCCTTGGCGCCGAGCTGCGACTGTTTGGTGGGCGTTTCCACGTGGCCGACGACGATGTCGGGCATCTCGCCCGACATCGGCACGAGATAGTCCGCCATGGTCCCGTTGAGCAGCTGGCCGTTCTCGTCGTAGACGCACTCCTCGAAGAGTGCGGCGCCGATCCCCTGCACCACGCCGCCGCGCACCTGCTCGTCGACGAGCATCGGGTTGATCACCGTGCCCGAGTCGTCGACCGCCCAGTGCTTGAGCAGCTTCACGAATCCGGTGTCGACGTCGACCTCGAGATACGAGGCGTGGATGCCGTTGGTGAACGAGAAGCCGTACTCGCGCGGCGTGTAGTGCCGCGTGACGGTGAGCTCCGACTGGAACTTCGGCGGCAGGGTGTCCGGGCGGAAGTACGCGATGCGGCCCAGCTCCACCAGTGGCAGCTTCGCCTCGAGCGTGAGCTTGTTGACCACCTCGTTGTTGACGATGTCGAGCTCCGCCTTGTCCATGCCCAGGATCGCGGCGGCGATGTCGAGGATGTTCGAGCGCAGCGCCCGTCCCGCCTGCAGCACCGCCTCGCCGCCGATCGCCGCGCCGCGCGAGGCCCACGTGCCCCCGCCGTAGGGCGTCACGCCAGTGTCGCCGGTCATCACGCGCACCTTGTCCATCGTGACGCCGACCGCGCTCGCGGCGATCTGCGCGAAGATCCCCTCGGTGCCCTGGCCCTGCTCGGTGACGCTGCCGATGCAGGTCACCATGCCGGTCGGCTCGAGGCGCAGCGTCGCGCCGTCCTGCGCCGAGATGCGCGCGCCGCCGACCCCGTAGAAGGCGGGCGAAGGGCCGGTCACTTCGATGATTGCGGCGAGCCCGATGCCGCGGTACACGCCCCGCTTGCGCAGCGCCACCTGTTCGGCGCGCAGCTTCCGGTAGTCCATCAGGACGAGGAGCTTGTCGAGCGTCTTGTGGTGCGACAGGCACTCGAACTTCACCCCGGACGGGAAGGTATAGGGATACGCGTCGTCCGGGATGAGGTTGCGGCGCCGGAACTCGGCCGGGTCGAGGCCGAGCTTCGCCGCGGCGAGGTCGACGATCCCCTCGGTGAGCGCGGCCGCGATCGGGTGGCCGACCGCCCGGTACTGGCAGGTCACGTTCTTGTTGGTGAAGACGACGTGCATCTTCGCCCGGTACTGCTTGTGCGCGTACGGGCCGCCGGTGAGGTTGACCACCTGGTTGCCCTCGATGCCGCTCGTGCGCGGGTACACCGAGTACGGCCCGATCGCGGTGAGGTCGTCGAGGTCGAACGCGAGGATGCGGCCCTCCTTCGTGCAGGCGAGGCGGACCTTCGCGCGGTGCTCGCGCGCGTGGATGTCGGTCAGGAACGACTCGAGCCGGTCGGCGACGAACTTCACCGGGCGGCGCAGCATCACCGAGATCGCCGCGGTCGCCATCTCGTCGGGATAGACGTGCACCTTGATGCCGAACGAACCGCCGACGTCCTTGCAGATCACCCGCACGTTCGCCTCGGGGATGCCGAGGTGGCGCGAGAAGATGTCCTGCATCATGTGCGGCGCCTGCGTCGCGTGATACACGGTGAGCGAGTGGTCGGCCGCGTTGTAGTCGGCGAGGATCGAGCGCGTCTCCATGCACACGCCGGTGTGCCGGCCGAAACCGAACGTCTCCTCGACGACGAGATCCGCCTTGGCGAATGCGTCGTCGACGCCGCCGGTGTCGAGCTCGCGCCGGAAGCAGACGTTGTCGCCGAGGTCGGGATGGATGACGTAGCGGTTGGCGAGCGCGTCCTCCATGTCGGTGACGACCGGCAGCTCCTCCCACTCGGCCTCGACGTGAGCGAGGGCGTCCTCGCCCTGCTCGCGCGACTCGGCGACGATCGCCGCGACCGCCTCGCCCTGCCAGCACGCGCGTTCGATGGCG
>CAZIXQ010000073.1:0-15060 GCA_964543155.1 uncultured Enterobacteriaceae bacterium
CCGGCGGCACAGCGCGAGCGCGACCTTGCGCGCGGGCTCGAACGCGAGCACGCGCAGGACGCCGCGCTCCGCTTCCTCCTCCGCCGCGGCGGCCGTCATGATCGCGCAGCCGCGGCCCTGGCGGATCACGGTCTTCATCGTCTCGATGTTGTCCGCGACCGCGAGGATGTTCGGGTGTATCCCCAGGTCGGCGAAGAGCGACAGCACCACCTCGCCGTAGCCGACGGTGAGCTCGCTCATCACGATCGGCTCGGCGACGAGCGTGCCGAGGTCGACCGGCGGCCTCGCGCGCGCGAGGCGGTGCGCCGGGTGCACGACCAGCCCGAGGTCGAGCTCGAGCAGGCGTTCCGAGGCGAGCCCCGCCGGCACGCGCTCGGGCGCCGTCTCGATCGCGATGCCGAGGTCGATCCGCCCCTCGTGCAGGTCGCGGAAGATGCTCTTGGTCGGGGCGGTGAGGACGTCGAGCCGCAGCCCCGGCGCGCGCTCGCTCACCGCGGGAAAGAGCCGCGGGACGAACACCTGCGCGAGCCCCGAGCCCATGCCGAGCGCGATCGACTCGACGCGGCGGCCGCGCAGCCGCTCGGCGGTGCGGGCGAGGCCCTGGAACTCGCCGGCGACGCGCTCGGCCTCGCCGAGGAACGCGCGGCCGGCGTCGGTCAGCTCGATCGAGTGGCCGACGCGCGCGAAGATCTCGAAGCCGATCTCCTCCTCGAGCTTTGCCACCTGCTCGCTCACCGCCGACTGCGAGACGTGCAGCCGCTGCGCGGCGCGCGTGAAGCTGCGCTCGCGCGCGACGGCGAGGGCGTAGCGGATCTGGCGCAGTTCCATCGCGGGGCGAGCCGGGTCGGGGCGGCGGGATGATACCGCCGCCGCGCCCGCCTTCACTCCGGCGATCCCGCCAGCTCCCAGAGCCGGCAGGGACTGAGCGGAATCTCGTTGAGCTCCCTGCCGCGCGCGGCGAGCTCGAGCGCATCCTCGAGCGCCTGGGCGAACAGCGGTCCCCCCGGGATCGCGCCCGCCTCGCCCACGCCCTTGATGCCGAGCGGGTTGAGCGGCGAGGGCGTCACGGTGTGGCCGAGCTCGATGCGCGGCACGTCGAGCGCGGTCGGCAGCAGGTAGTCGGCGAGCGTCGCATTGAGGAGCTGTCCTTCCGCATCGAATGCGAGCTGCTCGTAGAACGCATTGCCGATGCCCTGCGCGACGCCCCCGAGGACCTGGCCCGCGACGATCATCGGGTTGATCACGGTGCCGCAGTCGTGCACCACCACGTACTTGCGGATCGCCGGAATCATCGTCTCGGGATCGACCTCGACGATCATCGCGTGGACGCCGGCCGCGGTCGCGCCGCTCTCCGGCCCGAAGTAGCGCGTCGCCTCGAGGCCGGGCTCGGTGCCGGGCGCCACCGCCCCGCGCATCGGGTTCGCGTGCACCGCGAGCTCGCCGAGCCGGATCGACCGGCCCGGCACGCCGGCGATCGCGACCGCGCCGTCGGCGATCACCAGGTCCGCCTCCGCGCACTCGAAGTGCTCGGCGGCGAGCTTCAGGATCTTCTTCCGCACCGCGAGCGCCGCCTCGTTCACCGCGTTGCCCGCAACCACCGCGCCGCGGCTCGCGAAGGTCCCGGCGCCCCAGTAGAACTGGTCGGTGTCGCCGGTAATCACCTCGACCTCACCCACCCCGACGCCGACCTGGTCGGCCACGATCTGCGCGAAGCTCGTGAAGTGCCCCTGGCCCTGCGTGCCGACGCCGGTGGCGAGGCTCACCCTGCCGCTCGTCTGCACCTGGACCTTCGCCCCCTCGTAGGGGCCGATGCCGGTGCCTTCGACGTAGCACACGACGCCGATGCCCACGCGCCTGCCCTGCGCGCGCAGCCGCGGCTGCTCGTCGCGCACGAAGCGCTCGTAACCGATCATCTCGAGCGCCCTGTCGAGCATCGGCGCGTAGTCGCCGCTGTCGTAGCCGAGGCGCGTGAAGTCCTGGTAGATGATCTCGTTGTCGTAGGGGAACGCGTCCTTCGGGATGAGGTTGCGCCGCCGGATCTCGGCGCGGTCGATCCCCAGCTCGCGCGCCGCGAGATCGAGCAGCCGCTCGATCACGAACACGCCGTGCTGGCGGCCGGCGCCGCGGTACGGCGTGACGATCGGCTTGTGCGTGAACACCGCGGTGAACGCGCTGTCGTAGTGCGGAATGACGTACGGGCCGAGAAGCGTGCACTGGCTGTTGATCGGCACGGTCAGGCCGTACGGGTCGTACGCGCCCGTGTCGTGCAGGAAGACGTCCTTCACGCCGAGGATGCGGCCGTCGCGATCGACCGCGAGCTCCGCGTCGTGCACCTGCCCGCGCTCGTGCGTCGTGGCGAAGAAGTGCTCGGCACGGTCCTCGATCCACTTCACCGGCCGGCCGAGCTGCAGCGCCGCCCACGGGATCAGCACCTCGTCCGGATAGAAGAGCATGATCTTCGGCCCGAAGCCGCCGCCAATGAACGGCGCCACCACCCGCACCTGCCGCTCGGAGAGCCCGAGCATGGCGGCGAGCCCGTTGCGGATCGCGATCGGCGCCTGGGTCGTGTCCCACACGGTGAGCCGCTCGGCGCCGGCGTCCCATTGCGCCACGACGCCGCGCGTCTCCATCGGCTGGGCGCAGCCGTGGTCGTAGGCGAAGCGGCGCTTCACAATCCGATGCGCGCGCTGCGCCGCTGCCGCGTAGTCGCCCTTCGTCTGGCGCACGCGCGCCGCGACGTTGTCCGGTAGGTCGTCGTGCACGCGCGGTGAGCCGGGTGCGGCCGCCTGCTCGAGATCCGCGGCGACCGGCAGCGGTTCCCACTCGACGGCGACCTCGGCGGCGGCGTCCTCGGCGAGGTAGCGGCTCGCCGCGACCACGAGCGCGACCGGCTCGCCGACATGCCGCGCCTTGTCCTTCGCGAGCGGCACCTGGGTGCGCTCGTTGAAGACCGCGCCTTCGACCGGGGGCGGCGGCACGATGACCGGGCCGGGGCGCCAGTAGTCGCCGAGATCGTGCGCGGTGTAGACGGCGACGACGCCCTCGCGCGCGAGCGCGACGGAGGCGTCGATCGATCGGATGCGCGCGTGCGCGTGCGGGCTGCGCACGAACGCCGCGTGCAGCATGCCCGGGAGGTGCACGTCGTCGACGAACTGCGCCCGCCCCGACAGCAGGCGCGCGTCCTCGTTGCGCTTCACCGCCGCGCCGAACTGCCGCGTCGTCATCGGCCGCGCTCCGCGGCGAGCTTCACCGCGTCGACGATGTGCTGGTAGCCGGTGCAGCGGCAGAGGTTGCCCGACAGCGCCTCGCGGATCTCGGCCTCGCTCGGGTTCGGGTGCTCGGCGAGGAACGCCTTCATGGTCATCAGGATCCCGGGCGTGCAGAACCCGCACTGCAGGCCGTGCGCGTCGCGGAACGCTTCCTGCAGCGGATGCAGCCTGCCCGGCGCCGGCGCGAGCCCCTCGACCGTCTCCAGCGCGCGGCCGTTCGCCTGCGCCGCGAACATGAGGCACGAGCGCACCGGGACGCCGTCGACGAGGATGGTGCAGGCGCCGCACACGCCGTGCTCGCAGCCGACGTGCGTGCCGGTGAGCCCGAGCTCGTGGCGGATGAAGTCGGAGAGCAGCAGGCGCGGCTCGGCATCGCGCTCGATCCGCGCGCCGTTGACCGTGGTCCGGACCTCGACCATGTCGTCGCTCATGCCGCCCGACCCGCCCGTTCGAGCGCCGCGGCGAGCGCGCGCCGCGTCAGCACGCCCGCGAGATGGCGCCGGAACGCCGCGCTCGCGTGCACGTTTTCCGGCGGGTCGATCGCCTTGCGCACCTGCTCCGGCGCGCCGTCGAGGTCGTCGACGGCGACGAGCACCGGCGTCACGCCCGCATTGCACAGCGCGACGCGGGCGGAGGCGACCTTGCCGTCCGCACCCAGCGTGACGACCGCGGCGACGCCGACGAGCGCGTAGTCGCCGCGCCGGCGCGCCACCGCGAGGAAGCACGTGCCGGTGCGCGCCGCCGCCGCGGGCAGCTCGACCTCGACCAGCATCTCGTCGGGCGCGAGCGCGGTCGTGAACACCCCCCGGAAGAAATCGCCCGCGCCGATCCAGCGCTCGCCGCGCGTCGACCGCGCGCGCATCCGAGCGCCGAGCGCCAGCACGACGGCCGGGAACTCGGAGGCGGGATCCGCATGGGCGAGATTGCCGCACAGCGTCCCGCGGTTGCGGATCTGCGGGTGCGCGACGTGCGGGGCGGCCTCGGCGAGGAGCGGCGCGTGCCGCGCGACCAGCGGATCGCGCTCGATCCGGCGGTGCCGCGCGAGCGCGCCGATGCGCAAGGCCCCGCCTTCGGCGCGCACGTCGTCGAGGTCGGCGAGCCCGTTGAGGTCGATCAGCGTCGCCGGCTGCGCCAGCCGGAAGTTCATCGCCGGCACGAGGCTCTGGCCGCCGGCGAGGAACTTCGCGTCCTCGCCCTCGCCCGCCTTCGCCGCGAGCGCGTGCTCGAGCGACCCGGCGGCGACGTACCGGAACGGGGCGGGCTTCACGCCGCGAGCCCCGCCTGCCGGCGCAGCGCCACCGCATCGAGCAGCCGGCCGTGGCTCACCACGTACGCGGGCATCGCATGCCAGCGCAGCGCCTCGAGCTCGTCGGGCGCATCGAGGACGACGAGGTGCGCGGGCTTCCCCACCGCGAGGCCGAAGTCGCCGAGGTTCATCGCCTGTGCCGCCGCGGTGGTGATCATGTCGTAGAGCCGGTCGATGTCGGCGCGCCCGGTCATCCACAGCAGGTGCGAGGCGAGGAACGCGACCTCGAGCAGGTTGTTGCGCCCGAACGGATAGTACGCGTCGGAGATGTCGTCCTGCCCGAGACAGACGGTGATCCCCGCCGCGGCGAGCTCGCGCACGCGCGCGTGCAGCGGCCCGGTGTGCGGATCGGTGACTATCGGCACCCGCGCGCGCGCGAGCAGCGGGAGCAGCTCGCCCAGGTACGCCTCGTCGTAGAGCGCCATCGCCCTGCAGTGGTGCGCGAGCGCGCGCCCTTCCCAGCCGCGCTCGATGGCCGCGCGCGCCATGAGCTCCAGCGTCCGCAGGCGCGCATCGCCCGCATCGTCGAGGAGCATCGAGACGTCGCTTCCGAACTCGCGCGCGAGGTCGAAGCAGAAGCGCACGTGCTCGGCGCGGTCGGCCGCGGTCGCCTCGATCCACGGGATGCCGCCGACCACGTCGGCGCCGAGGCGCATCGCTTCGCCCATCAGCGCGGCGGCGCCCGGCTCGCGCACGATGCCGTCCTGCGCGAACGCCACGACCTGCAGGTCGACCACGCCCCGGAACGCCTCGCGCACGCGCAGCAGCGCCTTGACGCCTTCGAGGCGCGCCTTGGTGTCGACGTCGGCGAGCGCGCGGATGTGGAGGTTGCCGTGCAGCGCGGCGAGCGCCACCGCGCGCCCCGCGTTCTCGGCGATCCAGGACTCGTGGTAGTTCGCCTTGACCTTCGCGGCGAGGTCGATCGCGTCCGCGGCATGCGCCATGCCCGCGCCGTGGTAGGCCGCCTTGGCCGCGTCGCCCGCCATCGACGCGGTCCAGACCTTGCAGAGGTGCAGATGCGGGTTGACGAAGGACTCGGAGACGAGCCCGCCGCGCGCGTCGATCTCGGTCGCGCACTCCCCGACGAGCCGTTCGCCGATCGCCGCGACACGGCCGCCGGCGACGGCGACGTCCACGGTCTTGCCGGGACCACCGCGCAGCACGGCGCGACGGATCACGATGTCGTACCGCTCCAAGCGTCTTCTCCTGGTGCGGCGCGGCTGCCGCGTGGGGCGCCACGCTTCTTCAGCGCGCGATTGTGCACCAGGCGCGCGCACGCGTCCGGCAGCGGGCGCTCCGGCCTATCTGCGGCGCGCAGCCTTCTTCTTCGCGGCAGCCTTGCGCGGCTTCGCGGCCGCGCGCCTGGCGGCACCCGCCTTTGCGACCTTCCGCTTCGGGGTCGTCTTCCCCTTCGGCACGGCCTTCCGCTTTGGCGCAGGTTTGCGCCGGCTCACGGGCTTGCGCGCCGCGGGCTTCTTGCGGGCGGTCGCCGGCCTGGCGGTCCTCTTCGGCGCCTTCGGCGTCGCTGCCCGCACGGGGACTTCGACGCCGGGGCCCGGCGGCAGGACCACCCGCCGCTGCGCGAAGAGCCTGTCCCAGTCCAGGTGCGGGTCGGGATCGGTCGCGAGCGCGCGCTCGACCCAGTCGATGTGCTGCTGCTCCTCCTGGATCATCGCGGCCGCGAGCATCTTCACGTCCGGATCGGTCGCGTTGGCGAACACCTCCTCGAAGTACGCCCGCGCCCGTTGCTCGGCCTCGAGCGCGACCTTGAGCGCGTCGTGCGGCGTCATGAGGCGGAAGACGAACTCGTGCGCCACCGTCTCCGGCGGGCCGGCGTCGAACCACGCGTGCTCGTAGGACCGGAGCGCGGGCAGCTGCAGCCCCCGCGCGCGCGCGACGATCGCGTCGGCATGCTCTTCCTCGATCTGCGCGAGCCGCGCGAAGAGCTCGGCGACGGGCCGGTTGTCGTGGTCGGCCATGAACTCGGCCAGCTCCGCGTAGCGCGCCGCGGCCTCGCGCTCGACCGCGAGCGCATGCGTGTAGAGCTCGGCGATCGACCCGATCGCCCGCTTGTCGGCCATCTCGTTTGCCTCCGGAACGGCCCGCACACCGCGTGCGCGCCTGAGTGCAGTCTGCCGCGCCGCGGCCGGGCGCGTTTGACGCGCATCAAACGCCGGGAACCCCGCTCGCAGGGCCGGTCAGTCGCCGAGCACGCGCGCCGCCGCTGCGGCTCGCGGGTCGTTCCAGTCGGCGTCCGGCCCGGGGTGAAGGGCGAGCGCCGCCGCGATCCGGTCGATGTGCTCGGCTTCGTCGGCGGCCATCTCCGCGGCGAGCCGCCGCACGGACGGCGCCTCGGCCGCGGCGGCGATCCGCTCGAAGTGCGCCTTGGCACGCTCCTCGCTGCGCAGCGCGGCGAGCAGGACGCCGTGCGGCGTCAGCGGCTCGTTCGCGTCGAGGTCGATCGATTCCGTGCCCGCGGCGCCGGCGTCCACCGGCAGCGGCTGGCCGGCGAGCCGGCGCTCGAGAAAGCGCGCGTGGTCGCGCTCGAGCCGGCCGAGCCGGGTGAAGAGATCGGCGAGCTCGTCGAGCTCGCGCTCGGCCATCCGCCGTGCGAGCTCGACGTACCGGGCCGCGGCCGCGCGCTCGATGACGAGCGCAACGGCGAGCAGGTCGCCCACGGAGTGGACCGGCTGCGGATGAGCCATCGCGCACTCTCCTCCCGTTCGCCGCATCCTCGGCGACGCTGCGCGCCCCGGATGTGACCTGCGTCAACGCCCGCGGAATTCCGCAGCGCAAGGAACGCGTGGTGCGCTGCGATAGAATTCGCGGATGACCCGCAGCGAGACCAAGGCGCCCGGCGAGCCTTCTGCCACCAACTTCATCCGCACGATCGTCGAGGGCGACCTCGCGAGCGGCAAGTACGCGGCGCGCCGCTGGGGTGGCCGGCCGGGCCTCGCGGAGGCGCATCTCGCCGGGGCGCCCGACGCGGCGCGGATCCGCACGCGTTTCCCGCCCGAGCCGAACGGCTATCTCCACATTGGCCACGCGAAGTCGATCTGCCTCAACTTCGGCCTGGCGCGCGACTACGGCGGCGTCTGCCACATGCGCTTCGACGACACGAACCCGACCAAGGAAGAGCAGGAGTACGTCGACTCGATCCTCGAGGCGGTGCGCTGGCTCGGCTTCGACTGGGGGCCGCACCTCTACTACGCGTCCGACTACTTCGACCTGCTCTACCGGTTCGGAGAGGAATTCATCACGCACGGGCTCGCGTACGTCGACGACCTCACCGCCGACGAGATGCGCGCGCTGCGCGGCACGCTCACCGAGGCGGGCGAGAACAGCCCGTACCGCGATCGCCCCGCCGCGGAGAGTCTCGACCTCTTCCGCCGCATGCGCGCCGGCGAGTTTCCCGACGGCGCGCGCGTGCTGCGGCTGAAGATCGACATGGGCTCGCCGAACCTCAACCTGCGCGACCCGGTCGCCTACCGGATCCGGCACGCGCACCATCACCGGACCGGCGACAAGTGGTGCATCTACCCGATGTACGACTACGCGCACGGCATCTCGGACGCGCTCGAGAACATCACCCACTCGATCTGCACGCTCGAGTTCGAGGACCACCGCCCGCTCTACAACTGGCTGAACGAGCGGCTGGGCGAGATGGGCCTGCTCAACCGCCCGCTGCCGCAGCAGATCGAGTTCGCGCGGCTCAACCTCACCTACGTCCGGCTCTCGAAGCGCAATCTCATCCAGCTCGTCGAGGAGAAGCACGTCGAGGCCTGGGACGATCCGCGCATGCCGACGATCGTCGGCTTCCGGCGGCGCGGCTTCACGCCCGAATCGATCCGCCTCTTCGCCGAGCGCATCGGCGTGTCGAAGGCGGATTCGTGGATCGACATGTCGGTGCTCGAGGACTGCCTGCGCGAGGACCTGAACGAGCGCGCGCCGCGCGCGACCGCGGTGCTCGATCCGCTGAAGCTCGTGATCGACAACTATCCGGCGGGCCAGGTCGAGGAGATGGAAGCGCCGGTGCATCCGCAAAAGCCCGAACTCGGCAGACGCAGGATGCCCTTCGGCCGCGAGCTGTGGATCGAGCGCGAGGACTTCCAGGAGTCCCCGCCCAAGGGCTACTTCCGTCTCTTCCCGGGCAACCTGGTGCGGCTGCGCTACGGCTACGTCGTGAAGTGCACCGGCTGCGACAAGGACGCGGCGGGCAACGTGACGGCGGTGCATTGCGAGGTCCTCCCCGACTCGCGCTCGGGCACGCCGGGCGCGGACAAGGTCAAGGTGAAGGGCAACATCCACTGGGTCAGCGTCGCGCACGCCTGCGCGGCGGAAGTGCGGCTCTACGACCGGCTCTTCTCGGTGCCCTTCCCCGGATCGAAGCGCGGACGCGAGCGGGCCGGGGCGGTCGAAGTCGACGAGTCGGGGAAGGCCCACGCGACCGAAGCGCCCGAGGAATACGACTGGCTCGACGACATCAACCCGAATGCGAAAAAGGTGATCACCGCGTATCTGGAGCCGGCGCTGCGGGACGCGAAGCCCGAGGACCGGTTCCAGTTCGAGCGGCACGGCTATTTCGTCGCCGACCTGCGCGACTCGCGGCCGGGCCGGCCGGTGTTCAACCGGGCCGTCACGCTGCGCGACTCGTGGGCGAAAGAGGCCCGGCCGGCGTCGTAGGCGGAGCCCGTGGCCCGCACGCTCTACCAGCTCCTGGGCGTCGAGCCGAAGGCGACGCGGGCCGAGATCGACGCCGCCCTCACCCGGCGGGAAGGCCAGTATCGCGATCTCGTCCGGACCGGGCGGCGGCCCAAGCAGCAGATCATCGAGCGCGTTCGCAAGGCCCACGCGACCCTGGTCGACCCCGATGCGCGGGCCGCTTACGATCGCGCGCTGGCGCGCGCGGCGACGCGCACCGCCAGGATGGCTTCCGGCATGCGCGCCTCGTCCCTGCAGATGGAATCGTGGCTCCGGGACGAACCCGCGGGAAATCTCCTCGTCCGCACCTGGCGCGCGGAGGAGCGACCCTGGAAGCCCTTGTGGCTGCTCGTCGTGCCCGCGGTGCTCGTCGCGATCGGCGCGGCCGCCGTGCTGGGCGGATTCGCCGCGTCGCTCCGCGGCGCGCTGCCGCCGCCCGTCGTCGCGGCCGTGCTCGGGGTCGCGGTGATCGTCGGGCTCGTTGGCGCAGTCCTCCTGTGGCGATGCGCCTTCACCGCCGACTCCCGCCTGCTCGGGCTGGTGGCGCGGGCCGCAGCGCTGATCGCCGTGGCGATTCTCGCCTGCGCCGCGTACAGTGCGGCGACCGGGACGCCGTGGCAATCGGGCCTGGCGCAGCAATCGACGCAACAGCGACTCGCAGCGACGCAACCCATTGCCCCAGGAGAGGCCATTGCCGCTTTCCCGCCGCCAGATCGATGAGTACCGCGAGCGCGGCTACGTCGCCGTGCCCGACGTTTTCACCCCGGCCGAGGTGGCGCTGCTCAACGCCGAGCTCGACCGCTTCGTGCACGACCGGCGGCCCGAGGTGCACCTGCAGCGGCGCGGCGCCGAGGAGCCGCGGCTGATCTACGCCGCCGACAGGTACAGCGAGGCGTATCGGCGCCTGTCGCTGCACCCGCGCTGGATCGAGCCGGCGAAGCAGCTGCTCGGCAGCGACGTGTACATCCATCAGCTCCGCATCAACCCCAAGGCGGCGTTCGACGGCGAGAGCTTCTGGTGGCACCAGGACTACGGCACCTGGCGGCTCGAGGACGGGATGCCGACGCCGCGCGCGCTGATGATCGCGGTGTATCTCGACGACGTGGATGCGACCAACGGACCGCTGCTCGTGATACCCGGCTCCCATCACCACGGCCACGTCGACCAGAACAATCCGGACCGCGACCCGACCGGGTACACGGTGGTGGACATCGACCGCGCCGCGATCGCGCGGCTCGCCGCGGAGCACGGCATCCAGGCGATGACCTTCAAGGCGGGGAGCGTGGTATTCATGCACTGCAACCTGGTGCACGCCTCGCCCGAGAACCTCACGCCGAAGCGCCGCACGATCGTGTACATCAACGCGAACTCGGTGGAGAACCGGATCACCAAGCCGGTCCGCGCAGCGCACCATGCCAACCGCGATTTCACGCCGCTCGTGCCGCTCGCGGACGATTGCCTCGCGGCGCTCGCAGGAGCGCCGGCATGAAGACGGCCGTCGTCGTCGGTGCCCTCGGGGTCATCGGGCGCTACGTCGTCGAGCGGCTGGCGAGCCTGCCCGACTGGCAGGTGGTCGGGCTGTCGCGCCGTGCGGGGGAACCGCGCGAGCGCGTCCGCTACGTCTCGGTCGACCTCACGGATGCCCGGGACGCCGCGGCGAAGCTCGCGGGGCTGAAGGAGGCGACGCACGTCTTCTACGCCGCGTTCCAGCCGCCGGCGGCCGGTGCCGGCGCGAACGCGGCCGCCAACGTCGCCCCGAACGTCGACATGCTGGTGAATTCGGTGAGCGCGCTCGACCGCGCTTCGAGCCGCCTCGAGCGCGTCGTCCTCGTCACCGGCAACAAGGTCTACGGCTCCCACCTCGGCCCGTTCCGCACGCCGGCGCGCGAGGACGACCCGCGCCACCTGCCGCCCGATTTCTACTTCGACCAGGTCGACTGGCTCACGGCATTCCAGGCGGGCAAGCGCTGGAGCTGGACCGAGATCCGCCCGCACACGCTGTGCGGCTTTTCGCCGGGGACCGCCATGAGCATCCTGTCGGTGATCGCGGTGTACGCGTCGATCAGCAGGCACTACGGGCTGCCGCTGCGCTTCCCGGGCAAGCCGGGCGCGTACCGCGCCGTCTACCAGGTGACCGAGGCGTCGCATCTCGCGAACGCGCTGCACTGGGCGGCGACCGAGCCGCGCTGCGCGAACCAGGCGTTCAACATCACCAACGGCGACTACTTCCGCTGGTGCAACGTCTGGCCGAAGATCGCCGCGGTGTTCGACATGCCGGCGGGCGACGTGCAGACGATCTCGCTCGTCGGCCACATGGCCGACAAGGCGCCGCTGTGGGAGCAGCTCGTCGCGCAGCACGGGCTGAAGCCGTACCGCTTCGACGAGCTCGTGGCGTGGCCGTTCGGCGACTACGTGTTCGGCTGCGACTGGGACGTGATGACGAGCACCACCAAGGCGCGCCAGCACGGCTTCCACGCCGTGGTGGACAGCGAGGAGATGTTCGTGCGGCTCCTGACGCGCTTCCGCGCGGAGCGGATCGTCCCGTAGCCGGCCCCGCCCGCGCAGCCCATGCCGGCGCTGGAATTCGAGACCGCCATCGTCGAGCGCTATCCATCGCTCGCCGGGCTCGCCGCGGACGAGCGCCGCGCGCTCCTCGCCGAAGCGAGCGTCCGCCGCGTGCCGGCCGGCACGGTGCTCTTCGACGAGCGGCGCCCGTGCGAGGCGTTCCCGATGCTGCTCGAGGGGTCGATCCGCGTCGCGAAGGCCGCGGCGAGCGGCCGCGAGCTGCAGCTCTACCGCGTGGCCCCGGGCGAGAGCTGCGTGATCACCTCGAGCTGCCTGCTCGGCAACGCGCCGTACAACGCGCGCGGCGTCGCGGAGACCGACCTCACGCTGGTCACGCTGCCTGCGCGCGCGTTCGCGCACCTGGTCGCGACGCACGAGCCCTTCCGCGCGTACGTGTTCGGCCTCTTCGGCGAGCGTCTCGCGGACCTCATGGCGCTGGTCGAGGCGGTGGCGTTCCAGCGCCTCGACCAGCGGCTCGCCGCGCTCCTCCTGGGCCGCGGGAAGGTGGTCGTGACCACCCACCAGGGGCTCGCGGACGAGCTCGGCAGCGTGCGCGAGATCGTGTCGCGCCTCCTGAAGAGCTTCGCCGAGCAGGGGCTGGTCGCCCTCGGCCGCGAGCGCATCGAGATCCTCGACCCGGCGGGCCTGCGGCGCGTCGCAGGCGCGAGCTGAGCGGCCGCCCGGCCGAGGCAGGGCCCCGCTGCCCGGATCGCCGCCGGCCGGCGTGCCGGGGCTGTGTGACCGCAGTTACATATCGCCGGCCGGTCGCGCCTTAAGCTCCTCGTCGTCAACACGGGACTTCTAGGAGACACCCATGAAAGCGAACGTCGGCGGAATCGACAAGGTGGTGCGGATCGTGGCGGGACTCGCCCTGCTCTCGCTCGTCTTCATTCTCGAGGGCAGCGCGCGCTGGTGGGGCCTCGTCGGCCTCGTCCCGCTCGCGACCGGGCTCTTCGGCTACTGCCCCGCCTACAGCCTGTTCGGCCTCAGCACCTGCCCGATGAAGCGCAAGCCTGCCTGAGGCTCGCCTCGCGCCGGCGCGTCAGCCCGCCGCGCCGGCGGCGCGGCCCGCCGACGGCGTGCGGAACGAGCGCAGCGCGCGCATCAGCGGCCGCTTCTTCGACTGGTGCGCCTGCATCCGGCGCAGGATGTCGTCGAGCATGCGGATCGCGTCGAGGACGTGCGGGCCCTTGTTCAGCATCACGCACTCCGCGCGCTCGCCCATCGCGGCGTCGGTGATCTCGGCGCGCGAGGGGCGGCCGGTCTTCGCGAGCGTCTCGAGCACCTGCGTCGCCCAGACGACCGGCATGTGCGCCGCCTCGGCGAGCCAGAGGATCTCCTCCTGCACCTCGGCGAGCCGCTCGTAGCCGCATTCCACCGCGAGATCGCCGCGCGCGATCATGATCCCGGCCGCCCGGCTCGCCATCGCCGCGAACGCGAGCTCGGGCAGGTTCTCGAAGCCGTGGCGCGTCTCGATCTTCAGGATCAGGCCGAGGCGCGTGGCGCCCAGGCCGTGCAGGCACTCGAGCAGCATCTCGACGTCCGCCGCGCGCTGCGCGAACGACAGCCCGACGATGTCGCCGTGCCGCGCGACGACGGTGAGATCCGCGATGTCCTTCTCGGTCAGCGCCGGCAGCTCGAGCGCGCTGTCGGGGAGGTTGATGCCCTTGTCGCCCGCGAGCGCCTCGCCGCCGTCGCGGGCGTGCGTGATCTCGACCTCGAGGCGGTCGCGCGTGGCGCGCCGCACGACGCCGCCGATGCGCCCGTCGTCGAACCAGACCCGCTCGCCGCGGCGCACCTGCCCGACCACCTCCGGCAGCGTGCACGGGACCGTCGCGGGGCTCGCCTTCCTGCGGCCCCGCGCCTCGGCGGCGGGGCGGCCGATGCCGGAGCGCGTCACGTGCAGGAGATCGCCGCGACAGACTCGCACGCTGCCCGCCGTGGCGGGGAACCCGTCGAGGGTCGTCCCGCGCGATCCCTTGCCGTTGCGGCGGCGGCGCAGCTTCGTCTCGGCGGTCAGATAGACGGTCTTCGCGGCTTCGAGCAGCGCGGTCCCCTCGCCGACCTCGGCGACGCGGAAGCTGCGCTCGGCGCCGCGCGCGTCGGTGCAGTCCACCCGGTGGCCTTCGCGCAGGCGCGCAAGCCAATCCGCGCTCGCGCGCAGCGCATGCTCCGCGCCGTCGCCGGCGTCGCCCGCGCCGGCCGCACGCAGCGCGAGGCGCGCGGGGGCGACGACGCGGCCGTACGCGTCGCGCGCCGGCCGCAGCTTCAGCACCGCGGGCCCCGCGGCGATCGGCCCGGTGCGCAGCTTCGGCCCCGCGAGATCCATCAGGATCCTGACCGGCCGCCCGACTGCGCCGGCGGCGCGACGGACGTGCTCGGCCATCGCCTCCCACGCCGTCGCATCGTCGTGCGCGCAGTTGATGCGCGCGATGTCCATTCCCGCCGCGACCAGCCGTCGCACGAGGCCGAAGTCGCTCGCGGCCTCCGAAGGGAGCGTCACCATGATCCGCACTGCGCGCTCGGCCGGCGGCGGTCCCAGCAGCTCGGCGGCGTGGCGCTCGAGCAGCGCACGGCCGCGGTTGAAGCCCACCGGCTCGTCCTCGACGCGCGGCGTCCACGGCCGGCCGATGAGGCGGTGCAGGATGCCGAGCACCTTGTCGAGGTTGGCGAGGACGTGCGTCTCGGCGCGTCCGAGGGACGAGACGCCCACCCAGGCGAGCCGCTCCTGGAGGGCGCGGAGGTCGGTGCGGCGCAGGGCGAGATAGTGGGCGAGGTTGCGCGCGCTCGGCGCGAAATCCGGCTCGATCGCGCGCAGGCGGGGCGTGAGCCCGGCCTCGAACGCGACCATCCCGGAGCGCAGCGCCGTGAGCTGGGCGATGAGACCTTCGACCGCTTCCCGGTTCCAGGCTTCGGTGCCGGTTTCGTTCGCCACGCCCATGGTCTCCCCCGCCCCCACAATCGTGAGGGAGAAGGAGTATGTGACAACGATATTGCAGCCCGATGACGGCCGTGTAACGCGGCGTCCGGCGCAGGCAGCGCAAACAGAAAGAGCGGCGGATTGCGCTCTACTCGATTCAACTGACGCCTGGCCTCGACCGGGTTCCGAACACCGGACATTGGGTTATGGCTGCGCTCTTTGAGCCTTCGAGAGCCTTTCCGCAGATCAGGCGAGGTCGAAGCGATCGGCGTTCATCACCTTCGCCCACGCCGCCACGA
>CAZIXQ010000074.1:0-14940 GCA_964543155.1 uncultured Enterobacteriaceae bacterium
CGCCGCCGAAGCGCTCGGCCGCTTCGGCGGGGTCAAGCGGCGCATGGAGACGCGCGGGGTCGTGCGCGGCGTGACCGTCTACGACGACTTCGCCCACCACCCGACTGCGATCCGCACGACCCTCGCGGGCCTGCGCAGCCGCGCCCGCACCGGGCGCGTCCTGGCCGTACTCGAGCCGCGCTCGAACACGATGAAGCTCGGGGTGATGAAGGAGGCGCTTGCCGGGAGCCTCGCGGCGGCAGACCGGGTCTTCTGCTTTACGGACGGTCTCGGCTGGGACGCGCGGGGCGCGCTCGCACCGCTCGGCGCGCGCGCGAGCTGCCACGCCGATCTGGGCGCGCTCGTCGAGGCGATCGCGCGCGAGGCGCGGTCGGGCGATCACGTCCTGGTGATGTCGAACGGCGGGTTCGGGGGCATCCACCAGAAGCTCCTCGACCGCCTCGCCGCGCCGGTCCCGTGACGCTCGTCTACCTGCACGGCTTCAACAGCGCCCCGCAGTCGCACAAGGCGCGGCTCATGCAACGCTACATGGAGGCGCGCGGGCTGGGCGCGCGCTTCGTCTGTCCCGCGCTCCCGCACTCCCCCGACGAGGCGATCGCGCTGGTCGAGCGCGTGATTGCGGCGCACGCGGCCGACGGCGTGACCCTGGTCGGGAGCTCGCTCGGCGGGTTCTACGCCACGCATCTCGCCGAGCGGCTCGCCCTGTGCGCGGTGCTGCTGAACCCCGCGGTGCGTCCCGGCCGCGACCTGGAGAGCTACCTCGGCGTACAGCGCAACCTCTACACCGGCGCGGAGTACGAGCTCACGCGCGCGCATCTCGAGGCCTGGCGCCGACTCGACGTCGCCAAGGTGCACCCGGAGCGCTACCTCCTGATCGTGGAGACCGGCGACGAAGTGCTCGACTACCGCGAGGCGGTCGCGAAGTACGCGGGCGCACGGCAGGTGATCGTCCCCGGCGGCGACCACACGCTGCGGAGCTTCCCCGAGCATCTGCCCCTCATTCTCGAGTTCGCCGGCTTCGGCGGCGCGTGAGCCGAGCGCGGCGCGGCTTCGGATGCGATGAACGTTCTCTACGAGGAAGCCGGCACGTTCAAGGTCGCCTCGGTGCTGACCGAGCACGAGGCGTCCCTGCACGTCGAGGCCCCGCACGGCAAGCGCTCCAAGATCAAGGCGGCCAACGTGCTGCTGCGTTTCGAGGACGCGCACCTGGACACCTTCCTCGACCGGGCCGAGGCGGCTGCGGGCGACATCGACGCCGACTTCCTGTGGGAGGCGTGCGGCGAGCCGGAGTTCGATTTCCTCGATCTCGCGCGCGAGTACCACGGCCGCACGCCGACGCCGCTCGATGCCGCCGCCATCCTGGTCAAGCTGCATTCGGCGCCGATGTACTTCCACCGCAAGGCGAGGGGCCGCTTCAAGGCCGCGCCGCCCGAGACGTTGAAGGCGGCGCTCGCCGGCCTGGAGCGCAAGCGCCAGCAGCAGGCGCAGATCGAAGCCTGGGTCGCGGAGCTGGAGCGCTTCAGCCTGCCCGAGGCGCTCCGGCCGCTCCTGCCGCAGCTCCTGTACCGGCCGGATCGCAACCGGATCGAGACGAAGGCGTTCGAGCAGGCGTGCGCGACGCTCGGCCTGTCGCCTGCGCGCCTCGTCGAGCGCTGCGGCGCGCTGCCCTCCACGCACGACTACCACCTCGGCCGCTTCCTCTTCGAGCACTACCCGAAGGGCACCGGGTTTCCCGAGGTTGCGCCGCCGGCGGCGCCCGCCGACCTGCCGGTGGCGGCGGTCGCGGCGTTCAGCCTCGACGACGCGACCACGACCGAGATCGACGACGCGCTCTCGGTCACGCGCCGCGCGGACGGGCTGGTGCGCGTCGGCGTGCACATCGCCGCGCCCGGGCTCGGGTTCGCGCCCGGCTCGGAGATCGACCGCATTGCGCGCGAGCGGCTCTCGACCGCCTACATGCCGGGCAGCAAGATCACGATGCTGCCGCCGGCGGTGGTCGACCGGTTCTCGCTCACCCGAGACGGCCCGCGCGCCGCGGTGTCGCTCTATCTCGACGTCGATCCGGCTTCGCTTGCGGTGCGGGGCGAGGAGACGCGCATCGAACGCGTGCCGATCGCCGAGAACCTGCGCCACCACGAGGTGGAGCTGCTGAACGATGCGCTCGCCGACGGCCACCCCGCCGCCGGCGTGCCGTTCGCCGCCGAGCTCGAGTTCCTCCACCGCCTGGCGCTCGTGCTCGAGGCCGGACGCGGCAAGTCCGGCAGCCAGGTCGAGCGCCCGGAGTACAGCTTCTACGTCGAGGGCGACCGCGTGACGATCACCGAGCGCAAGCGCGGCTCGCCGCTCGACAAGCTCGTCGCCGAGCTCATGATCCTCGTCAACCGCTCGTGGGGAAAGGTGCTCGACGAGCGCGAGGTCGCCGCGATCTACCGCGCCCAGGGCGACGGCAAGGTGCGCATGACCACCGTCGCCGCCGAGCACCAGGGTCTCGGCGTCTCGCACTACGCGTGGTCGAGCTCGCCGCTGCGCCGCTACGTGGACCTCGTGAACCAGTGGCAGCTGCTCGCGTGCCTGCGCGGAGAGCCGCCGCCCTTCGGGCGCAAGTCCGCGGACCTGCTCGCGGTCGTGCGCGACTTCGAGGTGACGTACGCGGCCCTGGACGAATTCCAGCGGCAGATGGAGCACTATTGGTGCCTGCGCTGGCTGCTGCAGGAAGGCATCGAGGTCTCCGCCGCGGTGGTCGTGCGCGAGAACCTCGTGAAGCTCGCGCATCTCCCGCTCTTCGTACGGGTGCCGTCGCTGCCGGAGCTTTCCCCCGGAACGACGGTCGAAGTCGAGGTCGCGCAGGTGGATCTCGTTGACACCCATGTGCGCTGCGTCTATAAGGGGCTCAAGAAGAACGAGAAGACACCTGAGAAACACGATATAACATCTTGAATTATATAGATTAAAGGCGGGATGCTGGTCTACTCCGACGCCCCGTACCAGGCCTTCCGTGGCGCGCTCGCCGGATCGCCCGGCCGCGTGCTCACGCCGCTCTTCGGCACCGCGCTCGCCGCGTCGATCATCCTGCACGGCGCAGTGCTCGCGATGCGATTCGGCTTTCCGGATGCCGCCCGGCTGCGCACGCCGCCGCAGACGCTCGACGTGGTGCTGGTGAACAGCCGGTCGCCGACGCGCCCGGCGGCGCCGGACGCGCTCGCGCAGGCGAGCCTCGACGGGGGCGGCAACACCGACGAGAACCGGCGCGCCAAGACGCCGCTGCCGGTCACGCGCGAAGTGGCCCGCGGCGACGACACGAAGCGCGCGCGCAAGCGCGTCGAGGACCTCGAGGCGAGGCAGCGCCAGCTGATGACGCAGCTCGCGCAGGCCCGGGCGGCCGTTCCGGTCCAGGAGGCGAAGCCCGCCCCGGCGCCCGAGGCGCCCGCGCCCGTGTCGGGGACGGACCTCATGAACTCGGCGCTTGCGCTCGCGCGGATGGAAGCGCAGATCGCCCGGCAGGTCGACGAGTACAACAAGCGGCCGCGCAAGCACTTCGTCGGTGCGCGCACCGCCGAGTCGCGCTTCGCCATGTACGTGGAGGACTGGCGCCGGAAGGTCGAGCGCATCGGCAACCTCAACTACCCGGAAAGCGCGCGTGGCCGGGTGTACGGCAGCCTGCGCGTCACCGTCGCGATCAAGCCGGACGGCACGATCGACGAGATCCAGGTCGACCGGCCGTCGGAGCACAAGGTCCTGAACGAGGCGGCGCTGAAGATCGTCCGCCTCGCGGCGCCGTACGCGCCGTTCCCGCCCGAGATCAAGCGCGACACCGACATCCTGGTGATCACCCGCACCTGGACGTTCGCGCCCGGCGACAAGCTGTACAACGAGTAACGAGCGCCATCCCCGCGCCGGGGCGCCGCGCCGCGTGAAGGTCTTCACCTGGATCTGGAAGGGCCTTCTCTACGGGCTCGGGGCGATCGTCCTCGCCTTCGTCCTCGTGCAGGCCTGGTTCCTCGGGTGGGTGCTGTACTGGTCGAGCTTCGATCCGAAGACGACCAGCTTCATGGAGCGGCGGCTCGACGAGCTGCGCGCGAAGCAGCCCAGCGCCGTGCTGAAGCACCAGTGGGTGAGCTACGAGCGCATCTCGCCCAACCTGAAGCGCGCGGTGGTGGCCGCGGAAGACGCGCGGTTCATCGACCACGAAGGCTTCGACTGGGAAGGCATCCAGCGCGCGATCGAGAAGAACCAGAAGCGCGGCAAGCCGGTCGCCGGCGGCTCCACGATCAGCCAGCAGCTCGCCAAGAACCTCTTCCTCTCGGGCGACCGGAGCCTCGTGCGCAAGGGGCAGGAGGCGCTGATCACCCTGATGCTGGAGCAGACGATGAGCAAGCGCCGCATTCTCGAGCTCTATCTGAACGTGGCCGAGTGGGGAGAGGGGGTGTTCGGCGCCGAGGCCGCGGCGCGCCACCATTTCGGCGTCAGCGCCGCGCAGCTCTCGCCGGCCCAGGCGGCGCGGCTCGCGGCGATGCTGCCGCGGCCGCGGTTCTACGACCGCAACCGCGGCTCCCAGTACTTGGCGTCGTACGCGGAGCGTATCCTCGGGCGCATGCCGTCGGCGCAGGTGCCATAGGGGCGAAGGGAAGAAGAACGATGGACCTGTGGAAGATCGAGCCCGGCCGGCCGGCCGTGGCGATGGCCGCCGACGAGCCGCTGCCCGGCGCGGGCTACGCCTGGCTCGACCTCACGCACGCGGAGATCGAGCGCCTTCAGCCCGAGGTGGAGCGGCTCACCGGCGTGCGGATCTTCGAGGACCACGTTTCGGACGCCGGCAACAAGACACACCCGTCGTACTTCGACAACACCGAGCAGTACGAGCTCGTCGTCTTCCGCGGCCTCGCGCCGGACTCGACCGCCGAGAAGGTGGTGACCCGTCCGATGGCGCTCTTCAACTTCGACCGCCTGCTCGTGACGGTGCGCGCGCCCGACAGCCGGTCGGTCGCCCACGTCAAGGCCCGGTTCCTCGGCACCCCGGCGAAATGCCCGGGGAATCCCGACGAGCTGATGCACCGGCTCCTGTCGGCGATGGTGGACCACTACCTCGAGCTGCGGCAGCCGCTCACGCAGCGCCTCGACCGCTGGCAGAAGCTCCTGCTCGACCCGCGCAAGCCGTTCCGCGACTGGGCGAAGCTGCTCGAGAGCCGCGGCGAGATCCGCAAGCTCCAGCACCTGTGCGAGGAGCAGCGCGACGCGATCCAGGAGTGGCGCGACTACCGCATCGCCGACATCGGCGCGGCCCTGCAGGTGCGCCTCGCCGACCTCGTCGAGCACATCGAGCGCGTGCTGCACCACGCGCGCACGATCGAGAGCCAGGCGGAGTCTGCGGTGCAGCTCTACTTCGCCTCGACCAGCTACCGCACCGCCGAGATCATGCGGCTGCTGACGATCATCACCGCCACCTTCATGCCGCTCACGCTGATCACCGGCATCTTCGGCATG
The DNA here is from genome assembly GCA_964543155.1 of uncultured Enterobacteriaceae bacterium. Classification (GTDB taxonomy): domain Bacteria; phylum Pseudomonadota; class Gammaproteobacteria; order Burkholderiales; family SG8-39; genus JAGVSZ01. The sequence goes on from CAZIXQ010000074.1 coordinate 5,482, forward strand.
AACTTCGAGTTCATCCCGGGCCTGCACTCGTCGATCGGGTTCTGGCTCTCGCTCGCCGGCATGGTGTGCATCGTGATCGCGATGCTCGTCTACTTCCGCTTCAAGCGCTGGCTGTAGCCGCCGACGCGCGCAGCGCCGCCCGGCGCCCGCGCCGCGGATCGACGCCGGCGAGCACCGCGAGGCCGGCGACGAAGTAGACGCCGGTGGTCAGCATCGCGAGCCGGTGGTCGCCGCGCGAGAGCCAGCTCGCCAGCCCGTAGGTCACCGGCCCGAGGATCGACGAGAGCTTCACCGCGAGGCCCCACAGTCCGAAGAACTCCGCGCGGCGGTCCCGCGGGCTGAGATAGCCGACGAGCGCGCGGCCCGCCGACTGCGAGGCCCCGAGACACAGGCCCGCGAGGTTCGCCGCCACCCAGAACGTCGCGCGGTCGGTCGCCCACCAGGCGAGCACCACGGTGGCGATCCAGCCCACGAGCGTCAGGGCGATGGTCGGGACGTGGCCCAGCCGGTCCTGCACCTGGCCGAAGGCGAGCGCCCCGAGCGCGGCGGTGACGTTGACCGCCAGGATCAGCGTGATGGAATCCCGGGTGGTGAACCCCATCGCCTGCTGCGCGTAGATCGCGGCGAGCGCCACGACCGCCTGCACGCCGGCCTGGTAGCACACCAGGCAGACGAGGAACCGCCCGAGGTCCTGGAACGCCCGCGCGTGACGCACCGTGTCGGCGACCCGCCCGAGCGCCTCGGCGAAGAGCCCCGTGTTCGGGGCCGGCCGCGGCTCCGCGCGCTCGCGCAGCCAGAGGAGGGTCGGCAGGCTCGCGGCGAGGAAGATCGCCGCGGTAATGAGCATCGTGCCCGGCACGAACTGCGCGGCGCTCTCGCCGCGCGCCTGCGCCGCGGTGACGTAGGCGAGGCTCGCGCCGAGCGAGACGAGCCCGCCGAAGTAGCCGAGCCCCCATCCCCAGCCCGACACCTTGCCGAGCGACCTGCCCTTCGCGAGCTCGGGCAGGAACGCGGCGATCAGGTTCTCCCCGGTCGAGAAGAAGAAGTTGGACACCGCCACCAGCATGCACGTGAGCACGAGCGCGCCCGGGCCTGCCAGCGCGAGCGCCGCGGTGGCGGCCACGCAGCCGAGGGTCGTCCCGACCAGCAGCCGTCGCTTGGCGGCGTGCCGATCGGCGTACGCGCCGAGGATCGGGGCGGTCACCATCACCGCCGCATACGACACCGCGAGCGTAAGCGTCCAGGCGAGCGTCGCCCACGGCGCGTTGCCGGCGACCACGGCGACGAAGTAGGCATTGAAGACCGCCGTGATCACGACGGTGGTGTAGCCGGAATTCGCGAAGTCGTACATCGCCCACGCCACGACTTCGCGCGGGCGCACGCCCGGCGCGAGAAGAGGCGGTCGCGCGCGACCGGTGAGGCGTGCTCGGGCGGTCATTTTCCTTCGCAATCATACAGGCGGGCGTTATGCTTCGACCCGCGCGAGCGGGCGCTTGCACGAGAACGCAACCCCGGCGCGGAACGCGATGCCCGAGACGATCGAGCGCAAGGAACTCGAAGACCTGCAGCAGGACCTCGAAGGGGTCCGCGAGCTGCTGCGTCGCCATCGGCTCGTCGAGAGCCTGGTCGAGCGCCAGCCGATGGCGAAGCACGAGCTGATCGAGACCCTCGTGCACAAGCAGCACCTCGCGGAGCTGCGCGGGCGCCTCGAGGAGATGCATCCGGCCGACATCGCCTACATCCTGGAGGCGCTGCCGATCGACGAGCGCCTCACCGTGTGGGACCTCGTCAAGGCCGAGCGCGACGGCGAGATCCTGCTCGAGCTCTCGGAGCCGGTGCGCGAGTCGCTCATCCGGACGATGGACTCCGACGAGCTCGTCGCCGCGGTGGAGACCCTCGACACCGACGAGATCGCCGAGCTCGCCCCGGACCTCCCCGACGAGGTCATCCAGGACGTCTTCCGCTCGCTCCCGATCGAGGAGCGCGAGCAGCTGCGCGCCGCGATGTCCTACGCCGAGGACGCGGTCGGCGCCCTCATGGACTTCGACGTCGTCGGCGTGCGCGAGGACGTCACGCTCGAGACCGTGACCCGGTACCTGCGCCGGCTCGACGAGCTGCCCGATCACACCGACCAGCTCTTCGTCGTCGACCGGGAGCAGCGGCTGAAGGGGGTGCTGCCGATCGGGCGCCTGGTCGTGAGCGACCTCGAGAAGCACGTCGGCGAGGTGATGGTGACGGAGTTCGTGACGCTCTATCCCGACGACAAGGCGCAGGATGCAGCCCTGGCCTTCGAGCGCTACGACCTCGTCTCTGCGGCGGTGATCGACCAGGCGGGCAAGCTCGTCGGGCGGGTGACCGTCGACGCGGTGGTGGACTTCATCCGCGCGAAGAGCGAGACCGAGCAGCTCTCCAAGGCGGGCCTGCGCGAGGAGGAGGACGTCTTCTCGCCGGTGTGGGCGAGCGTGAAGAACCGCGCGCCCTGGCTCATGCTGAACATCCTCACCGCCTCGTGCGCGGCGTGGGTCGCCTCGCGCTTCGAGGCGACGGTGAGCCAGATCGTGATGCTCGCGTTCCTGATGTCGATCGTCGCCGGCATCGGCGGCAACTCGGGCAACCAGACGATGACGCTGATCATCCGCGCGCTCGCCCTCGGTCAGATCCAGGCCGACAGCGTGCGCCGGCTGTTGCGCAAGGAGCTCTCGACCGCGGTGCTGATCGGGCTCGCCGGCGGGCTGATCGCAGGCCTGTTCGCCTACTCGATCTCCGGCCGCCTCGGCCTCGGCGCGGTGATGTGGGCGGCGATGGTGCTCAACCTGCTGGTCGGGGCCAGCGTCGGGATGCTGGTCCCGCTCCTGCGCTGGCGCGCCGGGCGCGATCCCGCGGTCGGCTCCTCGGTGCTGCTCACCTTCGCGACCGACACGCTCGGCTTCTTCATCTTTCTGGGGCTCGCCACGCTGTTCCTGCTCTGAGACGTTCGGGGCGTCGCGACGCGGCCTCTTGGCTACAATCGGCGGGCATCCGCGCTACGATCATCACCAGCCAGAGGGGGACGCCGCATGTCCATGCTGCAGGAATTCAAGAGCTTCGCGATCAAGGGCAATGTGATGGACCTCGCCGTCGGCGTGATCATCGGTGCCGCCTTCGGCAAGATCGTCGACTCGGTCGTGAACGACCTCATCATGCCGATCATCGGCCGGGTGACCGGCGGGCTCGACTTCTCCAACTACTACGTGGCGCTGAAGGACATTCCGGCCGGCACCCCGATGACGCTGGACGCGGTGAAGAAGGCCGGCGTGCCGGTGCTCGCGTACGGCAATTTCATCACCATCGTCCTCTACTTCATCATCCTCGCCTGGATCATCTTCATCATGGTGAAGTGGATCAACAAGCTCAAGGCGGAGGCGCCGCCCGCGCCGCCCGCCGAGCCGGAGGACGTCAAGCTGCTGCGCGAGATCCGCGACGCGCTGAAGAAGTGACCGAGCGTAGCTCGGTCATCCCGGCGTAAGCCGGGATCCAGAGCCAGGCCGGGACCCAGGCCAACCGCGTAGCGCGCGCCTCAGCGCGCGAAGAAGCGCTCGGCCGCGGCGACCGTGTGGGCGATCTCGGCCTCGCCGTGGGCCGCCGAGACGAACCCCGCCTCGTACGCGGAAGGCGCGTAGTACACGCCTTCCTCGAGCATGGCGTGGAAGAAGCGGTTGAACGCCTCCTTGTCGCTTTCCATCACCTCGGCATAGGACAGCGGCGGCTTCGCCCGGAAGTACGCGCCGAACATCCCCCCCACGTGCGCGGCCGAGAACGCCACGCCGTGCCTGCGCGCGGCGGCGTTGAGGCCGTCGACGAGGCGCCGTGTCACCGCCTCCAGCCGCTCGAAGAACCCCGGCTCGAGCACGAGCCTGAGCGTGGCGAGCCCGGCCGCGACCGCCACCGGGTTCCCCGAGAGCGTCCCGGCCTGGTACACCGGACCCAGGGGCGCGATCTTCGCCATGATGTCCTTGCGGCCGCCGAACGCGCCGACCGGCATGCCGCCGCCGATCACCTTGCCGAGCGTGGTCAGGTCCGGGGTGATGCGGTAGAGCCCCTGCGCGCCCTGGGCGCCGACGCGAAAGCCGGTCATCACCTCGTCGAAGATCAGCACCGCGCCGTGCTTCGTGCAGAGCGCGCGCAGCGCGCCGAGGAACTCGTGCGTGCCGGGCACGAGGTTCATGTTCCCGGCGACCGGCTCGACGATGACGCCCGCGATCTCGTCGCCGTGGCGTCGGAACGCGTCCTCGAGCTGGGCGACGTCGTTGAAGCCGAGCACCATCGTGTGCGTCGCGGTCTCCGGGGTGACGCCCGCGGAGCTGGGATTGCCGAGGGTGAGGGCGCCGGAGCCGGCCTTCACGAGGAGCGCGTCGCCGTGGCCGTGGTAGCACCCCTCGAACTTGACGATCTTCGGTCGGCCGGTGAACCCGCGCGCGAGGCGCAGCGCGGTCATCGTGGCCTCGGTGCCGGAGGAAACGAGGCGCACCATCTCCATGCTCGGCAGCGTCCTGCAGAGCACCTCCGCCATCTCGATCTCGAGCTCGGTCGGCGCGCCGAAGGACAGGCCCTGCAGCGCGCGGCTGCGCACCGCGTCGACGACCTGGGGGTGGGCGTGGCCGAGGATGAGCGGGCCCCACGAGCCGACGTAGTCGATGTAGCGCTTGCCGTCCGCGTCCCAGAAGAACGGCCCCTCGCCGCGCGCGAAGAAGCGCGGCGTGCCGCCCACGGCGCGGAACGCCCGCACCGGCGAGTTGACCCCGCCCGGGATGCGCGACTGCGCCCGCGCGAACAGCTCTTCGTTCCGGCTCATGGCGACTCGATCCTCGCGAACAGGGATTGGAACTCGCGGGCGCGGCGCGCGACGTCGTCCGCGCCGAAGAGCCCGGTGATCACCGCCACGGCATCCACGCCGGCCTCGATCAACGCCGGCGCGTTCTCGACGGTGATCCCGCCGATGGCCACGATCGGCGCTGTCAGCGCGCGCCGCGCCGCGCGATAGAGCTCCAGCGGCGCGTGCACCGCGCCCGGCTTGGTGGACGACGCGAACGCCGCGCCGAACGCGACGTAATCGGCGCCCGCGGCCACCGCCGCGTGCCCGAGTTCGAGCCGGTTATAGCACGACGCCCCGAGCAGCCGGCCCGGGCCGAGCCGGGCGCGGGCCACGGCGAGATCGCAGTCCCCGGCGCCCAGGTGCGCGCCGTCCGCATCGACGGCGGCGGCGAGGGCGACGTCGTCGTTCACGATCAGCGGCACGCCCGCGGTCCGGCACCGCGCCGCGAGCGCCGCGGCCAGCTCGCGCCGCAGGTCGGCGGGTGCGGTCTTGTTCCGGTACTGGACGGCGGTGGCGCCGCCCCGGATGGCCTCGCCCACCTGCGCGACGAGCGCACCGGTGTCGGTCAGGTCCGGGGTGAGCGCGTACAGGCCGCGCGGGAATCGATTCATGCGGGTGGCGCTGATTCCGTGCTGGTCAGCGCGTCGACCGCACGGTATGATCCGGCGCGATTTTAGCCCACTCTTTTCTCACCCAACTCCTTATTTCGACGGTGGAAACCACTCAAACCTACAAGACCTGGATGTGCCTCATCTGCGGGTTCATCTATGACGAGGCGGCCGGGTTGCCCGAAGAGGGGTTGGCGCCCGGGACGCGCTGGGAGGACGTGCCCATCAACTGGACGTGCCCGGAGTGCGGCGCACGCAAGGACGATTTCGAGATGGTCGAGATCTGACCGCGCCCGCACGGCCCCGAACGCCTCCGGCAGCGCCGACCGAACCCCGCCTGCACCCCCGTCCGGGGGCGCAACACCGCTTCGAAACCGCCCTTCGAACCCCCTTTTTCGGACCTATTGCACACTTCAGAAAGTGCGTTAAATAATTGGCCGAACCTACGAATCCCGGATAGCTTCCGGTTTCTGGACGCGCTTAGAATGGGCGCCTGCCCCGGCGCAGGCGGCCCGCATGCCGCCCAATCGCGCGCGGGGCCGGACAAAAGGGGCTCGACCTTGAGCGATACCGCCAGCCTGGCCGGCGTGAAGGTGATGGTGATCGACGATTCGAACACCATCCGCCGCAGCGCAGAGATCTTTCTCGCGCAAGCGGGATGTCAGGTGATCCTGGCCGAGGACGGCTTCGACGCCCTCGCCAAGATCACCGACCACCAGCCGGACCTGATCTTCTGCGACATCATGATGCCGCGCCTGGACGGCTACCAGACCTGCGCGCTCATCAAGAAGAACGCGCGGTTCGCCGGCACGCCGGTCATCATGCTCTCGTCCAAGGACGGCCTCTTCGACCGCGCGCGCGGTCGCATGGTCGGGTCGGACGAGTACCTGACCAAGCCCTTCACCAAGGACAGCCTGCTCAAGACCGTGGGTGCGCACGCGCCCCACCGCGTCTGAGCACGACTCACATTTCCGCTCCGGAGACGCTCATGCCCGTCAAGAAGATCCTCGTCGTCGACGACTCCCCGACCGACCGCCAGTACATGCTCGAGACGCTGGCCAAGAAGGGCTACCAGGTCGTGACGGCCGAGAACGGCGAGGACGCGATCGTCAAGGCCAAGGCCGAGCTGCCGGACCTGATCCTCATGGACGTCGTGATGCCGGGGCTGAACGGCTACCAGGCGACGCGCCAGATCACTCGCGACGACGCCACCAAGCACATCCCGGTGATCATGTGCACGAGCAAGGGCGCGGATACCGACAAGATCTGGGGCATGCGCCAGGGGGCGAACGACTACCTGGTCAAGCCGGTCGACGCGGCGCAGCTGCTCGCGAAGATCGCCCAGCTCTCGGCGGCCAACTAGGCACGGCAGGGCAATGGCCCGTCGCGTCAGTCTCCGCGAGTTTCAGCAGGACCTCGTTCGCCGGCTGAACGAGGCGGCTGCCGCCGACGCGCCGTCGGCGCGGCTCGGCGTGCAGGTCGGGGGCGAGCACTGGCTGGTGCGGCTCGAGGAGGCGGGGGAGGTGATCCCGGTGCCGGCGATCGCGCCCGTGCCGCTCACCCGCGGCTGGTTCCGGGGACTGGCGAACATCCGCGGCAACCTGTTCAGCGTCATCGACCTCGCGGCCTACCAGGGCGGCGAGCCGACCCCGCAGACCCCGGACGCGCGGTTGCTGCTGGTCGCCGAGCGCTACCACTTGAACGCGGCGCTGCTCGTGAGCCGGATGCTGGGCCTGCGGAACCTGCAGCACTTCGAGCCGCGCGCGGGCGAGGGCGACCGCCCGTGGGAGGCGACCCGCTACGCGGACAAGGACGGGCGGGTCTGGCGCGAGCTGAGCATGAACACGCTGGTCTACAGCGAGGGCTTCCTGCAGGCGGGCTTGTAGCAGGTAACGGAAACGGGGCCGCGGCGCGGGTGCGCCGCGGGCGGCAGAAGCGGAAAAGACGCGAGGATCGCGGGAGAAGTCATGGCAATCAACCTCAAGGCGTTGAACATCGGTCTCGGCAAGGGCAAGGGCCCCGACAAGTCGCCGCCGAGCAAGGCGCCGGCCAAGAGGACGCCCGTGCAGGCGAGCTCGACCTCGATCCTCGAGGCCGTCGGCGGACCGAAGAAGAAGGGTGCGCTCGCGGGCAAGTCCTTCCGGACGCAGACCCAGGTGCTGCTGACCGTGCTCGGCTTCCTCGTGTTCGCGATCGTGCTCCTCGGCTGGCTCGCGATCCGCACCACCTCGCAGGGCGCCGCCTACATCAACGCCGCCGGCCAGATGCGGATGCTGTCCCAGCGCGTCGCGAAGGAAGCGCAGCAGGGCCTGCAGGGCAACGCCGCCGCGTTCGCGCGGCTCAAGTCGAGCCGCGACGAGTTCGCGGGCCTGCTCGAGGCGGTCACCGCCGGGGGCAGGGTGGGCGACATCGACGTGCCGCCCTCCGGCGAGGGGGTGAAGCCCGCGCTCGACAAGGTGTCGCAGGTCTGGCAGAAGTCGGACAAGAACGTCGGCCTGGTGCTCGCGCAGCAGAAGAACCTGATCGCGCTCGGGGCGGCGGTGAAGGCGATCAACGACAACAACCCGGTGCTGCTCGACCTCGCCGAGCAGGTCTCGGCGCTGAAGCTCCAGTCCCAGGCAGGTGCGCGCGAGATCTCCGCCGCCGGCCAGCTGGTCATGCTGACGCAGCGCATGGCGAAGAACGCCAACGCGCTGCTCGCCTCCGACGTGATCGACCCCGAGGTGACGTTCCTCCTCGGCAAGGACTCCAACACCTTCCGCGACATCGTCGCGGCCCTCACCAAGGGCAGCGACAGCCTGCGCGTGTCGGCCGCGCGCGATCCCGAGACGCTGGAGAAGCTGAAGGAGCTGGACGCCGCCTACCAGGAGTATCGCAAGTCGGTGAACTCGATTCTCGGCAACATCCAGCCGCTCGTGAACGCCAAGGCCGCCGGCCGCAACGTCGTCAACGACTCGGAGGCGCTGCTCAAGGCCTCCGACGAGCTCGCGGCCGCGTACGAGGGCGAGGTCGGGCAGACCTGGCTGAACTACATCGTGATGGCGCTCTGCGCCGCCGGCGCGATCGTGGCCGTGCTGCTGATGGCGAAGGCCTATCGCGACGACAACGAGCGCAAGACCGCGGAGCAGGTCAAGCTGCGGGAGGACGCGGAGCGCCTGCGCAGCGAGGCGGAGTCGCAGAACAAGGCGAACCAGGAGGCGATTCTGCGGCTGATGAACGAGATGGGCAGCCTCGCGGACGGCGACCTCACGGTGCAGGCGACCGTCACCGAGGACATCACCGGCGCGATCGCCGACTCGGTGAACTACACGATCGAGGAGCTGCGCGTCCTGGTCGGCCGCATCAACAGCGCCGCGGCGCAGGTGACGAGCGCGACCGAGTCCGCGCAGGCGACCTCGGTGAAGCTGCTCCAGGCCGCCGAGCGGCAGTCGAAGGAGATTCAGGAGGCGGGCGCCTCGGTGCTCAAGATGGCGCGCGCGATCAACGAGGTGTCGGCGAGCGCGTCGAAGTCGGTGAGCGTCGCGCGCCAGTCGCTGTCGGCGGCGCAGAAGGGCCAGGAGGCGGTGTCCAACTCGATCTCGGGCATGGGCGAGATTCGCGAGCAGATCCAGGAGACGGCGAAGCGGATCAAGCGGCTCGGCGAGAGCTCGCAGGAGATCGGCGAAATCGTGGAGCTGATCTCGGACATCACCGAGCAGACGAACGTGCTGGCGCTCAACGCAGCCATCCAGGCGGCGAGCGCGGGCGAGGCGGGGCGCGGTTTCACGGTGGTCGCCGAAGAGGTGCAGCGGCTGGCGGAACGCTCGGCCGAGGCGACCAAGCAGATCGCGGCGATCGTGAAGACGATTCAGACCGACACGCACGACGCGGTGGCCGCGATGGAGAAGAGCACGGTCGGCGTGGTCGAGGGCGCGAAGCTCTCCGACGCCGCGGGTCAGGCGCTGTCCGAGATCGGCGAGGTGTCGCGCCGGCTCGCGCAGCTGATCGAGGAGATCTCGG